>CAZRZU010000036.1:10645-15664 GCA_964604615.1 uncultured Oscillospiraceae bacterium
GGATATAATCAGCCTGGAAGGGGTTGCACTGACCGTCATAGTTCCAGTTGCCTGCAAGGAGTTCTTCAAGAGCCCACTTATTGCAGTCAAAGCCCATGATAATAACGTCGCCGTTAACACCATGTGTAATACCTGCTGCATCAAGAGCTGCAACTGCACCCTTAGCCATGTCATCGTTTTCAGCATAGATAACGTTAAATTCCTTACCGGAGTCGATAACTGCCTGAACGATCTGCTGAGCTGTTTCAGCATTCCATTCAGCTGTCTGCTGTGTTACAAGATTCCAGTTTTCGTTTTCTGCAACCATTGTGTCAAGAGCGCCTGTACGGCCGATCTGAGCTGCACTACCCATAACACCCTGGATATGGATTACGTTATAAGTTTCAAGGTTCTGAGAAGCAAGCCAATCAACAGCCGTTTCACCTTCAAGAGCCATATCGGAAACGATAGATGCTACATACAAGCTTTCATCAGCATCGATTGTACGGTCAAACAAAATAACCTGAATACCTGCAGCCTGAGCATCCTGAAGAACTGTATCCCAACCTGCTGTGCCGGCAGCTGAGATTAACAAATAGTCAACTTCGTCCTGAATAAACTTCTGAGCTGCTGCAATCTGTTCATCGTTCTTAAGGGAGTATGCGAAAGAAGCATCGTAGCCGTTTTCTTCGCAGAATACGCGCTTCATGTCAGCATCGTTAGCTGTACGGTAACCGGATTCGTTGGGGTCATTGTTGATAATACCAACTTTGATTAATGCTGTACCTTCTGTGGGGTCGTCAACTACTGTTTCTCCGCCACATGCTGCAAGAGCAAAAATCATTGCAACCGCCAAAATGATACTAAGTAACTTTTTCATGTTTCATCCTCTTCTTTCTTTTTTTTGATTAAGATTTCTCGTATTTAACGAGTCTTATCTTATAACTACATTAAATCACAGTTTTATTTTCTTGTCAATATTTTTATACAATTTTGTTAGTTTTTTCATCAGTTTTTTTAAGTTTTTGTGCAGTTTCCACAAAGAAGTAAAATTAAAAGCGACCGGAAATTAACCGGTCGCTGGGAGTTATTCTGCACTTTGCATTGTTTTATAAAGCTTTGCCAAACCGCCTTCACTTGTTTCGCGGTAGCGCCTTTTCAAATCCTTTCCTGTTTCATACATAACTTCAACAACAAGGTCAAAGGATATTTTACGCGTTTCGCTCAAAAAGTTTGCAAGGCTTACTGCATTTATGGCGCGCATAGCGGCTACGGCATTACGTTCTATACACGGTATCTGTACCAAGCCTCCCACCGGGTCACAGGTCAAGCCCAGGTGATGCTCCATTGCAATTTCTGTTGCATATTCAATTTCGTCCAGACTTAATCCAAAAAGCTCACCCAAAGCTGCCGCAGCCATTGAGCAGGCAGAGCCGATTTCTGCCTGGCAACCGCATTCTGCACCTGATATGGATGCATTTGTTTTTATAACATTGCCCACAATACCTGCCGTAGCAAGTGCCTTTACAACCTCTTCATCACTGAAGCCTCTTAATTCCTGCTGGTAGTACAAAACTGCCGGAAGCACCCCTGCACTGCCGCAGGTAGGCGCAGTTACAATAGTTCCTGCCGCCGCATTTTCCTCGCTTACGGCAAAAGCATATGCACAGACAAGACGGTTTTCCTTAGTCTGTACAGTTTCGTCAATATGACGTGTATTAAAAAGCTTCTTTGCCTTTCGCTGCACTTCAAGACCACCGGGAAGTATTCCCTCAGTTTTTATGCCGCGCTTGACACTTTCTTTCATTGCATCCCAGATTAAAGCAAGATGTGAAAATATTTCGTTGCCCTCTTCTTCTCTTACGTATTCCCAAAGGCGCATGTCGTGCTTTTTACAGTATTCGCTTATCTGAGAGAACTTGGTAAAGCGGTACACGTCGCGGGAAATAACCGAGCTTTCGTTAAGGATATCAATCATACCGCCTCCCACACTGAGAACACGTTCGCGGCCTATTTCAACCCCATTTTTGTATGCATGCACATCCATTGTATTGGGATGCGGCAACTGATTTGTTTCATAGTCAAACACAAGCTCTACATTGCACGGTGCAAGGGTCTCTCTGATTACACGGTCAGTACCATGCCCCTCACCTGTTTTGGCAAGTGAGCCATAGAGCACAACCTTGAACTTATCCGCATCATTATATTTATTTTTGCAAAATTTACATGCCCTCTCAGGTCCCATTGTGTGACTGCTTGATGGGCCTCTGCCTATTTTATATAATTCACGAAGAGATTTCATAGTGTTCTCCTTCTAATAATACTGTATGCATTTATTTTACACCTTTTTTCAAATTTTTTCAATAAAAATAACCATACAAAATATGTATTTTTTTGCAATTTGCATATTTACATATTTTGCATAAAGTTTTATAATGTATAAGGTTGTTAAAATAAAAAAATAGAAAGCTGGAATAGTTATGATTAAAAAGTACATATCCGACCTTAAAAGCGAGTTTTCGGGTTATAACGGCAGCAAGCTTGCAAAGGATGCAATGGCCGGCTTAACCGTTGCCGCAGTTGCACTTCCCTTGGCTCTTGCCTTCGGTGTTTCCTCAGGTGCAGATGCACAGTCGGGTCTTATTACTGCTATTTTTGCCGGTATAATTATGGGCTTGCTTTCCGGTGCATCATACCAGATTTCGGGTCCCACCGGTGCTATGGCGGCAATTCTTATGGGCATTAGTGCCTCTTACGGCATCCAGGGTGTGCTTATTGCAGGTCTCCTTTCGGGTATAATTCTTCTCCTTGCAGGCATTTTTAAGCTTGGTAACCTTGTGTCGTTTATTCCTGCACCTGTTATTACAGGCTTTACCTCGGGTATTGCAATTACAATAGCTTTGGGGCAGATTGACAATTTCTTTGGCACAACAAGTGTTGGAGAAAATGCTGTTGAAAAGCTTTTAAGCTATGGAGAGTTAGGCTTCCCTGTTGACATGACAACATTGTTCTACGGAGCCTTGGTAGTTGTAATTATGCTTATTTACCCCAAAAAGCTCAATGCTATCATCCCCTCTTCGCTTATGGGAATTATTATTGCGCTTGTAGTTAATATGATTATGAACCCCACACCCGTAATAACAGAGGTTGGCACAATTCCTTCATCTCTTGTAAGCAAAAACGGCTTACTTACCGCAGGCATTGATTCAACTAAAATATCCGCTCTCATCTCTCCTGCAATTTCCATTGCGGCACTTGGCATGATTGAGTCACTTCTTTGTGGTGCAAGCGCAGGTAAAATGAAGGGCGAAAAAATGGATGCCCGCCGTGAGCTTATTGCTCAGGGTATAGGCAACATTGTTATTCCTCTCTTCGGCGGTGTTCCCGCAACAAGTGCTATTGCACGTACATCTGTTGCCATTAAATCCGGCGGTGTTACAAGACTTGTCAGTGTATTTCATTCTGTAACATTGCTTCTTGCAATGTTCCTTTTAGGTCCTGTTATGAGTCGTATTCCTTTGGCGGCACTTGCAGGCGTTCTTATGGTAACAGCATGGAGAATGAACGAATGGCACGAAATAAAGCACATTTTCAAAAACAAACTTTACTTCTCCATTCTTCAGTTCTTAACTACCATGATTGCGACAGTTGTATTTGACCTTACAATTGCAATTATTATCGGTGTTCTTCTTGCTATGCTCGTATTTGTTGTAAAGAACACAGAGCTTTATCTTAAGATAAGCGACGTTGACAACAAAAAGCTGGAAGGTAAGGGTATTACCATTTCCGAAGATGTACGTGTCCGCGTTGTGTACCTTGCAGGTCCCCTCTTCTTCGGAACGCAGGACAAGGTTATAAACGCACTTAGCGAAATGCCCGAAGACACAAACACAATTATTCTTTCCATGCGCGGTGTTCCTTATGTTGATGACAGCGCAGTTACTGAGCTTGAAGCTGTGGCAAAGGAATGCAGTGACAAAAACATTCGCCTTCTTATTACAGGCTTGCAGACAAAGGTTGAAAAGCATCTTACAGACTGCGGTTTTGTGGCATCTTTCGGAGCTGACAATATTTACTGGGATGCGGTTGAAGCATTCCGTTCATTACAGTAAAACATAACCTGAAAAAGGGGTTGTAAAAAACAATTAGTGTTTTTACAACCCCTTTTCTCTTTTCTGTAATTATAAGACAAACCCCCTTTTGCAACGCAAAAAGGGGGTTATTTATCTTATTCCAAGAATTTTTTCAGCCTTTTCAACTTCCTCTTTGCTTGGTGACCTTACACCCTCAAGAGGATACGGCAAATTAAGCTTTGCCCACTTAAAAAGACCCAACGTATGATACGGAAGAACTTCAACCTTTTCAACCGTTTTGAGAGTTTTAATAAACTCAGCTGTTTTTGTCAAATCTTCCTCGCTGTCGGTAACACCGGGCACCAGAACACGTCTTATCCACATGGGAACACCTTTGTCAGAAAGATACCTTGCCATAGCGAGAATATTTTCGTTATCACAGCCTGTAAGCTCTTTATGAAGCTTACCGTCAAAAGCCTTTAAATCAAGCATAACAAGGTCTGTAACCTTTAACAGCTCATCAAAAGCCTCAAGATAGTCATCATCTTCTTTAAAGGGCTGACCGGAAGTATCAAGAGTTGTATGTACACCCTTAGTCTTTGCCAGCTTAAAAAATTCTGTTACAAACTCTTTCTGGAGCAAAGGCTCACCGCCCGAGACGGTAATGCCGCCCTTATCAAGGTTCTTGCCCCAATAGTTTTTGTAACGGTAAACCTTATCAAAAAGGTCTTTCACATTCCATGTTTCAGCCTTCCATTCGCCGCCGTTTTCCGCCCATGTTTCGGGATTGTGGCAATACTTACAACGCATTGCACAGCCCTGTAAAAATACCACATAACGAACACCGGGGCCGTCAACGGCCCCGAATGTTTCATGTGCATGGACTAATCCAATATTACAGTCTTTCATGGCAAGTTCTTGCGATAACGTCAAGCTGCTGTTCACGAGTAAGGTCGATGAACTTAAC
>CAZRZU010000037.1:0-15505 GCA_964604615.1 uncultured Oscillospiraceae bacterium
AACGGCGAAAAGGCAAAGAGAATTGCCGATGCTTGTATGGAAGGCGGTGTGCCTGCAATTGAGCTTACATTCACAGTTCCTATGGCACATCATGTTATTGAAGACCTTGCAAAGGAATATTCCGACGGAAGCATGATTCTTGGTGCAGGCACAGTGCTTGATTCAGAAACTGCAAGAATTGCTATATTAAGCGGTGCTCAGTACATTGTAAGCCCCTGCTTTGATGCAGAGACAGTTAAGCTTTGTAACCGTTACCGCATCCCCTGCATGCCCGGCGCTATGACAATTAAAGAAGTTGTTACGGCTATGGAAGCAGGTGCTGACATTGTTAAGGTATTCCCCGGCGAAGCTTTCGGTCCCAAGATTTTAAAGGCTATAAAGGGGCCCCTTCCTCAGGCTAAAATGATGCCCACAGGCGGTGTTGACGTTAGTAACGTTGGTGAATGGATTAAGGCAGGTGCTTGTGCAGTAGGTGCCGGCGGCGCATTAACAGGCGGCGCAGCAACCGGAGATTACAAGGCCATTACCGAAAAGGCAAAGGCTTTTGTGCAGGCGGTAAAGGAAGCACGCGGCTTATAAGGTACCAACTAAAAGAAGTCGCCATGTGCGGCTTCTTTTAGAATTGAACGGAGGAACAAAAAATGGATTTACAGCAGATTTTAACTACTTTAACTGAATTTTCTATAAGCATGGGCGGAAAAATTATTGCCGCACTTTTAATCTCAGGCATCGGAATTAAGCTTGTACAGTTTCTTGTAAAAGCGATGACAAAATCTCGTGTGTTCAAGTCTATAGACCCCACAGCACAAACCTTTTTAAAAAGTGTTATAAACATTGCTCTTAAAGCAATTGTGTTTATCACGGCAATCGGCATGTTGGGTGTGCCTCTTACAAGCGTTACAACGGTTATTGCCTCCTGCGGTGTTGCAATAGGTCTTGCGCTCCAGGGCGGTCTCAGTAACCTTGCAGGCGGTATCATAATTATTATTCTTAAGCCTTTCAAAATAGGTGACTATATAATTGAAGGCGGCGTTGAGGGTACTGTTGAAGCAATCGGTATTTTCTATACAACACTTCTCACAGGTGACAACAAAAGAGTTATTATTCCTAACGGCACTCTTATGAACTCCACCATTACAGCCGTTAACCAGATGGACACAAGAAGAGTTGATTTCACATTTTCTGTATCCTATTCCTCCGACATAGATAAGGTTAAAAAAGTTATTGATTACGTTATTGCCAACACGGAAAATATCCTGGAAGACAAAAAGGTTGATATTTTTGTTTCCAAGCATGGAGAAAGCAGTGTTGACTTTGCTGTGCGTGTATGGACAAAAACAGAAAACTACTGGTCTGTATACTTCGACATCAACGAAAAGATGAAGAAGGCATTTGATGCGGCAGGCATTGAAATACCCTATCCTCAGATGGACGTACATGTGAAAAAGGACTAAGCAAAAGACCTCTGAAAGCATATACTTTCGGAGGTCTTTTTTCATGGCAATATTCTTACCACCGTGCCTGTGTTGGTAATGTCAAAGAGCTCTTCAATGTCTCTGTTGAACATTCGTATGCATCCGTTTGATGCGGCGGTTCCTATGGAAGAAGGGTCGTTTGTACCGTGTATGCCGTAGCCTTTTATGGAAAGACCAAGCCAACGGGTGCCGTATGGACCGCCGGGGTCAAGCTGCTTGTTTATTACTGTGAACACACCTAAGGGTGTGGGGGTTTCCTCTTTGCCCGTTGCAATTGGGTATTCTTTTATTATTAAACCGTTGCGGTATACAGACAGCTTTTTTGCGGCAACATTTACTCGAAATTCCAGTCTTACAGGGTTTGAAGGTATGCACAAAATTTGCCCTATCATAAGGTTTTCCGTTAGACCGGGATTGGCGGCAAAAATATCGCTGGAGGTAATTTCAAAGGCTTGAGCAATGGAATATATACTATCGCCCCGACGGACCACGTAATAATTTCCGCTTTCGCAGGGGATTGTGGGGCGGCTGACCGTTCCTAAGCAAATAATTTGACCTACCTGTAAATCTTCCGGATTAACAAATGGATTTAAAAGCAGTATGTCGGAAAGAGGTATCCCAAAACGTTCCGATATAGCGCTTAAGGTATCGCCGGGGCGGATTTCGTAAGGGGCTGAACCTATGGGGCAACTCATGCTTCCACCTCCATTATTGTGCCTACCGGGCAGATGTTGAAAATTTCAAGCATGGATTTATTATCTGTTTCAATAAAAATTCCTGTGGCATCACGCATTTTGCTTTTGCCCCGTATGCCTAATTCAAAAGGGGAGAATAAAATTTCTTTTGCACCTTCCACACTTCCTGCTTCAAGGCGCTTTTTTGTTAAAATATATTCTTCGCTGACAAGAACGGAATCGGAATTAATACGGCTTTTATAGGTGACCACATTCCCTGTGCTTTTTTGAATAACCTGTATCCGGCTTCCGTCGGATTTTATTTTTATACACACAGGGCTTGGGGCTATGGGTACGCAAAGTATTATTCCCGTAAAAATATTTTCCGGACGCACACCCATGTTGGCATTGGTGAGTTCGTCAACATCAACCCCGAAGCGGCGGCTGATGGAATAAAAAGTGTCGCCCTCCTGCGCAATATAATAGTTCGTTGTACGGCAGGAAGGGTAGTCTTCGTTGGGCAGAGGGATGCATATAATTTGCCCAATGTTGAGGTTGTATGGATTCAGATTGACGTTGGCTGCAAGGATTGCTTCAACAGTTGTTGAGTAAGAAATTGCAATTTTATATAAGGTGTCTCCTTCGCGGATAATGTAGGGAAGAGAATTGGTTGGACACTCCCGTGCTATGGGACAAGGCATAATATCATTCCTTTCTATACAATATATTAAAAGAGCTTCACATCAGTGAAGCTCTTTTAAATAATTTATTGCATTTTCTTTATCCTCTGCAATCTGAAATTTTAAATCTTCCACAGAGGAAAACTTTCTTTCTGCACGAATAAACTTATAAAATTTTACGGTTATAAGTTGTTGATAAAGGTTGCCCTCAAAACCTTCGATGTATGTTTCAATCCGAAGAGTTTTATCGTTTACGGTTGGATTTATGCCTATATTTGTAACTGACATGTATTCCTTATGGTTTACAACGGTTTTTGTGGCATACACCCCATATGGCAGCTCGGGCAAGTTTGCGTCGGGATAAATGTTTACCGTAGGAAAGCCTAATTGCCTGCCCAGCTTTTTGCCTTCTTCCACCTTGCCGCGTATTTCAAAAGGTCGCGTCAGAAGATTGTTTGCCAGGGCAATATCGCCTCTTGCCAGCGCGGCACGTATTTCGCTGCTGGATACCGTTACCCCGTATCCTGTCAAGCAGGGCATAACGTAAAGGTCTATGTTGCGTTTGTTGCAAAGCTCTCTTAAGGTGTCTGTGTTGCCTAATGCTCCCTTGCCGAAGGTATAGTTGAATCCGCAAAACAATGCAGAAGCTGACAACTTGTCCACTAAAATACTGTCGATAAAATCCTCCGGGGAGAGGGAGAGCATTTTACTGTGGCAGGGGAGTATTACTACCTCGTCAATGCCAAGACCTTTCATAAGCTCCTCTTTTTGGGCAAGAGTGGTCAGATATTTTATTTTTTTACCAAAGTATTCTGCCGGAGATTTGTCAAAAGTTAATGCAACACTTTTTAACCCGTGTGTTTTTGCATAGGCTACACACTCCTTTAAAAGGCGGGAATGTGCTTCGTGTACACCGTCAAAAAATCCCAGAGCGCATACGGATTTAATCATCAGTAAAACCCCTTAATCATTTTAAGGCAATATCTGCCGTCAATTTCAATAACTTTTGAAAGAGCTATAAACTCTTCCTGAAAATCATAAACACGCAAGGTCTCCCCTTGGTGCTTGTTATAATAGCATGGCACACCGTTTTTTACCATTTTGCTCATCCGCTCGTCAAGCTGTATTGCCTGGTAATCCATAAAAGCATAGTCCAGAGGAAGGATGCAGCCCTCAGGGTTTTCGGCTATTTCTTGAGGGGAGTGGGCATTTTCAAGTGTAAAGATGCCTGTTTTTGTGCGGCGCAGTGTTTCCACTGCTGCCAATGTACCGAGGCTTTGACCTATATCGTCAGCCAATGTTCGTATATAAGTGCCTTTAGAGCACGAAACCCTAAGGGTTATATGCGGCAAATCAATATCCAGAATTTCAATTTCATAGACTGTGACGGGTCTGGGTTTGCGCTCAACTTCTATGCCCTGTCTGGCAAGCTGATGAAGCCTTTGTCCGTCAATGCTGATTGCAGAGTACATAGGGGGTATCTGCTCAATGTCACCCACAAAAGAATTTACAGCTTTTTGTATATCTTCATGGGTAACATTTACAGGCCTCTCTTCAATTATTTTGCCCGACATGTCAAGAGTGTCAGTTTTTACACCTAAGCAGATTTTTGTTACATACTCCTTATCGGTTGCAACAATCATCTCTGCGGCACGGGTTGCGTTCCCTACCAGAACTGGCAATACTCCGGTTGCGTCAGGGTCAAGAGTGCCTGTGTGACCAACTCTTTTTGTGCCGTAAGCTTTTTTTATGAGGCCCAAAGCCTTGAACGAGGTGACCCCCTCAGGTTTGTCCATAATGACGATGCCCCGCATTACCTCACCGCCTCTTCAAGGTAGGGGAGAATAATGTTTTTTACCTCATCCACACTTCCGCTTACTGTTGCACCTGCTGCTTTTTCGTGACCGCCTCCGCCAAAAACGGATGCAATCTTTTCAACGTTGTATTCCCCTTTGCTTCGGAAGCTTATTTTGCACATATTGTCGTCTTCTTCTTTTATAACTGCGGAAACAAGCACGGTTCCGATGCTTCTCGGTACATCGGAAAGAGCTCCTGCTTCGTTCCTTGTGGCTCCGGTTCTTTCCATCATGTCCTTCGTGATATAGGCTATGCCTACTTTCCCATCGCAGAACAGTTCAATTGTGCAGATAGCTTCGCCGCGAAGCTTCACCAAGGAGTAAGTGCTGTTAAAATAAAGCTCATTGGAAAGAGCGGCAAGGTCCACGTTGCAAGCTATAATCGCTCCTAAAAGTTCTGCCGATAATACTGTGGTATTCTGGTAGCGGAACGAGCCTGTATCTGATGCAAGGGCAAGATAGAGATATTCTGCCGCTTTTTTTGTGAGAGGGATGTTTTCCTCCTTCATCATGGCATAAATAACTTCGGCTGTTGCGCCAAGAGTGGGTTCAACGCGGCTGACAGGCGCATAAACCTCGTCGGCAAGATGGTGGTCAATCCAAACCTTATCTGCCGAGGCATCAAACAAAGCCTGCCTGTCGCCCAGCCTTTCAAGATTACTTGCATCTACACCGCAGACAGTTTCATAATTGTAGTTTTCTTCGCTGTTATATATAAGCACGTCTGTTTCCATAAATCCCAAATGAGCAGAGAGTGGGTCAGACATAATAATGTCTGCCTTGATGCCTTTGTCCCGAAGCAATGCCCGGATAGCCATGCAGGAACCCAATGCATCCCAGTCTGCAGAGATATGGGGCAGAAGAGCTACTGATTTTCGAGTTAATAAATAGGAGAGTGGATTCATGGTATCGCTCCTTAAAAATTAATCTTGCTTATTATTTAAAAACGGACGGGTTATTAACCAATGTCATTAAACTAAGAAAAACCATTTGGGACAGTCCCTCTTTGGTTTGTCGGGATACGACAAACCAAAGGGCATCTGCGGATGTCTGTAGGGACAGTCCCGAAATGGTTCGGATGTGCGAGCAGTTAAATTAATGACATTAGGTTATTAACCTCGCCCCGTTTTATAGTTACTCTTCAGTTTCGTCGTCTGAAGGCGTGTTTTTAATAACGGACTGTAAAAGCTCGTTAATGTGAGCACCGTGTTCGATAGAGTTATCCAGCTCAAAATTAAACTGCGGAAGTGCTCGCAAAAGTACGCGGTTGCCTATTTCCCTGCGGATAAATCCCGCCGCACTTTTTAAACCCTTGATAGCTTCCTTTTTTGTTTCATCGTCGCCCATTACACTTATATATGCCTTGGCATATTTTAAATCCTTTGTAACCGAAACGGAAACAACACTTGTCATAAGGGGAATTCTGGGGTCTTTTAACTCTCTGATAATATCGGACAGATGCTTCTTAATTTCTTCGGATATTCTGTCTGTTCTTTGATAATTTGCCATAGTGGTATCATTCCTTTAATTTTGTGGGTTTTAGTGTAATTTGATTGGATAATTGCAACAATTTTTAAAGGAACAGCGACAATCCCATTCATTCATTTTCCGTTTTGTTTGTGACAAAACGGAAAATGAGGGTTGGCTGTGGGTAGGGAGTGTCCCGTGCTGTGGGTTTTATTTTACAATTGCTTAATTTCTTCCATAACAAAACATTCTACGTTGTCGCCAACTTTGATGTCGTTATAGTTTTCAAATGCCATGCCGCATTCGTAGCCGGAATTAACTTCTTTTGCATCGTCCTTGAATCTCTTCAGGCTTGCAAGCATACCTTCGTGGATAACAATACCGTCACGAACAATACGAACCTGGCAGTTACGCACAATCTTACCGTCATTAACGTGTGCACCTGCAATTGTACCAACACCGGAAACCTTGAATGTTTCACGGATGTCAGCATGACCAATAACAGCTTCTCTGAATTTGGGTGCCAACATACCCTTCATGGCAGCTTCTATTTCTTCGATAGCTTCGTATATGATGCGGTATGTGCGGATGTCAACGTCATTTGTATCGCTGGCGCTTCTTGCACCTGCGTCGGGACGTACATTAAAGCCTACAATAATTGCGGAAGATGCAGCGGCAAGTGTAACGTCGCTTTCTGTGATAGCACCTACTGCGCCGTGAATAACCTTTACGCGCACTTCATCGTTGCTGATTTTTTCCAAAGACTGCTTAACTGCTTCAACACTGCCCTGAACATCTGCTTTGACAATAATATTAAGTGTCTTCATATTGCCTTCGTTTAATACGTCAAAGAGGTTGTCAAGACTCACCTTTGTGGCAGCCTTAACTTTTTCGTCCTTAATCTTCTGCTTTCTTGCTTCAACAACCTCTCTTGCGGCTCTTTCATCGTCTACTACGTAGAAGGTGTCGCCGCCCTCGGGTGTTTCGGAAAGACCGATAATTTCAACAGGAGTGGAAGGACCTGCGTCCTTGATTTTCTTGCCCTTATGGTCAGTCATTGCTCTTACTCTGCCCACAGCAGTACCTGCAACAATAATGTCTCCGTTGTAAAGTGTACCGTTCTGTACAAGAACAGTAGCAACGGGGCCTCTGCCCTTATCGAGCTTGGATTCAACAACTGTACCCTTTGCCTGACGGTTGGGGTTAGCCTTAAGCTCCTTTAATTCTGCTGTAAGAGTAAGCATTTCAAGAAGGTTGTCAATGCCGATATTCTGCTTAGCGGAAACTTCAACACATACTGTGTCGCCGCCCCATTCTTCGGGAACAAGACCGTGTTCTGTCAGTTCCTGCTTTACTCTGTCGGGATTTGCACCTTCACGGTCAATCTTGTTGATTGCAACAATAATGGAAACTTCTGCCGCCTTTGCGTGGTTGATAGCTTCAACAGTCTGAGGCATGATACCGTCATCTGCTGCAACTACGATGATTGCAATATCAGTTACCATTGCACCGCGGAGTCTCATTGCAGTGAAAGCTTCGTGACCGGGTGTGTCAAGGAAAGTAATCTTTTTGTCGTCAACTGTAACTGTGTAAGCACCGATGTGCTGTGTGATGCCGCCGGCTTCTGTTGCTGTAACGTTAGCATTTCTGATACAGTCAAGAAGACTTGTTTTACCGTGGTCAACGTGACCCATAACAACAACAACGGGAGGACGGGGCTGAAGATCCTTTTCGTCGTCGGGAGTGTCGTTGAAGAGCTTTTCTTCTGCTGTAACAATAATTTCTCTTTCAACTTCTGCGCCCATATCCTCAGCAATCATGCTTGCTTCGTCAAAGCCGATTGCCTGGTTAACCGTTGCCATTACACCAAGTGTCATCAATCTCTTGATAATTTCAACAGGGCTGCACTTCAATTCCTTTGCAAGCTCGCCGACTGTGATTTCATCGGGGATAAGAACGTGAAGCTTTTCCGGCTTCTTTTCCTTTGCCTTTTTATCGGGCACGTTTTCAATGCTCTGGTTTTTCTTACCCTGGTTGGGGTTCTTGTTTTTGTTTTTCTTAATCTTCTGCTTATTTGTTTCTGTGTCCTTTATGTGAACATTAACAAGACTTTCAGCCTTTTCTGTTTTAAGCTGCTGGTCAAGGTCAACTGCGTTTGTTCGTGTGTCAACATAACGGACTTCTTTTTTGCGTGTAAATTTTTCCTCGATGGGAGCTTCTTCCTGAACTTTTTCAGTCTGGTTCTTCTCCTTTTGAGCCTTTTGGGGCTTCTTTTCTTCTGCTGCAGCAAAATTAGCACGGAGCATTGCTGCCAAATCTTCGCCCTTGTCGGACTTCTGAGTATAGTATTCCAAAAGAATATCCATCTCTTCGTTTTCGAGAGAACTCATGTAGCTCTTGCCTGTTACGTTGTACTTGGTGAGAACCTCTAAAATTTCCTTGTTGGGAACACCAAACTGCTTTGAAATTTCATGTATCTTAGGTTTAGCCATTTGTGCCACCTCCATATAATTTTAAAATTGCCGATTTAAAGTTTTCGTCGCATACCGCAAGTGCAGTAACTTCCTTTTTGCCTGTTGCTTTCCCCAGGCTTTCCTTGTCTCCCACCACAATGTAGGGAACAGACGTGTTTTTGCATTTTGCCTCAACACTTTTTTTGTTACTGCCGCCTAAATCGGAAGGTATAATTACTACCTTTGCCTTGCCTTCATCGCATGCCGCTAATGTAAGGAATACTCCAAACCTGACTTTGCCTGCTCTTACTGCAAGACCTATCATATTAAGGATTTTGTTTATCAATTAAATCATTCCCCAATTTTTTCATTTACTGCCTCAAAGATTTCGGCAGGAACATTACATTTGAGTGAACGTTCAAAACCTTTCGTTTTTGCAAGACGTTCAAAACATTTCTTTGATGCACATAAATATGCGCCTCGTCCCGGCATTTTGCCTGTGGGATCATAGCTGATTTCCCCGTCTTTATTTTTTACAATGCGTATGAGTGACTTTTTATCCTTCATTTGTCTGCATGCCACACACATTCTTTCAGGGGTACTCATGCCTGGCTGTCTCCCTTGATGTCAATCTTCCAGCCTGTGAGACGTGCCGCCAGTCTCGCGTTCTGACCTTCCTTACCAATGGCGAGGGAAAGCTGGAAATCCGGAACTGTTACAAAAGCACTCTTATTTTCTTCGTCAACCACTACTGTGGAAACAGTTGCAGGACTGAGTGCTGCACTGATGTATTTTGCAATATCTTCGTCGTAGGGAATAATATCAACCTTTTCGCCGCCCAAAGCATCAACGACTGCTGCAACTCTTGCGCCTTTGGGACCTACACAGCTGCCCACTGCATCAACGTTTTCGTTGTCGGAGCAAACAGAAATTTTAGTTCTGCTGCCTGCTTCACGTGCAATAGACTTAATAACAACTGTGCCGTCAGCAATTTCGGGAACTTCCTGGCTGAAAAACTTCTTAACCATGCCGGGGTGTGTTCTTGAAACAAGAAGCTGAAGTGACTTTGTAGACTTCTTAACCTCTAAAACATAAACCTTAACGTTTTCGCCGGGAGTGAGAACTTCACCGGGAATCTGTTCACCGGGAGCCAGAAGCGCTTCTGCACTGCCCATATCAAGGTATACACCCTTCTTTTCAACTTTAACAACCTTGCCGGTTAAAATGTCGTTTTCTTTGTCAGAATACTGATTGAATACGTTTCCTCTTTCTGCTTCGCGGATTTTCTGAACAATCATCTGCTTTGCAGTCTGTGCAGAAATTCTGCCGAATGTCAACGGATCTGCGGGAAGCTCAACCTTATCGCCGATCTGGTAACGAAGGGAGATTGTACGAGCTTCTTCAAGAGACATTTCAGTTGCATCGTCCTCAACAACTTCAACAACTGTTTTTTCTGCCCACACTCTTCTTGCACCTGTTTTTCTGTCAACGGTTGCAAAGCAGATGTAGTTGGGGCCGTAGTTTTTCTTGTATGCTGTTACAAGAGCTGTTTCTAAGGCTTCGCACATAACCTCCTTGGATATGTTCTTTTCTTTCTCAAGCGCTTCTAAGGCAACTATGAGTTCTTTGTCTGCGTTCATGATTTTTTCTGTGCTCCTCTCTGTAATTTAAAATGTGATGGCAAGCCTTATTGAAGATGTCTTGCCTTTTTCTATTCTTACAACTCTTTCGCCCAATTTAATCGACAAAAGCGAATGGTCATAGCCAACTAATGTGCCTGTTAATGTCTTGCTTCCTTCGAAGGGAGCAAAAAGCTTCAGGTCAACTTCTTTGCCCAGCGCTTTTTCAAAGTGCCAGTCACGTGTTAATTTGCGATCAATTCCCGGTGAAGATACTTCAAAAATATATGCTTCACTGATGGGGTTTAATTCGTCAAGCTTATCATTAACCCTACGGCTTACGTTTTCGCAATCTTCGATGGTTACACCGCCATCTTTATCAATAAAGAGCCTGAGATAGTAATCTCCGCCTTCTTTTTTGTATTCGCATTCGTAAACGTAAACCCCCAGCTCCTCGCAAATGGGAGAAGCGATTTCCTCAAGCATTGCTTCGTTTTTTGCCATGTTATCAACCTCCAACAATACAAAAGAGTGGACCTGCTGCCCACTCTTACCTTGATACAGCCTAATTATACCATTAAAGTTATATAAATGCAAGAGTTTTTTCACTATATAAAGAAAAAACTTGAAGAATTGGTGTAACAATAGTATAATAAGACAGTAATTGCTACACTCCCTCAGTCACTTCGTGACAGCTCCCTCGACGAGGGAGCCTTGTTGTAGGCTTTAACGAGTTAGGAGATAAACTATGGAAACATTGATGATTATAGACGGCAACAGCATAATTAACCGAGCTTACTACGGCATAAGACCCCTTTCCACAAAAGAGGGGATACCCACGAACGGAATTTTCGGGTTTATGAATATCCTCCTGAAGCATCTTGAAGAGGTTAAGCCCGAGTATCTTCTTGTTGCATTTGACCTTAAAGCTCCCACATTCCGTCATAAGGAATATGCAGAGTACAAAGCCCAGAGAAAAGGCATGCCCGATGACCTGGCAGCCCAGATGCCGCATCTGAAAGAGCTTTTGGATGCCATGAACATTAAAATGCTTTCCCGAGAAGGGTATGAAGCGGACGACATTATAGGCACAGTTGCTGCGATGTGCGAAAAGAAAAATATAAAATGCGTTATTGTAACCGGCGATAAGGACGACTTGCAGCTTGCAAGCGAAAAAACACACATTCTTCTGACAACAAGCCGTATGGGGCAGACCTTTGTGGAGGATTTTGATAAAGCGGCTTTTGTTGAAAAATACCGCATAACACCTCAGGAATTTATTGACGTTAAGGCACTTATGGGAGATACAAGCGACAATATTCCCGGTGTGCCGGGGATAGGCGAAAAAACGGCATTCACCCTTATTGAAAATTTTCATTCCTTGGAAGGTGTTTACGAAAACATTGATTCCGACATTATAAAAAAGGCGCAAAGGCAGAAGCTTCAGGACGGTAAGGATTCTGCGTATTTAAGCCGTCATCTGGCAACAATTGTGTGTGATATGCCTCTTGATTTGGACTTTGAAGATGCAAAGAAAAAGGAGTTTGATATCCCTCGTCTTGCGGCAAAGCTCGAGCAGCTTGAAATGAAAAAGCTCTCTGACCGCCTGGGTGTGGAATGTACAGAGCAGGTTGAAGAGGTTGCTCCGATAAAACCTTTTACAAAAGAGGCTTTGGACGGTATTGGGGATAAGTTTTTCTTTATTTATGATGAAAACGTAAAGTTTTTTAATAAAGATGTTTACAGCGCATCTTTTGAAGAAGTTAAAGCTGTTTTTGAGAACGAAAATATTGAGAAGCTCACCTATGACTGGAAGAAGTTGAAGCATGAGCTTGACAAACAAGGCATAGGCTTAAATGGTAAATACTATGATTTTGCCTTGGCGGAATACGTCATTGACCCGTCCGGTAAATTTGTTGAACTTGATGCGGCAAAGCTTCCCAAACTTTACGAAAAGCAGATGGAAACAATAAAGCTGCGTGGACAGGAAAACTTGCTTTTTGACATTGAACTGCCTTTGGCAAATGTTCTGTACAGTATGGAGAAAGAAGGCTTCCTGGTGAATAAGGATGCACTGGCATCCTTTGGAGAACAGCTTACCCAAAGGCTTGGTGACCTTGAGGGCGCAATATACTTTATGATAGGACATAATTTCAACATAAACTCCACAAAGCAGTTGGGGGTTGTCCTTTTTGAAGAGCTGGGGCTCCCTGTTGTAAAGAAAACAAAAACGGGCTATTCTACCGACAGTGAAGTATTGGATAAACTGTCCGGAAAGCATGAAATAATTGATTTAATCAGCGAGTACAGAATACTTATGAAGTTAAAGTCAACTTATGCAGACGGTCTTCTTACTTGTCTTGCGCCCGACGGCAGGATACATTCAACTCTGAACCAGACAGTTACGCAAACCGGCAGATTAAGCTCAACCGAGCCTAATTTGCAGAACATTCCCACACGCACTCAGCTTGGCAGGGAAATAAGAAAGATGTTTGTTGCAAAGGATTCGTACAGTCTGGTTGGCGCTGACTATTCCCAGATTGAGCTTCGCGTGCTTGCGCATATATCCGAGGATGTAAACATGACCGATGCTTTTGTAAATAATACTGATATTCACCGCATGACAGCATCTCAGGTGTTTGGCGTGCCCGAATTTTTAGTAACTGACGAAATGCGTGCCGAGGCAAAAACTGTTAATTTTGGTATTGTTTACGGTCAGGGTGACTTTGGCTTGAGCCGTGAATTGAAGATTCCCATTAAAGCGGCAAAAAGCTACATTGAAAGCTATTTCAAAAAGTATGAGGGTGTGCGCAGATATATGAACGAAACTATCCGAAAGGCAAAAGAGGATGGTTTTGTTACGACCATATTTGGAAGAAGACGTTATATTGAAGAGTTAAAGGCAAAGAACCGCAACCTTGTTGCATTTGGTGAAAGATGTGCAATGAATACACCTATTCAGGGCAGCGCAGCAGACATTATCAAAATTGCAATGGTACGGGTTTTTGAAGCATTGAAGGTGGAATGCCCAAAGAGTAAGCTGGTTATGCAGGTGCATGACGAACTTATTGTGGAGGCACACGAAAGCGAAAAAGAGGCTGTTGCGCGCATTTTAAAGAATGAAATGGAAAATGCGGTTAAATTGAACGTGCCTCTTATTGCAGATGTGAAAATTGGTAAGAGCTGGTATGATACAAAATAGTAAATTGCATCACTCCCTCGGTGAGGGAGTCTTCATATACTTTTATTTAAAAAGGTGGGAACCAAAGTGAAAGGACAGTTGGTATTAGGCATTACAGGCGGGTCGGGAAGCGGCAAAAGTCAGGTTTGTAAGCTTCTTGCTTCCATGGGTGCATATATAATAGATGCGGACGAAATCGGGCATCAGGTTACAGCCAGAAGTGATGTTCTCCGCGAAATTGAAGTAGCTTTTGGGAGAGAAGTGTTAAATGCTGACGGTACCCTTAACAGAAAGGCTTTGGGTGCAATGGTGTTTTCTTCAAAGGAAGCACTGGAAACACTCAATGTGATAACTCACAAAAAAATATACGATGAAATTGAAAAATTGCTTAAAGAGTGTAACAGCGAAATAGTTGCCATCGATGCGGCAGTTTTAAAGCAAACCCGTATCCGTATGCTTTGCGATTTTATTGTTGCTGTTGTTGCGCCCATAAATCAAAGAATGCAACGTATTATGCAGAGAGATTATCTTTCCGAGGAAAGAGCATTGGACCGTATAAATTCACAGCCAAGTGACGCAGAATATGCTCATGGAGTTGACTTTGTAATACTTAACAACGGCAATGTAGAAAACCTTAACCGAAGAGTTATAGAAATTTTTGAGACTATCCGTGACCAGTAAGCGCGGAGGCAAAAGGAGTGTTTTGATGAAGTTAATAAAGAGTATCCTTGCTACACTCCTTACTGTGGCGGTTCTGGTCGGTGCGGTTATGGCATCGTACAGGCTTTTTCCCTTAAAGTATTTAGGGGAGATAAGGCAGTTTTCTGAGGAAATGGGTGTGGATAAATACCTTGTTGTATCCCTTATAAAAGCGGAGAGTAATTTTAACCCGGATGCTGTGTCCTCTGCAAAGGCAAAGGGGGTTATGCAGCTTACCGACGAAACTGCACAATTCTGTGCCGAAAAGCTGGGAATTACATTAAACGAGGGTGATATTTATAAAAGTGAAATAAATATCCGCCTTGGGGTGTACTATTTAAAACGTATGCTGGAGCTTTTCGGAGGAGACGAGGATTTGGCTGTTGCCGCATACAATGCAGGCGAGGGCAGAGTGCGTGAGTGGCTTAAGGACCCGACTCTTTCAACGGACGGAGAAAGTCTTCAGATTATTCCTTACGAAGAAACGCGCAAACATGTGAAAAAAATCGCCACCTATAAAAAAGTTTATAAACTGTTATATCCCAACATATAAAAGGGGGTGTAAAAAACTAATTGTTTTTTACACCCCCTTTTTGCGGTCTGGACTATTTTTACAGCCCCTTTAAAATTTGAGTATATAGCTGTCACAAAGCGGTGACAGATTATTGTTAAAGGCAAAGGCTTTTGCATAGCTTGCCTGTATATCCATATCTTCCTGCGGATTTATAAATGCCTTTATAAGTGTGCCGTCTTCTTGGTAAAAGCCCACGATGATTGTGGTATCCTCGGGCATATACACTTGATGAACCCGGGTCTTGCCCTCCTTACAGCTCAAGGTTACAACAGGGGTTGAAATGCCCAGTATGTATCTTTTTATTGTGTTGTAAACGGGCATAAACTCTTCCGAGATTATGCCGTCAATTGCCTTCGTAACAGCCTCCGGGTATGCTGCCATAAGCGCATCGCGGACAAATCTGTTCTGACGGAGGGAAAATGCATAATTAACTGCATCGTAAAAATGGTGGTCAAAATTTTCATCGTTGAGTTCTTCAGGAAGATTTAAAAGATAATCTCTCGCATCGCCCATAAAAACAATAATTTCTTCTTTGGATGTGTCATTTGCAATAACATTTTCCACAAACACGGGATAAAGGGTGTAGCATTCATCATATGCGCCCTCTATATCATAGTTCAAAGCGAGGACAGGGACAGATGCAAATATTACAATTACCCCCAGAAAAAGGGAGATAGCTTTTTTTAACATAATATTCTCTCCTTTGTAACAAAAAAGCGAGAGGAGTTCCTCTCGCTTTCTGTTTTCTCTCTCAAATCGTGATTAGATAGCACGAACGATCTTTCCGCTGCGAAGGCAACGGCTGCATACATGGAGAGTCTTGGGAG
>CAZRZU010000038.1:0-15088 GCA_964604615.1 uncultured Oscillospiraceae bacterium
ATTGTGGAAAAATGTCTTTTTTTCTGGTGCCGATGGTGGGAGGCATATTGCTTCGCAATCTGCACTGCTTGCCGCCCCTCGAGCAGAGTCTCGAGCTGCCGTCTGCGCAACACGAAGCTACGGAACAATTCACCGGATTGTTCCGCTTAACACTCCGTGCCCTCTCAGGGTTCGACTCCCTTTCATTCAAAAAAAGAACACCTCAAAAGAGGTGTTCTTTTTTTGGTGCCGATGGTGGGAGTCGAACCCACACGGTGTTGCCACCGACGGATTTTGAGTCCGTTACGTCTGCCAATTCCATCACATCGGCGAATTCGCAAAACCGATTATACCACATACAATTCAGTTTTGCAATAGTTTTTTTGATTTAATCAATATAAATTTTAAATACAACGGGTTTATCCATTTCAATCATATCTGTTGTAATATGCAATCCATCCTCGTCCCGGGACCATTCACACTTACCATGCCCAAGTGCTTCAACATTTTTTATAATGCCATGAAAATTCGGTTTATGTGATGCGTCGGATTCCGAAAGGCTCTTTACCGTAATTTTATTTTTCCCCTGCATGTTAAGGCATATAGCATAAATATTACCTCCATTTACGGTAAAACGTATGTCCTCATGAGTATAAGGCGCTCCTTCACTGTCAGAAAACTGACCTTCCGCAACATTCACACTGCCCTCGCCACTCTTCCTCCACAGCTTTGCATTGTATATTGCTTCGCCGTTAACTTTAAGCCACTCACCTATATCAAGCAAAATATTTTTATCCTCATCAGGAATTGTGCCGTCGGCTTTAGGACCTATGTTAAGAAGTAACCTTCCGTTTTTACTTACTATGTCAACCAAGCTACGTATTATTTGTGTGCTTGATTTGTAGTTATTGCCCTCGGTATAACACCAGCTGTTCTTAGCAACGGAAGTGTCTGTTTGCCATATGTAAGGTCTCCAGTCAGCAAACTGCCCGCGCTCCACGTCCACAACAGCTGTTCCGAACTGAAATGCATCATGCTTATAGTTAATGACAACCTCTTTGCCCCATTGGTCAGCACGGTTGTAGTAATATGCTGCAAATTTTTTAAGGTAAGGCTTTACAGCACTATGCTGAATCCACCAGTCAAAATATATAATGGACGGCTGATATTTATCTACCAGTTCGCAGCACCTTACAAGCCAGTCGTTTAAAAATCCCTGTGTAGGTACAGGCTCACTGAACAAATCGTAGTGATTTGCTTCGCTCATGCTGGGCCAGTACAAATCGCCTCTTTTTAAAGGTTCCTTAATGTCAGAGTCAAACTCCTTGCCATGACCCAAAAAGAACCAGTGTTCTACGCGGTGAGAAGAAACACCTCTTACTAAGCCCTTTTTATCGAACTCACTGTAAAGCTCTCCGAGCACATTTCGCATGGGACCTTTTTTTGCAGCATTCCACTCACTTATATCGCTGTCATACATCATAAAACCATCGTGATGTTCGCCAACAGGCAACACATACTGTGCTCCTGCCTCTTTAAATAGTTCAGCCCATTCACAGGGGTTGAACTTCTCAGCCTTGAACATCGGAATAAAGTCCTTATAACCAAAGTTTTTGTGCTCACCGTAGGTTTTTATGTGATGCTCATATTCACATGTGCCCTTCATGTACATTCCTCTGGGATACCATTCGCTGGAGTAAGCAGGAACGGAATACACACCCCAATGTATGAAAATGCCAAACTTTACATCCTCATACCATTTCGGAACTCTGTACTGTTGCAAGCTTTCCCACGTGGGTTTAAACCTGCCTTTTTCGTTTACTTCATCAATCAATTTTAAATATTTTTCCATTTTCCTGCTCCCTTAAATACATATGGGCGGATTCAGTATCCGCCCAAAAGATTATCTTCTGTCTTTTAAAACTTCATATACGTCTTTAATGTCCATGCCACGTTCAACAAGCATTACCATCAAATGATAAATCAGGTCACTTGTTTCAAGTGCAATTTCCTTTTTATCGTGATTTTTTGCTGCAATAATTGTTTCACTGCACTCCTCGCCAACTTTTTTGAGGATTTTGTCAATACCACAATCAAAAAGATAGTTTGTATAGCTGTCTTCCTTGGGGTTTTCCAAACGGTCGGAAATAACATTAAAGAGCTCATCGAGAATAAATTCTCCCTTTTCCTCCCCAACCGTATGCACAAGCTGCCCCTCTTTTACCTCGCGGTAGAAGCAAGTCTCCTTGCCTGTATGACATGCAGGACCCATAGCTTCAACGGTAACGAGGATTGTGTCCATGTCGCAGTCAACACTTATCTTATTTACCTTCTGGAAATTGCCGCTGGTTTCGCCCTTATTCCAAAGCGATTGCCTGCTTCTGGAATAAAACCAGGTTGTACCCGTCTCAACAGTTTTTTTAAGGCTTTCCTCGTTCATATATGCAAGCATAAGGACTGTTCCATCCACACTCTGCACAACAGCAGGTACTAAACCCTTTTCGTCAAATTTTATATTCTTAATAAATTCCATATTTTTAATCTTCCTTCCCTAAAAACCACATCGGGGACATTGCCTACCCACAGCCACCGCAATCTCGCTTTGCCACAAGCTAAACTGAAAATGAATGAATGGCTGTGTCCCCGCACCTCAATCACCTAATCAAAGCAGCTTAAAACTCACGACAAAGCTTTACCGCCTCGGTTAAATCCAGTGCACCGTCATAAATTGCTCTTCCTGTAATAGCTCCCTCGACACCTGTTTTCAAAAGAGCCTTTATGTCATCAATGCAGCTTACACCGCCCGATGCAATAACATCAAGGTTCGTTTCCTTTACCATTTCAACCATTGCTTCCACGTTAGGACCGCACATTGCACCGTCTGTTGCAATATCTGTGTATATAATAGTACGAACTCCTGCTTTTTCAACTTTTTTTGCAAATTCAACAGCCGTAAATTCACTTACTTTTTCCCATCCGTCTGTTGCCACAAATCCGTTCTTTGCATCTATTCCTACTGCTATTTTGTCACCGTATTTTTTTACAGCTTCTTCAACAAGGGCAAAATTTTTAACGGCAGCCGTCCCCAAAATTACCCTTGCAACACCGGCGCTTATTAAACTATCTACATCATCCATGGAACGTATCCCGCCGCCTGTCTGCACACGCATGGAAACCACGTTGCAAATCTCTTTAATAACTTCGCGGTTTTTACCGTTGCCGCTTCTTGCACCGTCAAGGTCAACCACATGCAAAAAATCTGCGCCGGACTCCTGCCACGTTAATGCCGTTGCCACCGCATCGGTTGAATACACTGTTTTTTTGTCATAATCGCCCTTAAAAAGACGGACACATTCGCCATCCTTAAGGTCAATTGCAGGGTACATTCTCATAACTTTCTCCCAATTATTTTACAATAAATTTTTCAAGCTTTTGTTCCAGTTTCTGTGTATCTTCAGCAAAAACACGCATTGACACGGGTTTTGCCAACTGAAGGGAAAATATGCCCATAAGACTTTTTGCATCCACAACATATCTACCCGATACAAGGTCTACATCAAAGTCAAACTCGTTTACAATGTTGACGAAATCCTTTACTTCATCCATATCGACAAAATTTCTTTCGCCGCTAACAGAAGAAAACATAACCTTAAAGCTTTTCATACAATCACCATAACCTTTCTGAGACAATCAGTCAGTTATCTCAATGCTATCCAATGTTTGTCTGAAACTTCTTCTTATTTCCCCTAAATACTCGTCGTACAGAGCCTTCTGTTCAATCTGTTCAGCCTCAGTAAGACCCTCAGCTTTCTTTTTCTTTGCAAGAAAACTTATTCTGTCGAGCTTCGCCTTTTCCATAGTACACCTTTCCTTTCATATGTACTTACGTTGTAATATACTCCTAAAGTTTTACAATTTCAAGTTTTGTAACCAAATTGTAATATTAGTATTTACAATACAATTTTTTGATGTTAAAATTAACGTATATTATATTTCAGGAGGTTGAACATGAAAAAAATTTTATCCTTAATCCTTGCAATTGCAATAATTCTTTCATTAGCTACGGTTGCATTCGCATCGGACGACATTCCGGTTTATCTTGACGGTGTCAAGATTGAAAAAACAGGCATTATTATCTCTGACCGCACATATTTGCCCTTAAGAGCTCTTTGTGAAGCTCTGGGCTATGAGGTTAACTGGGACGCAGACACTCGCAGTGCAATTGTAGGTACAACACCCGAATCAATGGAAAAGACGGACGGTGTTAACATTTACCTTAACGGCACTCTCATGGAAGATGCTGAAGGTATTATTGTAAACGATTCCACATATCTTCCTGTCCGCGCTCTTTGCGAAGCCTTGGGTATGGAGGTTGAATGGAACAACGATACAAGAGAAGTATATGTAACAACTCCCGCTTCTGACCCTCTTTCCGGTAAATATTTTGAGCTTGTGCATTCCTCCACAGGTTTATACCTTGCAGTAGAATATGCACAGACAAACGACGGTGCAAAGGTAGTTGTGGCAGGCGATGCAAAGAACACAAACCAGATATGGGCATTCACAGCAGTTGGCGACAGTTATTATAAGGTAGTTAACCGCAATTCCGGCAAGAGCATGGACATTTCCGCATTTTCCACTCTTCCCGGAACTGAAATTACACAATACACATCAAACGGCGGAGACAACCAGATTGTAAAGGCAATTCTTAACGATGACGGTACATACACATTCACATTTAAGCATTCAAATCTTGCTATTACAGCAACCGAAAGATATACAACTCAGGAAGAATTGATCGGTGATGATACACAGAAGTTCACTCTCATCTACAAGGGTGAAACAAGCATGGGTTCTTTAAAGAACAGCGACGGCTACAAGGCTCTTGATGCAGTAACAAAGGAAAGATTTGACTCTTACGTTTACACAACTCTTCCCTTTGGCGCACGTGTTTACACTGCTGTTGAAGACAAGCTTATTACAACAGATTACTTTAACCTTTCCGAAGAAGAACAGGTACAGGTTCTTAAAGACTGCTTAAAAATCACTGTTTACGGTCAGGTTGACTTTGGCGAAATTCTTCCCGACAAGGAAAAAGCCAAGTACGAAATCAAATCAAAGACATATCAGGAATCTTACGATGTATGGCGCGGCACAATGCTTCCCGTATGGATGTATGAAGTTGAAATGGAAGGCGACGTAGAAGGTCAGCTTCACAAATGGACTATGATTTCCACAGTTGAAGATTCTTCCGTTGTTACAGACGCAATTAACGCACTTTCCCGTTTCCCCTACGCAATCCGCCATCATATTAACCGCCTTGTTTACCGAACAGACAGCGCAAACAGCTACAACGGCGGTGGAGATACAATCTGGATTCGTCTTAACTGGGTGCCTAACGAAAAGGAGATTGCACACACACTTGCACACGAGTTAGGTCACGTGCTTGACTCAAACCTCACAAGTGAATCCGCGCTTTGGGACAGAGCAAGAGCGGCAGACATGATTCCCATGTCCTCCTACGGTAACTCTAACCGTGAAGAAGACCTTGCAGAATTCTCCCGTATGTTTAACCTTTTGAGAACAGACCCCGCTGCACTCAAAGAACTTGAAAAGGTTTATCCCAACAGATTTGCAGCATATGCAGCTCTTCTTTTTACAAGCGACAGCATCTACTATGCTCACTACAAATCCTACTACGAAAAGACAATGAGCTTTGATGATGACGACCAACCTGCATTCTACTGCACAATTTCTCTTCCCGGAACAAACCTTGTTTTAACAGCTAACGATGCTTCTGTAAAGGGCAGTGTTCTCACATTTGAAGAAAACACAGGCGCTGATAATCAAATCTGGAGAATAAGAACACACCAGGGTAAGAAAGCATTTTTCAACAAGGCATCCGGCCTGTGCATTAATGTTCCCGGCAATTCTACCGAATCCGGCAAAAACCTTATTATCTGGAATGGAGGCAAGGGCAATAACGAGCTTATTACAATGACACTGATTGACAACGATACATACACTCTTACATTTGCACACTCTAATCTCTACCTTGGCACTGAAAAATCCGAAACAGGCGCAAAGGCAATCCAGACAAGCACAAAAACTAACGTAGTTATTACAAAAGTTGAATAAACAAACAAAAAACTCCGCGAAAGCGGAGTTTTTTCATTAGCTATTCACTTTTCACTATTCACTTCAAACATAGTGACATTATTTCACTATGTTTGACAGCCATACTCCCATTTTGATTAAAACTCCGCCAATAATACACTTGATTATTTCTGCGCTCTGTACAATGAAATAAATGCTTATGATATCAATGGATGTAAAGCTTGCCAGGCAATATGCCAAAGGCACACTGACCACCCATGAAAAACCGCTGTCAAATAAAAATGTTATTAATGTTTTACCACCGCTTCTGATGGTAAAATAAGTTGCATGCAGCATTCCGTGTGCAGGCATCCAGATTGCACTTATTACAATAAAGCTTGCCGCAAGCTCCCTTACATTATCAGTAGTATTGTACAAAAGCGGGAACAAAGGCGCAAGCACTGCCATTACCGTACCCACAACAACGCACATTGCAGTTGAGAAAAATATGAGCTTGGGTGCCGCATCTTTTGCTTTTTCCAGTTCGTTTGCACCCAGCATCTGTCCTATAACAACACTTATACCGCTGCCAAATGCTATAAACAGAACATTAAACAGGTTTACCACGGTATTTGATATGTTCTGTCCGGCAACCACGTCAATCCCTCGCACAGAGTAACAAGCGGTCAGCACTGCTATGCCCAAAGACCATAAAACCTCATTTGCAGTAAGGGGTATAAGCCCTTTTATGCTTATTTTCTTTACAAGGTCTTTCGGCACAAAGAACGAACGGTACAAGCCCTTGGGATAAACAAG
Organism: uncultured Oscillospiraceae bacterium; assembly: GCA_964604615.1. GTDB lineage: Bacteria > Bacillota > Clostridia > UMGS1883 > UMGS1883 > RGIG1927. Next base: position 6,892 of record CAZRZU010000038.1, read on the forward strand.
CTCATTACGTTTCTTATGAGTCCAGACAATTACAATACCCGCCTGAATAAACCTAGATATAACAGTGGCAATCGCCGCACCCTGTACACCCATAACAGGAAAGGGACCCAGCCCAAAAATAAGCAAAGCATTCAAACAAGTGTTTGTAACAACCGCAACAATGCCTGCGTACATGGGAACAGTGGCAATGCCACCTTCGCGGAGTGTGCCCGAATAAACCTGATCCAATGCAAATGGCAAAAGACCCACAAGCATAAACACCAGATAACTTTTTGCACTTTCAAATGTCAAAGCAACGTCCAAGCCGGCTTCCTCACCGCTTAAGTACATATTTATAAGCCTATCCTGCGCAAGTATAAAAACCAATATGCCAATGGTGCACAGTACAAATGCCGTTATAATCTTAAACCGCATTGTGTGCTTCACACCTTCACGGTCACCCTTGCCGAAAAACTGAGCAGAAAATATGCCTGCCCCCGACACAGAACCGAAAATTGCCAGGTTAAATACAAACAAAATCTGGTTTACAATTGCAACACCTGTCATTTGTTCTGTGCCAACCTGACCAACCATTATGTTGTCAATAAGAGCTACAAAATTTGTAATGAGGTTTTGTATCATTATAGGTACTGCAATTACAAGAGTCCGTTTGTAAAAGCTCCAAGAGCCGATAAGGTTTTTCATAAAATCCCCTCAATTATTCAACAGTCTGTTCAACACTTCCAAGCTTCCATTTTGCAATATTCGCGTAAGGAGAGTAAGGATAAGGCAAAACATCCCCCTCTATATACGGAGAGGTTACAATATAACTGGTTCTGAACACAAGCCCGGCTATGGGCTGATATGCAATATACAAAGACTGAAGCTTTGAAAACGCAACAGATGCCCTCTCTATTTCGGTTGCAGATGAAAACTCAGCTATGGCAACGTCCATCTCTGTACCGGAGTATCCGCTGAAATTAATGCTTCCCTCAGAGGAAAGGATATTTGCAGTGTCATAAGGGGCATCGTAATAAACCGCACCTAAGAAGGCTTCATATTCCCCATTTTTTATTCTTTCGTTGTATGTTTCAACATCAACAGTTTCAATTATAACCGTAAATCCCGCCAGTTCAAGCTCTTCCTTCACAGCAGCTGCTGCCTGCGCACGCAAAGGATCACTGGACGCAACAAGAAGTGTAAATGCCAGCATTTGTTTTCCTTCGTCTACAACCTTTTCGGGTTTCGAGTCATAATCTGTGTCTATCCAACCGGCTGAAAAAATAACCTCCTTGGCATAGTCAAGGTTATATTCCCCCGTCTCATACGAGGGAGAGAAAGCGCTGCTACCCATCATAATCGGGAACCCCGATGCAATTGCATCCCCATAAATCGAACTTATGGTGCTTCTGTCCACCGCATTGGATACGGCTATACGTAAAAGCGGGTCAGCAAAAATGCCTGTTTGGGCATTAAAGCCTATAAATTCAAACAACCCGTTAGGATATATGTGCCTTGTATTACTTTCCTTTATGGCAAAATTTTCAGTATCAAGCATTTCCTTTGTTACAGCATGGATTTTTCCCGAAGAGAAAGCTTCCTGAGCCATTGCCCCGGTACGCATGCACAAAAACTTAACTCCGTCACACTCTGCATTTCCCATGTGCCATGCCATATTTTTTGTGAGAATCAAATCCTTTCCGTCCATTTCCTTGAACATATACGGACCTGTTCCCATAATGGTTGTACTTATATCAACATCTGTTCTTACAATAGGGAAGTACAACGAATAAACCAATTGCGCATCAGGCTTATTAAGGTAAAAAACCACCTCATAGTCGCTGAGCCTTTCAACCCTGTCAATACTCTCCACGTTAAGGTAATATGAGCTTTGCGGATTTGCCTTAATTTTATTAACGGTATATACAATGTCGTCGCTTGACAAAACTTGTCCGTTATGCCACAACACACTTTCTTTTATGCGAAGAGTCATAATGGTTGCATTCTCATTAAAGGCATAGCTTGTAGCAAGCACAGGTTCCAGACCAAAGGTTCCGTTAATATTAAAAAGGGGTTCATAAGCAGTGAGCAAGGCATCTCTTACACTTTGCCTCTGTGTAAGAATGGGGTCCAAGGTGTCAGCCTCACGCATCTGGAGGTTTATTATGTTGTTTTCCTCTTTTTCAAAAGACACAGTATCGGTAGCTTCCTCTTCCACCTGTGAGTCACACCCCACAAGTGACAGTGTAAGCATAACCGAAAGTATCAATGCCAATAACCTTTTCATAAAATTCACATAGCCTTTCCGCCACAAATTTGTATAAAACCGCCCAGAAGACCGCTTTTTCCCTTTTGTTTTCTGTGAGAAAAAAACATATCATTGTTACAGGACGTACATATATCACAGTTTTCAATATTCTCTTCTTTTAATCCAGCCCCAGTCAGCTGGCATTTTGTAATATTCTTTAAGTCAAGCATATATTTGCCGTCAGGTTTTTTTTGCATGTTTTCGGCATGCTCTACCCAAAACACCTGTCCCACATCTTCCGACACTTCGTAACAGCACATTCCTATTGCCGGGCCAATAAAAGCAATTATATCCTCCGCACGGCTTCCGTGCTCGCACATAACATCTACTGCCTTGGCTACAATGTTTTCACTTGTTCCCCGCCATCCTCCGTGCACTGCTCCAATCATTTTTCTTACGGGGTCATACAATAGAGTAGGCACGCAGTCAGCACTGTAACACATAAGGGGTACACAGGGCAAATCCGTTACAATGCCGTCAACACCCTTTCCCCATTCACGAAAAATGCCTTTATTCACATCATCTTCCCCTACGAAGCAAACGTTACTTGTATGAAGCTGATAAGTGGATGTAAGCCTGCTTTTCTCAAGGCATAACGCATCAGCACATATTTCAATATTTTTCATTGCATCAAAAGGGCAATCTCCCCTTCTCAGCCCAATATTTAAAGAGTCGAACTCACCCCGGCTCACTCCGCCCATGCGCAAGCTGAACCCGTGAGGCACGTCAATTTTTTCACTTTTAAGAAAGCTTACATCACCGTATTTTACGATTTCCAAATCCTTTTCACTCCTAAAGCTTTGCCTGTTTTTTCGTCAACAGTTACGCACACAGCGCAGAACCTGCCCTTTCCCTCGGCAGATTTGAACGGGTGCCTCTCATTGGGGGTCACAAACCTGCCCACCGCGGTTTCAACCTCCATCCCCAAAACAGAATTAACCGCTCCTGTCATCCCCACATCTGTAATATATGCAGTACCCTTTGGAAGTATTTTTTCATCGGCTGTCTGGATATGAGTATGAGTGCCCAAAACAGCCGTAACTCTGCCGTCAAGATAAAAGCCCATGGCTTCTTTTTCGCTGGTTGCCTCCGCATGGAAGTCCACAATTATAATGTCTGTAACCTGCTTTGCCTTTTCTATAAGCTCATCGGCACATTTAAAGGGGTCTGAGGCATTTTCAATATATACCCTGCCCAAAAGGTTTATAATTGCAATCTTTTCACCGTTTCTCGCCCGCACAATTTCCATTCCCGTACCGGGTAAACCCTCAGGAAGCATGTTTGCGGGGCGGATAAGCGCCTCTTTTCTGTCCAATAATATTTTGGCATCATTTGCCTTTGAAAAAGCATGATTACCCAAAGTGAAAAACTCAATCCCCGCCCTTGTCATTTCTTCATATGTTTTCACCGTAATACCCAAGCCGCCTGCAGAGTTTTCTCCATTGGCTACGGTAAAATCGATGTTATATTCGTATTTAATATCTTCTAAATATTCAAAAAGTGTTTCTCTGCCGCATCTGCCGCAAATATCACCTATAAAAAGTATGTTCATAAGTTTCTCCGTTTTAGTTCAAAAAAGTCGGGATAAAATCCCGACTTTTTCAAGCATTTCTTATTTCGCAAAAGCGACAGTACGAGTCTCACGAATTATATTAACCTTAATCTGTCCGGGATATTCCATATCGCTTTCGATTTTCTTTACGATTTCGCGTGCAATAAAGTCCATGTCACCGTCGCCGATTCTGTCGGGCTTAACCATAATACGTACTTCACGGCCTGCCTGGATGGCAAAGCTCTTTTCAACACCGTCAAAGCTCGTAGCAATTTCTTCAAGCTTCTGGAGTCTCTTAATATAAGTTTCAATGTTTTCTCTTCTTGCACCGGGACGAGCCGCACTGATTGCGTCAGCCGCCTGAACAAGACATGCAACAACTGTGTTTGCTTCTACATCACCGTGGTGAGCTTCAATAGCATGGATAACACTTGCACTTTCCTTGTACTTTCTTGCAAGGTCAACACCGATTGTAACGTGGCTACCTTCGATTTCGTGGTCAACTGCCTTACCAATATCGTGAAGGAGACCTGCGCGTTTGGCGATGGTAACATCAACACCCAATTCTCCTGCCATAATACCTGCCACATGGCTTACTTCGATAGAATGTTTAAGAACATTCTGACCGTAGCTTGTCCTGTAACGGAGACGTCCCAGGAGCTTGATAAGTTCAGGATGAAGACCGTGAACACCTGTATCAAATGTTGCCTGTTCACCTTCCTGTTTGATTGTTGCATCAACTTCCTTCTGTGCCCTTTCAACCATTTCCTCAATTCTTGCAGGATGGATTCTGCCGTCCATAATAAGCTTTTCAAGAGCCAAACGTGCAACCTCACGGCGAATGGGGTCAAAGGAAGAAATAATAACTGCTTCGGGTGTGTCATCAATAATGAGTTCAACACCTGTAAGTGATTCAATAGTTCTGATGTTTCTGCCCTCACGGCCGATGATTCTACCCTTCATTTCGTCGTTAGGAAGGCTTACAACAGACACTGTTGTTTCTGCAACGTGGTCTGCCGCACACTTCTGAATTGCCAGACCGATAATGTTCTTTGCTTTCTTTTCTGCTTCTTCTTTAGCCTGAGATTCAATATCGCGAATCATCATGGCTGCCTCATGTCTTACTTCACTTTCAACATTCTTAAGTAAAAACTGCTTTGCGTCCTCTGCTGTAAGACCTGAAATTCTTTCCAGCTCTTCCATCTGCTGAACGCGAACTTTTTCAAGGGCTTCTTTCTGTACGTCAAGCTCTTTCATTTTTTCGTTGAGCTTTTCGTCCTTCTTTTCGAGAGCCTCTGTTTTTTTGTCAAGAGTTTCTTCTTTCTGCTGAATTCTTCTTTCCTGTCTTGATATTTCGTTTCTGCGTTCTTTGTTTTCTTTATCCGCTTCAACTCTGGCTTTATGTATCTCTTCTTTTGCCTCAAGCAGGGCTTCTTTTTTCTTGTTTTGTGCTGCCTTATGTGCATCGGCAACAATGCGCTTTGCTTCCTCTTCCGCACTGCCGATAGCTGCTTCTGCCACTTTTCTGCGGTGTGTACTTCCGCCGAAGAAACCGGCTACTATACCCAGAACAAGGGCTACAATGGCAACTATAACGTAAATAAGCACTCACATTCCTCCAATCTATAAAATTAAGCAATATATGTAAAAAAACATACAATTGCACCTATCCTATTATATACCTTTTTGTAAACAATGTCAAGAAACTATACCATATATTGTATCAATTTTTTTGAATTTTGATGCTTTCGCAAAAGTCTTGGTCAGGTGAAACCGTTGCAGTGCTGTAACCCTCATAAATCACCATGCCCGCCTTTGCACCGTTTGGCTTTTTCACGTGGCTTACGGGGCAATAATCCACATCAACCTTGCCGGATTCCGCACCTTTTGAATTTGTTGCCGCGATAATGCATGCCGCCTCTATTACCTTGAGCGGAAAATCTTCACCCATGTTCTTCACAACAACATGACTTCCCGGAATATTTTTTGTATGAAGCCACAAGTCGTTAGCCCTGCCTATTTTGAGTGTTACGTAATCATTCTGCACATTGTTTTTGCCGGCAAAGATTGTGTAGCCCATATACATATACTCCTGCGGCGGCGACATTTTTTTCTTTTTTGCCTGTTTTTTCTTAACAAAGGTTGTTTTTATTATACCGGTTTCAACCAGCTCTTCCTTTATCTCGTCAAGCTCAGAAGGTGTTTTTGCTCTCTCAATTTCGTTTACAACACTTTCCAGATACTCCATTTCCTCACGGGCTATTTCAATTTGTTTTCCTGCCTCCACCTGTGCGGTTTTAGCCTTATGATACTTTTTGTAGCACATACCGGCATTTGCAGAAGGACTTTTGCTTTTATCAAGTGAAATTGTTATTTCCTTCTGTTCTTCGTCATAAAAGTTTACAGCGGTAAGGCTTTCATCACCCTGATGCATTCTGTAAAGATTTGCAGTTATAATATCCCCTGCTATGCGGTATTTTTCCTTATCCTTGCAATCCTCTAAAGTTGCATGCAGCAGAGCTATTTTTTTGCGAATTCTCTCCAGCTGTCCAGTTACTGTTTTCATGAGGGCATAGGAACGTGAGCGCATTCTCTCGGCGGCATCACGTTTGGAATAAAATGCCTCCAGTGCCTCGCAAATCCCATCGGTTTTTTCGTTTTTTACACTGTCACCGTACTGTTTTACAGGGTAAACAGCAAAATCAAAGGGTTTTGTTTCCCCGTCTTTGTACAGCAGGCTTACCTCAAATTCATTATTTTTTATTTTCCCAAACATGGCAAAAAGAGCCGTTGCTGTTTGCTGTTTTTCTTCATCGCTCATTTCGCCTATAACTTTATCGCAGTATCCCGTTGCTTCAAAAGCTGCTTCGCGCGCCATAAGAGGGCTTATCCCCGCAAGTGCTGCCGTAAGTGCTTTATCAATAGTTTTCCCTTCTCCGCTCTTTTTAAGAATATCAAAAAAATCGTCCTGTGCTAATTCCAACGGATTCTCCCTGTCATTGTCGGGAGGCAGTTGGTAGGTAAGCCCCGGAAAAACATTTCTTACACGACTTAAGCTAAGGTCAACGTGCTTTATTGAGTCTATTATTTTACCTTTTTCATCGGTTAAAATAATGTTGCTGTTTTTACCCATGATTTCGCAAATCAGATACTTTTTAACCACGTCTCCCATTTCGTTGCGGCTCTCAATAACGATGCGTGCTATTCTTTCAAATCCCATGCTTTCCACTCCCAGAATTTTACCCGAGGAAATATGCTTACGCATAAGCATGCAAAACATGGGGGGTTCGGCAGGGTTCTCCTTTGCTGTGCTTGTTATATAAATTCTGGGGTTTGCACTGTTAGCACTTATAACAAGGCGCATGTTCCCACCCTGAGATTTAATTGCCAACACAATTTCGTCTTTTTCGGGCTGATAAATTTTTTCTATTCTTCCGCCCTGTACAAGTTCATTTATTTCGTATGCGGCACATCTTACCGCCGATGCATCAAATGGCATGGTATTTCCTTCTCTCTTTTTCTTCAAATTTATATATTTTTAGTATACATGATAAAATTTTTCATTGCAATAGCTCATTTTTTTGTTGACTTTTTACATTTTTAGTTGTAAAATAATTCTAATCATATATGTTGCGGAGGTATTTAATGTCTCAAAAATCATTTGATTCAATGACCGACGAAGAAATTGTTCTTATTGCGCAGCATGGTAACGAGGAAGCTCTCGATTTTATTCTTCGCAAATTCCGCCCTCAGGTAACCATGAAATCAAATTCGTATTTTTTGGCAGGAGGCGAAAATGACGATTTAATTCAGGAAGGGCTCATTGGGCTTTTCAAAGCTATACGCGACTATAAGCCCGACCGCGATTCCGCTTTTAAATCCTTTGCAGATTTGTGCATTACCCGCCAGATTATAAGCGCGGTAAAAAGTGCCTTAAGGCACAAGCACACACCGCTCAACACCTATGTTTCTTTGGACAAGCCCTATAACGAAGACAATTATGACTCGTCTCTTTTGGGAATTCTGCCTTCACAGAACACATCCAACCCGGAGGAAATTGTCATAGGCAAAGAAAATTTTGAGCAGGTTGAAATTAAAATGGAAGAGGTTTTGTCCCCTTTTGAGTGTCAGGTGTTGTCATTGTACCTTACAGGCAAAAGTTACAGTGCCATTGCAGAAATACTGCAAAAAGATGCAAAATCGGTTGACAATGCCCTTCAGCGCATTAAGAAAAAGTTCGAAAAATTTTCCGACACTTTTATGTAATGCTTATTTTACCATATACCTTTCGTTGGCGCAAGAGCCGACAGAGGTGAATATATTTATTTTATCTAAGCGAGGAGATCAAACATGTACGA
>CAZRZU010000039.1:0-15039 GCA_964604615.1 uncultured Oscillospiraceae bacterium
TTTCATTCGGTTTGTCAATTCTGAACAATTTTCCCTATCCCCTCAAAAAGGGGGTGTAAAAAACAATTAGTTTTTTACACCCCCTTTTTGTGCTTTTTACAGCTACTTGTTATTTAAGGTTTGTTACAACAGATGTGCCTTCACCGTAGCCTACAACTTCGAATACATTTACCCAGTTGTTTTCACTGTTGTGATAACCATGGAATTTGACATAACGCACATTCTTGCCGCAGTCAAGGATGTTAAAGTCAGTATCTGTACGGCTCTGACCGGAGTAAATCATTTCGTAGTTTTCTCCGTCCTCGGAAACGTAAAGGTCGAACTTTGTCCATCTTGCATTGCTTGAACCTCTCCAGATAGAAAGACCGATTTTTTCCATATACTGAGCCTTACCAAAATCAACTACAAGTGTTGCTTCAACGTCACTGCCCCAACGGGACGCGGGGTCACCGTCAATAGACATGTAAATTGCATTGAAGTTTTCAGGTTCGGCAGTTGCTGTTGCGGAAACCGCTCTTATAATCTTAGAATCTGTCAATTCAGCAGGTGTCTGAAGAAGGTTTGCAAAATAAGGGTTCTTTTCAGGTCTCACACCTGTTGTAAGAACATTGGAAAGCATTTCTTCCATAGCAGCTTCACAGTTATAGAACACATCGTTCTTGTATCCGATGATAATCATCTTATAAGCATCATTATAGTAAACTGTCTTGCCGAGAGCTTCTGTAATTGCACGAAGAGGAACGAAAGTTCTGTCGTTTATAATCTCTGCCGCTGCGTCCAAAGGCACGGACACACCGTCAACCATCATAGAGGAAGAACCAATCTTAATTGCAATTGTCTTACCGCCCTTTGTAATTGTAGCAGTCTGTGTACTACCATCCCATGCCACATCACAGCCAAAGCTTTCGGAGATAACTCTCACGGGAACGAGAGTTCTGTCGTTCTTTATTACGGGAACAACATCCGCGTTGTTTTCGTCAATCTGTGCAATATTGCTGCCGCGGAATACATAGGGAGAACCAACCTTCAAGCCTACCATGTTAATCATTCTTCTCTGAAGGTAAGGATAGAAGTATCCCTGCATGCCGCCAACGTATCTTGCCATTTCGCAGCCTGCAAGAAGTGTTGCACCAACTGCAAAGTCCTGTGTGTTGTCCCAGACAGCTGCCTTACCTGCTTCGCCGCCTACCCACTGTACGTAGCCAACCTTGCCGTTTTCCTGAATGGCAACCTCTGTAAGGTACTTCCAGCCTGCAAGTGCTGTGTCGAGGTATTCGTCTGCACTGAGTATGCCCGCATTTATACCCCAAAGGAAACCGTATGTAAAGAATGCGGTACCGCTTGTTTCATAGCCGTAGGGGTTATAGTCTGCATCACAGCTGTATTCATGTGCAAGAATTGACTGAGTCCAGAAGCCTCTGCCCTTGTCGTCAAACTTCTGATAAGCTTTAAGTGTACCTGCCATGCCTAAGTATGCATCCATAAATTCCTGGCGATATTCCCAGTTGTCGGGTGTTTCCTGCAATACCTTTGCGAGTGCCGCAAATACCCAGCCGTTACCTCTTGCCCAGAAGTTCTTTGTTGTTTCGTTGCCGGGGATGGGATTCAAAGGATAAACATATCTTGCATCACGGAAGAAAAGATACTTGTAGTCATTGGCATCTGAATATTCAGCACCATTGTTAAGGCGGGCTGTTGATTCATATCCGGCTTCCCTTTCTTCCTTTGTGGGGATACCGTTAGGTCCGTCATACATAAGCTCGCGAGCATAGTTATAATATTCGTAAAGCTTATCAAGGTAAAGAGTGTTATTTGTGGTGTTATAAAGCTTAACCATTGTAGGCATTACCATATAAAGTGCATCTGCCCACCACCAGAACTCATCCTCGGACTTGCTCATTTCATATTCCATAACATATGTAGCTCTTTCAATCTTGCTTTCGGACTTGATTTCGTCAATATTGTAAAGGTCAGAATATGTCTGGAAGCAGGTCTGCCAGTCACCGAAAAGAACCGCCTTTGAATTTGTGTCATGGCTGTAACCCCATGTCCATTCATTGGGAGCGGAATTGGAAGGATGACCTACCCAACGGTTACGGTTAGCCCATCTCTCGGAGTATTCCTTATACTCTTCAATACCTGTGAGGAAGTAAGCTTCCATGTTACCTGTGTTATAAGCGCCTCTTTCCCAGAAAGCAGAACCCACATCATTACGATGTGTAGTAATCCAGTAATCGTTAACAAGTTCAATTGTATCGATTACACCTTCATATGTAGGCAATTCAGCCGCATTTGTTGTTACCGGTACTGCAATAAGTGATGCCATAACAGCTATTGCAAGTACCAATGAGATAAACTTTTTCATCGTTTTATCCTCCTTTTAATTTTTATAATTAATATCAGACCATTTCTGCAAGGTCCAATACCAATCGCTCTGTTTTTTCCCAGCCAAGGCAGGGATCGGTAATACTCTTACCATAAATGCCCTCTTCAACCCTCTGGCTGCCGTCTTCAATATAGCTTTCAATCATGAGACCCTTCACAAACTTCTTCATGTCGTCATTTGCGTTACGGCTGTTCATGATTTCCTTTGCAATACGTATCTGTTCAAGATACTTTTTGCCCGAGTTGGAATGGTTAGTATCAATAACAACACCCATGTTTTCAACATTCTTCTTTGCGTACATTTCGTGAAGAAGGGCAAGGTCTTCATAATGATAATTGGGAAGAGCATTACCGTGCTTGTTCACATATCCACGAAGAATAGCATGCGCATAGGGGTTTCCTGTTGTTTCAACCTCCCATCCGCGATAGAGGAACATGTGGCTTTTCTGCGCTGCAACAATACTGTTAAGCATTACAGAGTAGTCACCTGCAGTGGGATTTTTCATGCCTACGGGAAGCTCAATGCCGCTGGCTGTAAGTCTGTGCTGCTGATTTTCCACACTTCGTGCACCTACCGCAACATAACCCAAAACATCGGAAAGGTAACGGTAGTTTTCAGGATAAAGCATTTCGTCTGCACATGTAAAGCCTGTTTCTTCAATGGCACGTGTATGTAATCTTCTGATTGAAATAAGACCCTCGTATAAGTCAGGCTTTTTTGTGGGGTCAGGCTGAGATGCCATGCCCTTGTAGCCTTCGCCCGTAGTTCTGGGCTTGTTTGTGTAAATACGGGGAATAATAAGGATTTTGTCCTCAACCTTTTCCTGCAAAAGCTTAAGGCGGTGGATATAGTCCATAACAGCATCCTCTCTGTCCGCACTGCAAGGACCTATAATAAGTGCAAACTTGTCACTTTTTGATGCAAAAACATCCTTAATTTCATTGTTTCGCTTTTCAATCGTTTCGGCAAGCTTTAATCCTACGGGATATTTTTCTTTAACATCCATAGGAATGGGAAGCTTCCTTATAAAATTCATGCTCATTTATATCAAATCCTTTCTATTTTAACTCTACAACCGTCACACCCATGTCGCCTTCGCCAAAAGCACCCTGGCGGAAGCTTTTTGCATGGTGGTGATGCCTCAGATATTCCTGCACGGCACTTCTGAGCGCGCCGGTGCCCTTGCCGTGGATAATACGCACACTGTCCAGCCCCGAGAGCACAGCATCGTCCAGGTATTTATCAAGTTCAATAAGCCCTTCGTCAACCAAGCATCCGCGAAGGTCCAATTCACTTTTAACATGCATTGTTTTACCTGTTGAAATTTTAAGCCCTGCGCCCTTTTTCTTTTCATCCTTTTTTTCACTTGCAAGCCTTAATGCAGATATGTGCACTGTCATTTTAAGTATGCCTGCCTGCACTGTGACATTGCCGTTTTTATCCGGCAAAGTCAAAAGTTTGCCCGTCTGACCCATGCTTGTAATTTCAACACTTTGTCCCAAAAGAAGCTTCTTGGGGTCAATTGGGGGATTCTTCTGTTTAAATACATCCTCACTGAGCTTATCCTCAACATTGCCCAAGCCTTTTTTTAGTTTTTGACGGCTTTCCTCAAGCTTATGGGCTTCCTGTGCACCCTTACGCATTTCCTTAATAATTTCGTCAGCTTCTCTTTTTGCCGCTTCATAAATGCGCTTTGCGTCTTCTCTGGCATCACGAAGAATTTTTTCTTTCTGTTTTTCAATGGAGGCTCTTTCTTTTTCAGCTCTGGCTCTTGCCTTTTCAGTTTCAATACGTGCCTCCTCTGCCTTTTCGGCATCTATTTCGGCAACACGTCTTGTTTCTTCCAAGGAGGATATTACATCCTCAAACTTTGTAGTCTCGCCGTCCACCAGATTTTTAGCCCTGTGTATAATGTCTTCCTCAAGCCCCAGCCTTTTCGATATTGCAAAGGCATTACTCTTTCCCGGTACACCAATGAGCAGTTTATAAGTAGGCCTCAAGGTTGCAATGTCAAATTCGCATGCGGCATTTTCAACCCTGTCGGTTTCCAATGCATACATTTTTATTTCGCTGTAATGAGTTGTTGCAGCACATTTTGCGCCCATTTCCTTTACTCTTTCCAAAATTGCAACCGCCAGTGCCGCACCCTCAACAGGGTCAGTACCTGCGCCCAACTCATCAAAAAGCACAAGAGACGAATAATTTGCTTCTTTTAATATACGCACAATATTGACCATATGTGCCGAAAATGTCGAAAGTGATTGTTCAATGCTCTGTTCGTCGCCAATGTCTGCAAAAACATTTTCAAAAACACTTATTCTGCTGCCGCTCATTGCGGGAATATGAAGTCCCGACTGAGCCATAAGGGTCAAAAGCCCAAGTGTTTTCAGTGCAACTGTTTTACCGCCTGTGTTAGGACCGGTTATAACCAAGGTGTCAAACTTATCTCCCAGATAAATATCGGTGGGAACAACTTTTTTACCGTCAAGCAACGGATGTCTGCCTTTTTTTATGTCAACAATACCGTCATCATTCACTAATGGCTCCACACCTCGCATTTTTGTGGACAACCTGCCCTTTGCAAAAGCAAAGTCAAAATTTGTAATAATATCGCAGTCTCGTTTTAAACCGGAAGCATCTTCTGCAATAAGGTTCGAAAAATCAGCCAGAATTCTTTCTATCTCTTCCTTCTCCTGAATTTTACATTCGCGGATACGGTTGTTTATTTCTACAACCGCCATAGGCTCTACAAATATAGTTGCTCCGGAAGAAGATGAGTCATGAACAATGCCGGGCACGTTTGCGCGGTGTTCGCTCTTTACGGGTACAACAAAACGATCTCCTCGCATGGTAACGATTGCATCCTGCAAAGCAACAGAGTACCTGGGATTTTTAATCATATTATTCAAGGTTTCACGTATCTGCGCCTCACAGCTTTTCACCTTATGCCTGAGGTTCATAAGAGTCTGGCTGGCATCATCGGCAATTTCTTCCTCGCTTATAATTGCCGAAATAATTTTTGAGCTTGTTTTTTTGTCAACAAAAAGTCCTCGTGTAATTTCGCCGAGGCAAGGATATTCTTCTTCAAAGTTATCCTCATCTATGTAAGATGATATTTCATAGGCAATCCTCAGTGTATGGGCACAGTTCAGAAGCTCACGGGGAGAAAGAGTACCCCCTGCTTCTGCGCGCATAACACTCCCTTTTATTTCACCCACAGGCGAAAGAGGAGGGTTACCCTTTTTGATGCACAAGCTTTCCGCTTCGCTTGTTTCCCTTTGCATGCGTATCACTGCGTACTTGTCACCCTCAGGCAACAGGCTCTCACACCGCTCCTTACCTTTTTGGGTAACCGCTTCATTCATAAGCATTTGTTTAATTTTGTCAAATTCCAATACACCAAGAGACTTTTTATCCATATCTATCTTCCTAAAACTTACACTAATTTAACCTATTATACACCATTATTTTTTATTTGTAAAGCCGTCATATACTTCTTTTATTCCGAAAATTGCAAGGAATCCGCCAAAAAGTTTGCCCAAAAGGGAAGGGTCTATTTGCAGTGCCATATAAGAGCCTATCAATGCAAAGGGTATCCCCGTTAATATAATCAGTGCGCTTTTTTTGTACTCAATGCATCTGTTTTTAGCATGAACACATATTGAAAAAAGCGCCGTGGGCAAAAAATACCACAAATTCATTGCCTGGGCATCCTTTTGACTTACGGACAAAAGCATTACCAATGCGGGTATAAGAATCATACCTCCGCCAATGCCCATTCCGGAAATTATCCCCGAAATGAAACCCACCAGAATTTCTATCATAAAATCATGCGCCCTCCCGACAGTATCATTACTATGCCAAACCCTATCTTCAACCATTTTTTAGGTATCCTTGATAGAAGCTTTGCGCCCAAAAGCGCGCCTGCGCATCCTCCCACAGCACACAAAACGGTCATTTTTATATCCACCATAGTGTTTGCTCCATACATAAAAAGCGATACGCAGGATAACGGTAGTATAATAGCAGGAGCCGTTGCGTGAGCCTTTTTCGCCTCCACTTTCAAAATCTTTTTTAAAAACAGTACCGCTATTATCCCGCCACCCGAACCGAAAAAGCCGTTAACAAAGCCAATGGGAATTCCCAATAAAATATTTTTAATATTTTTCATATGGGTATTATGCCCGTTGACAGCAAATTTTATTTAACATATAATAAGATTTGAGGTGTGGCTATGGAATTCAGAAATAACTGCTGTTGTTTTACCGGGCATCGTCCCGAAAAACTTAATATCTCAGAGGAGGAAGCAAAAAGACTTCTATGTATAGGCATACAAACCGCCATTGACAGAGGCTTCACTACCTTTATTACAGGCATGGCAAAAGGCATTGACGTTTGGGCAGGTGAAGTGGTTTTAAAGTACAAGCAAATTTACCCTCACATTAAGCTTGTATGCGCACTTCCGTACCCCACCTTTTTCAACGGACGAAAAAAAGAGGAAAGAGATGCTTATCGATACATTCTTTCCATGGCTGATATTACTCACATTTCATTTTCTTATTATGATTCACGGTCATATCAATCTCGTAACATATGGATGGTAGACCATTCAAGCCTGGTTATAGCCTTTTATACAGGGGAGCCGGGCGGTACACGTAACACAATAAAATATGCTCAAGAGCAAAATATTGAAATTTTAAATTTGTTAAACTAAGAGGCTGTTGCTTAATGCAACAGCCTCTTTTAAACTAATTTTCTTACCATTCAACACCTTCGGGAATAAGGTAAACACATTGTTCCTCCTGATTCCATTCAACCTCAAGGTCCAATGCTTCCGCAATAGCACGAACAGGAAGCAACGTTCTTCCGTTTAAAATCATAGGAGTAACGTCCATAGTTGTTTTAGCTTTAAATCTTTTACCATTGGCATCCCATTCATACAATGTTTTGTTGCCAATTACAACCTTTACCTTCTTGTCTTCATTTTCAATTATAACACTCTGTTCTTCCTGATTCCAGGTTACTTCCCATTCTAAAAATTCTGCAATAGCTCTTATGGGGAGCATTGTTCTGTCGTTTTTAAGAATAGGCTTTTGGTCTGCAAATATAATATCTTCTGTTTCATACCAGTCTTCATCACCGTCTACAACTATGCTTACGGCAATGTCAACATTTGTGTTGTATACTTCTATCAGCGAAAAGCTCACTTCAACATATAAATCTTTATAATTTTCCCAGCCGCAAGCTTTAAACTCTTCCGTTGTCATTTCACTATCTTCTGTGGCAACACCTTCCAGAATCTGATGTATATACAGCCCCTTGGGAACACCGTTTGGAAGCATATTAACATCAACATCTGTGCTACCGTAATAGCCAAAAATTCTAAGTTCAAGATACACATCTGGATAGGTCTCGTCAGGAACACATTCAAAATTGAACCAACAGTTGAACCCATTATATGTGAACTCATACGACATTCCGCCATCGGCAAGAGACATTGTGGGCATTGCTCCTAAAATAACTGCAATGCAAATAATTAAGCTTAATACTTTTTTCATAACAACCAACCTTTCTATTATTTTACATTTATTTTATCGCAAAATTATATAAAAGTCAACAATTCATTTTAAGATAATAAAAGCAAAACAGCATGGGCACCATGCTGTTTTATTTTTAAAATTTTAATTATCCAAAGCCATAAGCTTGTCCAACGCACTTCGATGGGCACGCATGTATGTACTTCTCTCGTAACAGAAACGAGTGTATTCCGGGTCTGTCTGCAAAAGATCCATCAGCTGCATCCATCTTAACCCCTCAATGTAAAGCTTAAGTATAATGATATGCTCCAAAGGTGTAAGCGACGGTGCAATAGCATCCAGAGCCTCTTCAACTTCCAAAGTAGATTTTTCCAGCTTTTCCAAAAGACTCTCTGTTACCCTGAGCCTTTCTTCTTTTATTTCAAGAAGGGTAACAATTTTGTCCTCGGTTTCGTGTTTTCTCTCTGCCCGGCTCATTCTGCCTTCAAGCTCCCGTATTTCTTCTTTAAGCTTTTTTAACCTCACCTCTGTTTCTTTTTTCACAATAACCATTCCCGGATACTTTTTCATTTTTTCAGCTGTCATTTGTGTTCTCCTCCCGTATTTTTAATTTTATCATTTGATGTGATAATATTAGCACATCTTTTTACGTTTGTCAACATTTCAAGTGATTGTTTTTGTGTTTTTTGGTGTCTTTGCTATTGACTTTATCATTTATCGTGATATAATTATGACATAATACGACGAGAAATGATAATCGAGTACAAAAAAGTGTACAGGGAGGTTTTGTATGTTAGGCGAAAAATTGAAGGAGTTACGCAAGAGGGACAAAATCAGCCAGCAAAAATTGGCAGATTTATTGGGAGTTGGCCAGTCCACTGTTGCCATGTGGGAAAAGGGCAAAAACAGCCCTGAATATTCCAGCCTCGTAAAAATTGCGGAAATTTTTGCCGTGAGCATGGATGCTCTTGCCGGCAAAGAGGTAAACAAAAACGCATTTCGCATCCCGGTATTGGGATATGTTCGCGCAGGCATGCCTAATGATGCCCTGGAAGAAGTATTGGATTACGAAGATGTAGTTCTGCCCGAAAACGAGCTGAACAACTATTTTGCATTGCGCATCAAGGGAGACAGCATGGCTCCCAGAATGATTGACGGGGACACCGTGATTGTAAAAAAACAACCGGACTGCTCCAGCGGAGACATATGTGTTGCATTGGTGGGAAGCGGAGAAGCAACAATCAAGAAGGTAATCAAAAAAAAATACGGCTTAATTCTTATGCCGTTAAATGCGAACTATGAACCGCTTATTTTCACACGGGACGAAGTGGAAACCATGCCTGTTACCATAATTGGCAAAGTAACTGAATTAAGAGCAAAAATATAGAGGCTGAAAAGCCTCTATATTTTAATTTCCGTGTAAATATTTAAGTTTAGCGGCTGTTGCCCGCTTCATAATAGCTTTTAGAGTGTCATAGTCTTCATTCTTAATTGCCGTTTCAATACGTTCCAGACTCTCTTTCATTTCATCGATAAGTATGCAGAGAGCTTCCTTATTTTCGATGAAGAGTTCGCTCCACAAAACCTCGTTTATAACAGCGACACGGGTACAGTCACGCAAAGAACCCGCCGAGAAAGATGCCGCAATTTCAATGTGCTTGTTGTCGCAAAGAGCAACGGCAATTACATGCATCAGCTGGCTTGTATATGCAATCATTTCGTCATGGTCATGAGGTGATATTCTCACAACCTTTTTTGCGCCTATGTATTTTGCCATTCTTTCAATTTCGCCTATTGACTTTTCAGTATTTTCGGGAGTAGGTGTAATAAGGAAATTACAGTTTTGAAACAAGTCGGGAATACTGTTTACATAGCCGTACACTTCTCTGCCTGCCATAGGATGCGCGCCCACAAATTCCATATCCGGGCGGATAACCGAGTTTATGTCTTTTACGAACTTTTCCTTTATGCCGCATACATCTGTCAGGAGGGCACCTCTCTTAAAATTATCAATATGCTTTTTTACAAATTCAACACAAAGAGAAGGATATAAGCAAAGGATAATCATGTCGCTCTTTTTTATAATCTCTTCTTCTGTTTCACCGCTGTTTGCAATAACTCTGTCTGCCACTGCCATGTCGATAACACTCTGACGGTGATTTATGCCGTAAACGGTCGTGTTGGGGTACCCCTTCAATGCCTTTGCCAGGCTACCGCCTATAAGACCCAAGCCGACGATTGTAATATTGTACATTTTTCCACAGCCTTTCTCTTTATAATAAATTTTCAAATATTTTATCGGGATTTGTGCTTATAATTCTCTGCCATTTTCCGCTTTGATTAAGCTTTTCCATTGCGGTAAGTCTTCGGGATTGAGCATGGTGAATGTCGCTTCCGATTACAAAAGCACAATTGCTTTTAACTAATGCCCTTGCCGTTTCCCCCTCTTCGCTGTCCTCAAAAAGACTGATGCCGTTCACCTGTAAAAGAGCACCACGGTCAAGAATTTCATCAACAATGGAGGGTGTTGTGTAGGAGTAACGTTCTGGATGAGCTATAAGAGGCACAAATCCGTTTGTGAGAACCTCATCCACATAACCCAGAAAGTCCCCCGGACGCAAGCCGTGATATTTAAACTCGCAAAGAATAACCTTACTGTTTCCTATTGTGAGCTTATCAAGCTGAGTTTCGTTAAAAAGCTCATCAGTTATGTACACCTCCGCGCCGGTGCACAGCTTTATGCCAATATTTTCTTCCCGGACAGCCTCTTTAAGTATATCAAAGCGCCTATTCCGCTCCGATATAAATGCCTCCACATCTTCGCCAATAGTAAAATGAGGAGTGAGTGCCATTTTTTCAACTCCGCATTTTACTGCCCGTCTTAAAATATCCAAAGAATCTTCAATTGTTTTTGCACCATCGTCAATATCAAAAAGCGCATGAGAATGTAAATCAATCATTTTTTCTTCTCCCTAAAATCATCAAGCATAAAACCATTGCCAATACTACACCGCAGGTTGCTCCTAATGTGTCAATAAACACATCAGTTATTTTACAGCTTCTGCCCGGAACAAACACCTGATGAATCTCATCTGTCAGAGCATACAATCCGCTGAAAACAACTGCGGCTTTTGAGGCGGCTGTGTTCTTTATGTTATATCCTACAAAAAACAGCATGTACCAAAGGTAGCCAAGCAGCCCGTAAACCGAAAAATGAGCAACTTTACGGATAAACAGCCGCAAAAACTCAACTTTCTCATTAGCAAGATATATATTAAAAAATGCCAGAAACTTGTCAAGCATGCCATCGCTGAGACTTGCGGATTCATCAGAAGGCTGTGCAGAAAAGCAAAAAATCATGACCATGCAGCATATTACCAGCAGCCACAGCACAATCCTTTTTACCATTTAGCCTGCTCCCTCCATGCCATAAAGCCTTCGTATACCGCCCTGCCTCCCTCACCGTTAGGGTGAGCATCGTCACGGTTTACCATGTATTCCTCAATAACAGAACCTACCATATCACACTCAAGGCATGCCGCAATGTCAAAAAAGGCTGTTGTATTTTTCACAAATTCATTAACCTTTTTCCGCTGTGTTTCTTCAAACACCGACATGTTAAAGGGTGGAACCGTAAGAAAATGAACCACAATGTTTTGGTTCCGCTTTAACAAAAGCTCTTGTATTTTTTTCAAATCAGCAATTACTTCTTCTGCCAACCTGCCGCCGGAGCGGATGTCGTTAACTCCAAAGCACACAAACACCTCGTCGCACATGGCAGCTTTCTTGAGAAAGGTTCCGTCAGATGCAGCATCGTATGCTCTTGACCAACCCATACCCAAATTCCAGAAGCTTACGTCCTCTTCCAGGCTGTTTCCGATACGATGCGTCCATGCTTCGTACTGGTCTACACCTGTCCTTGTACCCTGAGTAATAGAGTCTCCCAAAAATGCAACTGTTTTCTTTTTATCTTTTTTAATGCCTACAAAAGCGGGTCTTAAGGCAAAATTATCGCTCCATATTTCATTGCCGTTTTCAAATATGCGACCTGTTGAGGCACTTTCGTTTGTAGCAGGGAGAAATGCTCTTCCTGTGGTGTTAATTTTAAAAACCAATGTAAGGTAACCGTCAGAATCATATGTAAATTCAAACTCATCGGAAGAATATTGTTCACCGGGTTGAACATCCTTTGTGTAAGCTCCTGCAAAAGTTATGGGCACAATACCCTCTTCCTTTTCCTTGTCATAGCTCATTGCAGCATAAGCCGTAACGGTATATGCATCTCCCATTTTTCCCATACGGCAGTTACCTGTACTTTCAACCTCGTTTACAAAGAACAGCTTGAACCTTTGCTTCCCTTTAACCCTGAGTTTGTAATAGCTTTTAAAAACATACTCAGTGTCGCCCTTAAGATTTATTCCGTTATTATTGCCCGTACCAGAAACAGATGCCGAGTAATACTGTGTGAATTTCTCCATTTTACATCTTCCAATCCAATTTGTTGTTGACAACCAAATCTTTATTTGTTATAATACTCTTGCTTGCCCGAGTGGCGGAACTGGCAGACGCACAGGACTTAAAATCCTGCGGCCCTTAAAGCCGTACCGGTTCGATTCCGGTCTCGGGCACCAAAATCGACATTCTTCCACAGAAGGATGTCGATTTTACTTTTTCCGCCTTGCAACCAATCGGTTGATTGTAAATCCCAGCCCGGAGAACTTTTCCTCGTACTCAGTCATGATATTGCCTTCAAAGCCGCTGTTGTGCAAGTCATAAGTTACTTCGCTCAATTCCCAGCCGTTTTCAATAAAGCTCTCCACGGAAAAGTCAAACAGCGGTTTGTTGTCGGTTTTAAAATGTATCTCACCATCCTCGGTGAGTATTTTTTTATACAGTTCCAAAAAGTTTTTATGTGTAAGACGACGTTTTGCGTGCCTGTCCTTAGGCCACGGGTCAGAAAAATTGAGATAAATCTTGTCTACACTTCCCTGAGGGAGGCTGTCCGCCATATACTGTACATTACCGGAGATGAACCTTATATTTTCAAGCTCCATGTCGCGGGCTTTTTCAGCCGCAAGGACTATAATATTTGCAATCATTTCGCTTGCTATGTAGTGGATATCGGGGTTTTGGGAGGCAAGAGTTGTAATAAACCTTCCTTTACCGCAGCCGATTTCCATATGCAAAGGATGAATTAAAAAATCTTTGTCTAAAATATCACCATTATCAGAATAAATTCCTGCGCAATTGTCCAATCTTTCGTCAAGATGTTTTCTGTTTCTTTGTCTCATAATATATCTCCACAGCATACAATTTTGTATATTATTATATGCTTTTTATGGGAGTTAGTCAAGTTTTAAAACCATTCTGCTATTTTAAATTTAATTTTAAAAGGCAGTGCTTGTTTTGTTACGGTGGCATAATTTTCTCCGAATGTTTCCTTTAAGAGTTCTTCGCTATCATCGGTCGCCTTATCAATCATGCAAAGAGGTGGAAAGAGCACACACCACCAATTCTGACCTTCTGCCTTTCCCAGTTTAATTCGTACCGCTTCGTATTCGCCTTTGGGTAGAGCAAAATTGTCGTAATACTTTGTGGGGAATTCAAATTTACCGTATTCGGCAGTAGCAGAATATGAAAAGCCGTTTTCCCTCAAAACACGGTTTGCAATAATTTCGAAAGTGTTAAGACTTGCCTTTATGTCTTCTTTGTTTTCAAACTTGTCCATTTCAGAGAGTACTGCATCCCTGATTTTAAGCTTTACTGCCTGGTCTTCACTACTGTCACTTTGGGCAATAATGTGCAGACGTACAATCCCACCTGACAACTCTTCCGACAAGCCTTCGGAATAGCTCACAACAGAGGTTGTTAAAAGAAGGGCAGCCAAAATGCAAACAGCAATTTTTTTCAAATATATCAACTCCTTTATATGTTTGAATTATTTCCCCTTCTTTCGTTTTTATACAAAGAGCACTGACAAAAGTCAGCGCTTTATTAATATGGATATTCTTTTATAAATTACAATTGTTATTACTGAACAGATAATGCCTTTTACAAAAGTAAACGGCACGTTAAAAATCAAAAGACACTCAGCCAATGTGTCGCAGGAAGGCAGTATTGCACTGTACATAGATACAATAACATCCATTTTTATCATAAACTTATCATACAAGGGGTAAATAATAAAATAGTTTGTGAAGAAGCTTATTATTGCCATTATAACCGAGCTTGTTATCAGGCTTATTACGGCTGTCTTTTTTGTTTTATTGTGCCCGTAAATATACCCTACGGGAATAACGAAGGCGCATCCCAAAAGGAAATTGCTCAATTCACCCACATAACCGGAAGAGGATATCAGCGCATGAAGCAAGTTCTTTATACCGCACACCGCCACACCCCACCAAGGGCCCAATGCCATAGATGCTATAATTGCAGGTATTTCCGATATATCCAGCTTTATAAAAGCCGGCATGATGCCCACGGGAATCTGGATGTACATTAGTATTGTTGCTATCGCCGAAAGCATAGCTGTTACAGTAATTTTCCTTGTGTTGTTAACCGTCATTTTTAACTTCCTTTCTTGAGATGCAACGAGATTTTACGAACAAAATATCTCCGACACTCCTTGGCAATAATTGCAACTAAGAAGAATAGAGGAGAAAACACTTTGTAATGCCATATGCGTTTTCCGATTCTTACGAGGAAATTCTCCCGTGGCAATAATATAAAAATTTTTTTGCCTTATAGGAAATACTCAATTTCCTATAAGGCAAAAAAAGCTCCGAGTATATACTACTCGGAGCTTCAATAAGCAAATAAAACAAAACCTTTCGGTTTCGCCACAAACTTCTCTCATCCGGACTTTGCAAAACTTTGCTTCACCGTCGGTTGGGGAGTTACACCCCATCAGCCACTAAAGTGGGTCGCAGACTGTCACTGCCGGTGGGGAATTACACCCCGCCCCGAAGAATATTCACTTTCAGTTAAGGTTAACCCCTACGGGGAAGGCTTGCCTTCCCCGTAAAAAAGGGGACTTAGATTTTGTCCTTAACCTTAGCAGCCTTCCCAACTCTGTCTCTGAGATAGTAGAGCTTAGCACGACGACCCTTACCGCTT
>CAZRZU010000040.1:0-14883 GCA_964604615.1 uncultured Oscillospiraceae bacterium
CCACCATTCATTTTCACGGAAAATGTGAAATTATAAAAATATGCCGTAATTACAAGTTTTTTGTGATTGCGGCATATATATTTTTGTCAAAAAAAGGGAGTAAAACTGCTAAAATAGCAGTTTTTTGTTATATAACCGTAACCAACCCACGTCAAGAGTGTGAAAAAGTTTATAATTAAGGGGAATTTACAAGATGTAAAAAACTTTGTTTTTGAGAGCGAAACCAGCTGATTTTGCGTCAATTTTGTAGGGGGTATTCCTATGGTGGAGGGTCTTAAAAGTGATTGAATACACGTGTTAAAGGCAGGAAAAAGCATTTGTTTTAAATTGACAAAGATTTTGTTAAGTAGTAAAATAGAGCTGCCAAGCAGTCTCGTGTGTTTTATTATCAATAATTAACACTGAGAATATTGAAGAAACTGTGAATATATGTATGTGTAAATTGCGACACACCTATTAAGAATTGTTTTGCAATAAGCATGATATGCAAGTTTGTGTGGAGGATTAAAAATGAAAGTTTTAATTTGGGTTTTATGCTTTTTAGTAGAGTCAATAATCACAGTGTTTTTAGACGATATCGGAATAGTATTAGGGGCTATTCCTACTGGGCTTTTAGCTTTTGCAACGATCTCATTAGCAATTTTTCTGTGCAGAAAGTGGGATGAGCATAAGCAAACAAAAGTAGCACAAACCGATAAATTGCCAACTAATAATCAAAATGTAGAAAACAGGACGCAAGCAGAAACCTCGCATTTCAATAATTTTACAGTGTGTATTTATGATACTGTTAATCAAAAAATCAGAAAAGAGGAAAGAACTATTGATACCAAAAAATTTCCACTGGAAAGATATGCGGTTAACGGAATATATTATGCTATAGAAAAAATGAACAATGGTAAGAAGGTGAGAGTATATTGTTCGAAGTCCAGTTGGCAAAATCATTTGGATAGTCAGATTGCTAATAAAAGTAAAATTAAGTTTTGTAGAAAATGTGGGTTTGAGCTAATTAGTGAGAGCGAGTATTGTCATAAATGTGGAACAAAAATTGTTATAAATATGGAGATGAAATGTTATAATTGTGAGCAACTTTTACCTGAAGATAGTGAGTTCTGTCAATGTTGTGGCAAGAAAATAGAAACAAAAATATCAATTCAAGAAACTTCAACATTAAAAAATGCCTTGGATGCAATTATTAAAATTCAGTCAGAAGAAACTGTTAGTAGATTGAAAGAAAATATGCAAAATCAGCCTAACAACGAGGGGGATGTTGATTTTGGTCTTGTTCCAGAAAAACCTATATATACTCTTGCTCTTATGTCTGTTGATGGAGAAGTAGAATATTTAAATCGACTTTATACTGAAAGTGGCATTAAAATCAAGTGGACCAGAAGAGGCTCTACAAGTGCAAATGGCATTAATGGAATGATAGATATATATGATACGTGTCTTCCTTCTGGTGAACCATACAAAACAATTTACATAAATATGTATGGAGCAAAGAAATCAGAAAAAGCACCGGTAGGCTTTACATTAGAGAATATAGAAACACGAAGGGAACAAATAAACTATAAAGAAACCCGAAAAGTGAAAACTAAATTTTGCAAGCTGTGTGGCAATGAAATTGATGTCGAAACGAAGAAATGCAAGGGGTGCGGCAAACAGTATTTCAAAGAATTTAAGATTAACAAGTTCGCTATTATATTGTTGATTATAGCTTTTGTGTTGTTTATAAACAAAGATTATATTATAGATAACTTTGTTTATAATGCGAATATTACCCAAGATGAAATTAATCTTAAAATAGACGACACTTATAAAATTCGATACGATATAAACTTTGACAGTGCTTCTTCAAAGATTAAATGGGAATCTTCGAATCCGTCTATTGTAGGCGTATCAAGTCAAGGAACCATTACGGCAAAAAATGAAGGTAGCGCAAAAATTAAACTTTTAATTAATGACGTTCTTAAAGATAGTTGCATAGTTAACGTTTCACTAGAACCAGTTTTTGTGCAAAATGGAGAGATGATTATTTCACCTCAAAGGCAGGGAAGTCCTGAAGTTACTGTTAATTCTCCGCAAGAATCAAATTGCTATGTATATTTAAAAAATGTTTATAACGAGAAGAATGACGTATCATTTTATGTGGGGGCGGGGCAATCGGTTACTGTTAACGTTCCTGCGGGTACGTATGAACTGTATTATGCAACAGGGGAAACGTGGTATGGTGAGAAATACAAGTTTGGTAAAGAAACTAATTATTCCAAGGCAGATGAATATACCACTCTGTCAGAATCCTACTCGTCTTACGATATTGTAGAATTCACGTTATATGCTGTTCCAAATGGAAACATGCATACAGAAAATATAGATGAGTCTGAATTCCCAAGTTGAAACCAATAAACATTGATGTTAGCAAGGGCGACTTATAACCTAATAGAGTACAAAGAAACGGATTCTATTACATTCACACAAATTAACCCAATGTCATTTACAGAAACAGCTTAGGAAGTGTTACCAACTGTGCAAAATTACAAACTGTTGCGCTTGAAAAGGAAAACAAACTTTATTTATTCCCGAATAAAGTTATTTACAATCCTTGTTTTGAGTGTTTGCAACAAAACAACTTTGCCTTGACGCAAGAGCCGGCAGTTACACGTCGCCTCCACCATTCATTTTCACGGAAAATGTGAAGTTATCAGAATACACCTTATAGCTAGATTCCTTGCCATAAGGTGTATTTTGTTGTTTGGGGCAGTATCGGCAATGAATGGGTTATGCAGTATATATTGGGAATATAAAACCATAGAGGAATTTAAAGATTTGTTCTAGTATTGTCTTAGCCTTTATTTCTATATGGAAGTTAAGTAGCAGATTGAAGATGCTTGAGTCTGCGAAATGAGTTGAAAAAGTACAAATTTGGTGTATAATAGAATGCAGAAATGCCGAAGAGCAGAGTCGCGGAAATGACCGGCACAACACATGAAGAGGAGGTGGGATCTATGGCACATGACCTTAAAATTTTTACGGAAAATATTGAGCCTGCTGGGATTAATCAGATATACAACCTGATGAAAAAGCCTCCTTTTGAAGAGGCAAAGGTAAGAATAATGCCTGATGCACATGCGGGAAACGGCTGTGTGGTTGGGTTTACGGCAACAATGGGAGACATGGTAATGCCTAACGTGATAGGGGTGGACATTGGCTGCGGCATGCTGACGGTGGAGCTTGGAAAAAGGACAGTGAACCTAAAGGTACTTGATGAATTTATAAGAAAGAACATACCTGCCGGAAGCCGTGTAAGAAGCCGACATGACGGTATTGACCTTGTTAAAAGGCTGTATTGTTTTGATGAATTAAGAAACCCGGATATGAAAACAGCATGAAGGGGATTTACACCACAACTGTTGATGAATCTACCATTGATGAGTCGCCTATGGCATACAAACCCATGGAGGAAATTGCGAAACTTATTGAACCTACGGTAGAAATTGTGAAGGTTATAAAGCCTGTGTATAATTTTAAGGCAAGCAAAGGCGCAGAAAGAGAAGCGCAGACTAAGGAGATATAGTATGGCTAAAAGTAAGAAAAGTGAGAATATTTATAGAGAAATAAGAGATAAACTGGGACTGTCACGTGAGGAAGCAAGCGAGCTTTTGGAAACTGTCCCACCTGAAAGACTCGAAAGAATAGAGAATGAAAAATTTCCCATACAGCCTGAAGAGGTGTGTATCATGGCGAAGAAATACAAGGAACCGTCTCTTTGCAATTATTATTGCTCTCATGAGTGCCCTATTGGCAAAATGTACGTTCCGGAAGTTAAAATTAAGGCTTTGTCGGAAATTGTTTTGCAGATGATTGCATCGTTGAATTCTATGAAAAAAAGGCAAGAGCGCCTTATTGAAATAACCGCCGACGGTATAATTGCCGATGAGGAGCTTAAGGATTTTATATACATACAGGAGGAGCTGGAGAATATATCAATAACGGTTGAAACTCTTCAGCTTTGGACAGAGGAAATGATAGCAGAAGAAAAGATTGACATGGAAAAATACCATGCAATAAAAAATGCATAAGGCTATATGAAAAAATAAAAACCGGCTTGGAGCATGCATTAACCTTAAAGCAAGATGCTTTTTAGGTTATTGGCGCAGTTCCGAGCCGGTTTCTTTGTTTAATTTTTGAAGCAGCAAAACAAGCGCAGGTTAAAAACCAAAGTATTCAAGCGCATTGTTATAGCAAATTCCCTTAATAATTTTACTTAGTGAATCCTCGTGGTAAGGATATTCTCCGTCTTCCACCCATTTACCCAGAAGGTTACACAAAATGCGGCGGAAATAGTCATGGCGAGTGTAGGAAACAAAGCTGCGCGAATCTGTCAGCATGCCAATGAAGTTGCCAAAAACTCCGTTTGAGGCAAGACTTTCCATGTGTTCCTCCATGCCTTTTTTGTGGTCGTTAAACCACCATGCGCAGCCGTGCTGAATATGGCCTTTTCCAAGCCCCTGAAAGGAGGCTGTTATAGTGTCTATTGCGGTGTTTTCCGAGGGGTCAAGGCTGTAAACTATTGTTTTGGGAAGTGCATCGTGTGAGAAGAAGGCATCCAGCATCTGTGCAAGATTGCGAGATGGGGAAGATGGATTGATACAGTCAAGCCCTGTGTCGGCACCAAGGCGGTCAAAAAGAGGAGTGTTAACATTACGGCTACATCCGTAGTGTAGTTGCATGATCCAATTGCGGTTTTTGTATTCTCCTGCAAGGAAAAGAAGTATCGCACTTTTATATTTTAGTGCATCTTCCGGAGAAATACTTTTGCCTGAAAGGGCAGATGCGAAAATTTCTTCGACTTCATCATCCGAAGCAAAGGCATAGAAGGTGGTGTCGAGTCCGTGGTCAGAAACACGGCAACCAACCTGAGAAAAATATTCGATGCGGTTCTGAATGGCTTTTTTCAAGCCAGCCAGGCTGTTAATGTCAACTGCGGAGGCGGCGGAAAGAGCTTTGATATAGTCCGTAAAGCCATTCTTTTCAATGTTAAGTATTCTGTCCGGTCGGAAAGAAGGGTAAACCTTTGTTTTAAAGGTTTTGTCCGCTGCTATTTGTTTGTGCCATCTTAAATCGTCAACAGGGTCATCGGTGGTGCATATGCAAGTAACGTTTGATTTTTCAATAAGCTTTCTTGCACTTATCTGCCCGGACTTAAAATAGGGTTCGCAGTGTGTTATAACCTCGTCCACGGTAGATTCTTTTAAAATGCCCTTATAGTCGAAATACTTGTTAAGCTCCATATGACACCAGTGATAAATGGGATTGCCTATTGCCTTTTCAAGCACTCGTGCAAAATAGCGGAGCTTTTCACAGGGGTCTTTATCGCCTGTTATAAAATCTTCGCAAACACCGTCGGCACGCATAATTCGCCACTTATAATGGTCGCCTGAGAGCCACAGGTCTGCAAGATTTGTGAAAGTTTTATTTTCCGCAATGTCCTTGGGGTTAAGATGACAGTGATAGTCTATAATGGGCATGCTTTCTGCATAGGTATGGTAAAGGTGCTGAGCGGTTTTATTGGTTAAGCAAAAATTGTTGTCAATAAAAGCTTTCATTTATATTCCTCCATATATTTGTGTAGAGTTGTCCGGGCGGAGGTTGCTTTCATTTCGTTATAAAAATCAAGAATTTTTTCAGCCAGATTAACGCGGTACAAATTAACTCCGAAAATGTCTTCCCTTTTTAAAAGGAGCGCCTTATCCATAGCGGTTATTTCCTCCAGCAATGGGTCGGGGCTTAAAGAGTCCTTGTCGCCGTCAAGATACAAAAGCCAGCCTGCAAGAGCGAGGGGGATAAAGCGAAGAGTGTGTGCATTATTGCCATAGGATTTAATTGTTTCCCCAAAACGTATTGACACCTTCTGTGATGTATCGGTGGCAATTCGTTGGGGTGTGTCAGGCATGTAGGGGTTGGGGAGGCGCTTGGTAAGCACGTCGTTAACAAAGCTGTCTGCGTCAAGCACTTGGGGGTGCTCTACCACCGCCAGGCCTTCTTTTGCAATGCCTTTAATGAGTGCCACTAAATCATCATCCTTCATTTCGTCGGAAATTTTATTGTAGCCAAGAGTGCATCCGTACACTGCAAGAGCGGTGTGTAGCGGATTAAGCGCAGCGGTAACCTTGAGCCTTTCTGATTTTTCGACCTGGTCACGGCTTGTGAAAACGACACCGCATTTTTCGATTGGAGGATGTCCCTGGGGAAAGTTGTCTTCTATTATGAGATATTCGCACTCCTCACCGTTAACAAATGGTGCAATATATGTATTTTTGCTTGTAACAACAGGCTGCATGTTTTTAAACCCGTCTTCTGCAAGAAGCTTTAATACATCCTCCGAGGGACGAGGTGTGATTTTGTCAATCATTGTCCAAGGGAAGGCAGTTTTCTGTACATATTCCATGAAGCTACTGTCATTATATGCTTTTGCGTAGAACATAACTGCATCCTTCAGTTTATCGCCGTTTTTTGAACAGTTATCCATGCTCACCATTGAAATGGGAGGCTTGTTATTTTTATATCTTTCGTACAGAAGGCTTGTAACCTTGCCCATGTAGCTGTTAGGATTGTCTGTGCAGTTGTAGCCCTTTTCGGTGATTGTAAAAGAAACCATTTGCAAGCTGTCTGACGAGAAAACCTCTTTGAGTCTGTCCCACTCATTAAACGTAAGACTTTCTGCAACGGAGGCTACAATTTCCTTTTCAACTGTGTTGTCGCTCATGAATGTAATCGCAACCGTTATGTCGTCAAAGCGACGGGAAACCTTTGTTACAATTTCTTCGTCAAAGCCTTCAACAGCAATTATGCCTTTGTTGTATTCGCCTGTGTTCAGGAGCCTTTGAACCATGCGACAATGGAAGGCGCGGAAAATATTTCCGTAGCCAAAATGCACCCAGGTAGGGTTTTTGCGGGTTTCTTCCATCATTTTTTCTCGGTCGTACAAAGGTTTTAAACAGCTCATTTTTTGTTCTCCTTTACTATTGCTTCCCACAAACCGTTAAGGTATGCGGCTCCGAGAGCTCTGTCGTATAACCCGTAGCCGGGCATGGCAACCTCGTCCCATATCATTCGTCCGTGGTCGGGACGGATAGGACCGTCAAAACCAATGTCGTAGAGCGCCTTCATAATTTCGTACAGGTCAAAGCTTCCGTCTGAGGAAAGGTGGGCAGATTCTTCGAAGTCATCGGGAGAATTGAACTTAAGGTTTCTTACGTGGGCAAAGTGTATTCGACCCTTAAATGAACGGATCATGTCAGGAAGGTCGTTTTCAAGATTTGTGCCGTATGAGCCTGAGCAGAAGGTGATGCCGTTGTGAACATCGTCAACTGCTGCGAGCATGCGTTCAATATTCTGCTTGTTGGTGATAATACGAGGTAACCCGAAAACACTCCATGCAGGGTCGTCGGGGTGAATTGCCATTTTTATGTTGTATTTATTGCATACGGGCATGATTCTCTTTAAAAAGTAGCAAAGATTTTCAAAAAGCTTTTCCGAGTCAACGTCCTTATAAATTTCAAAAAGCTCCTTGATTTTTTCCATTCTTTCAGGCTCCCAACCGGGCATAACTGTGCCGTTGGAGTCGTTTTTTATGGAGTCAAACATTTCTTCGGGCTTTATGTTTTCAACAGCCTTTTTGTTATATGCTAATACGGTAGAGCCGTCGGGGCGCTTTCTTGCAAGCTCGCTACGGGTCCAGTCAAAAACCGGCATAAAGTTATAGCATACAAGGTGGATATCCTCTTCTCCTAAATTTTCCAAGGTTTTGATATAATTATCAATGTACATATCTCTTTTTTTTGTGCCTGCTTTTATGGCATCGTGTACATTTACACTCTCGATGCCAGATATGTGTCCGCCTGCATCATGTACCTCTTTTTTTAATGCACGGATGGCATTACGGGTCCACACCTCCCCGGGAGAAGTATTATATAATGTTGTAATAACACCTTTAACACCTGGAACCTGAAAAATGTGCTCCAGCTTTACTGTGTCAAAATTTTTGCCGTAATAGCGCATTGTCATTTCCATAAAAAATCACTCCTTTAAAACAATTGTACGATAGAATATGAGAAAGTCAATGGAATTTCGTGGACAAAATTGTAAAGTTTTCTTAAAGAAGAAAAAAGCTATGCTCGTTGACAAAATACAGCAATGTAAGTATAATAAAAAAGAAATGAAATTAAAAGGTGACTTGCAATGAAGATAAAGTTTGATTTGTGCTGCAACGGAAACTTAACATTGGCAGAAGCCGTGTTGGGAAGCGACAAAAAAGGGAAAAGCTCTGTTGTGAAAAGCATTGTTAAAGGCATAATGAATCTGGCAGACAAAATTAAAGACGACAATTCAGTAAAAGTTCTGGATATGTTCAAAGGCAGGTTTGCCACCATGCTTAATAAAAAACTGCACGAACACGGCATATATGTGAGCATTACGGACGTTGAGTTTAAAAAAACGGCGGGTAACGGGCTGTGTGCAACTGTTACGGCAGATAAAATTAATTATGTGGAAATTGCCGAGAGTATTCTTTCCATGATGCCCGAGTGGCTGCCTCAAAACCGAGAAGGATTATTGATTGAAGAGATTGCCAATGTCCTTGATGAAGAAAAATCGGTTTTGGTTATGCTGCTGTTAAAGCTCATAAACGACTCGAAAAAAGAAAAAATTATTGCTATTTGCGTTGATGCTTACAATGCGGAGATTTGTCGTGAGCTGACAGAACTTTTTAAGGAAAACAATATGGCTCTCAGTGTGGAAAAGGTTGCAATTATTGCGTGAGCTCCATAGTTTAGCAGGAATGCTTGACAAAAAAGCTATGGTTTGATAAAATACCTCCATTAAGTGAATTTTTGGTAATTTACGTGGTTTTTCCATGTTGATTATAATAAAGAAAAATAAAAGGAGAATTTACAATGAAAAAATTAGTATCCCTTCTCTTAGCAATTGTTATGGTACTTGCACTTGCAGCTTGCGGCGGCACTGAAACCGTTTCTGACCCCACGGATGCAACAGCGACAGAATCCTACAAGGTAGGTATCTGCCAGCTTATGGTTCACGATTCTCTTGACCAGGCTACACAGGGCTTTGTTGATGCTTTGACAGAATCAATGGCAGCTGCAGGCAAAACAGTTGAAATTGACACTCAGGTTGCAGGTGAAGCAAACCTTTGCACAACAGTAGTAAATGCTTTTGTTGCCAAGGAAGTTGACCTTATTATGGGTAACGCAACTCCCGCGCTTCTTGCAGCAGCTAACGCAACAAGCACAATTCCCGTTCTCGGTACTTCCGTAACAGACTATTCAGATACATTCAACGGTAAGATTCCTGCAAATGTATCCGGTACAAGCGATGCTGTTCCCTTTGACGAACAGGCATCAATGATGATTGACACTCTCGGTCTTTCCGAAGGCGATGTTGTAGGTGTTCTTTACTGCACAAACGAATCCAATTCTCTTATTCAGTACGAAGCAGTAAAGGAACTTTTTGAAGAAGAAGGTATTGTTGTTAAGGCATATACATTCAGCGAAACAACAGAACTCCAGGCAGTTGTTACAAAGGCTGCAAGCGAAGTTAAGGCTCTTTATGTTCCTTCCGACAACACTGTTGCTCAGAACGATACAGTTGTAGGTACAATCTGTTCTGCACAGAACGTTCCCGTGTATACATCTTACGGCGGAACTGTTTGCTACGCAAGCCTCTCCATTGACTACTACGAACTTGGTAGAGAAACAGGTAAGATGGCAGCAGACATTCTTCTTGGTAACAAAACTACCGAAGAAATTGACATTAAGACTCTTACTCCTACTGTTGAATACAACACAGAACTTTGCGAAGCTCTCGGTATTGAAGTTGCCGAAAACTGATGGATTTGAGGTAAGAAATAACTATGGTTTTTTTAAATGCATTGCCCGGCGCGGTAGCAGAAGGGCTTATATGGGGATTGATGGCAATAGGGGTCTACATATCCTATAAAATTCTTGATATCGCTGACCTTACGGTTGACGGGTCCATATGTACCGGTGCGTGCGTTTGTGCAATGCTGATAGTTTCCGGTGTGCCCGCTTGGGTAAGTGTTCTTGCGGCTGTTCTTGTAGGGGCTTTAACCGGGGCGGTTACGGGAATTATGCATACCGTTTTTGGTATTCCGTCCATTCTTTCGGGTATTTTAACGCAGCTTATTCTCTATTCCGTGAACCTGGCAATCCTGGGCGGTAAGTCCATGCAGGCCATTTTTGCGGCATCCTACAATCTGATACTCAATCAGAACGATACGTTGAATGCGGTTTTTGTGGCTGCCGTAATTATTATCGCGGTGATTATAATTCTGAGGCTTTTCTTCTATACAGAAGTGGGTCTGACCCTTAAATCCACGGGCGATAACCCCGACATGAGCCGTGCTCAGGGTGTTAATGTTAACTTCAATAAAGTGCTTGGTTTGGCAATATCAAACGGTATTGTAGCTCTCGCAGGCGCCTTGTATGCACAGTTTAAGGGCTCTGCAAACATTAACGATGGCAGAGGTGCCATTGTTATAGGTCTGGCGGCAATATTTATAGGTCTTTCTGTATCTATGCTCATTAAGCCCAATCTTGTTGTGAGCCTCATTGGTGTAGCTTGCGGTGGTGTTGTGTATTTTGTTATTTATAACTTCGTAATCCTTCTGGGTGTAAAGACTGATTACCTTAAGATGCTTTCCGCCGTTATTGTTGTTATATTCCTCACAGTGCCTTATCTTAAGAAAACGTATTTTACGAAACAAAAATACATAGACATGGAGGGGTTAGATAATGCTTAAGATTACCAAACTTCAAAAAACATTTAACCCCGGTACAATTAATGCAAAAACTGCGCTTAAAGGGTTTGACCTTACTATCAATGAGGGGGATTTTGTAACTGTCATTGGCGGTAACGGCGCAGGTAAAAGCACACTTTTGAATGCAATTGCAGGTGTATGGAAGCCGGATTTCGGAAAAATTGAAATCGACGGTGTTGATGTAACAAATATGCCCGAGCATAAAAGAGCCAAGTTTTTGGGTAGGGTATTCCAGGACCCAATGAAGGGAACTGCTCCCGACATGGAGATTGCGGAAAACCTTTCCATTGCTGACAGACGCGGAACAAAGCGCAAGCTTATACGCGGCTGCACAAAGAAAGACAGAGCATATTACAAGGAGCTTCTCACACAACTTGACCTGGGCTTGGAGCACAGGCTTTCCACAAAAGTGGGACTGCTTTCGGGCGGACAGAGGCAGGCTGTAACACTTCTTATGGCAACTCTTAAAAAGCCCAAGCTGCTTTTACTTGATGAACATACTGCGGCGCTTGATCCTAAAACAGCTGCAAAAGTGCTGGAGATTACAAACAAGCTTGTAACTGAAAACAATCTTACAACATTGATGATTACACACAACATGCACGATGCCATAGCATATGGCAATCGCCTTATTATGATGAGCGAGGGCAGAGTTGTGGTTGATGTTTCGGGTGAGGAAAAGAAAAACCTTACCATTGAACAGCTTTTGGGCTTGTTTGAAAAGGCTTCCGGAAGCAAAATGATGGACGATAAGGTTATGTTATCTAAATAAAATTACAAGAGAGGGTGTTGCTTTATGTGATGCCCTCTCTTTTGGGACTGATTAATTTTTCCCTTTGAACGGTCTGCGCGAAAGGCAACAACTCCTTTTTTGATGTTGAAAAATTGGGCTAAAGGTGATATGCTGAAAAGGACGGGGAGATGAAAAAAATAGAATACAAAAGATTGCAACACCTTTTGAAAAAAATATGTATACAAAATGTCGAATTTGTGATACAATAAATTTATATATAAAGAAAGGTTCTGAGAATAATGAGAAAAGTGGCTATCATTTCAGACAGCACATGCGATTTGTCAAAGGAAATATTGGAGAGATATAACATTACAACATTTCCGTTGCATATAAACCTGGGAGAAGAGCAGTACTCCGACGGTGTGGATATAACCCCCGAGGATATTTATGCATGGTCTGATGAAACAAAGCAGACACCCAAAACATCTACTCTGTCGCCTTATGAAGCGCAGGAGGTTTTGGAAAAGGCGCTTGCAGACGGTCAGGACGTAATATGCTTCTGTATTTCTGAAACAATGTCCTCATGTGCTAACGTAATGCGTATGGCTGCAAGAGCTATTGAAAAAGAAGACAAGGTTTTTGTTGTGGATTCCATGAGCTTGTCCACGGGTATCGGTTTGCAGATTATTGAAGCTGCCGTTATGGCAGATAAGGGCATGGAAGCCGGCGAAATTGTTGAAGAAATTAAGGCTATGCAGCCTAATGTTCGCGCAAGCTTTGTTGTTGATACATTGGTTTACCTTCACCGCGGCGGACGCTGCAGCGGCTTGGCTGCCATGGTAGGCGGCACACTTGGCTTGCATCCTTACATTTCGGTAGTTGACGGTAAAATGGCACCGGGAAAGAAATACCGCGGAAGAATGAACAAGGTAATCGGTCACTATTTTGACGACTTGCGTCCCGAACTTGAAAAGGCAAAGAAGGACAGAGTGTTTATTACACATTCAGGATGCGACGAAGAAATTATAAATCAGGTAAAAGCGCATTTGGAAGAAATGAACTGTTTTGATGAAATTCTTATTACAAGAGCAGGCAGTGTGGTTACAAGTCATTGCGGTCCCGGAACACTTGGTGTTCTGTTTGTAGTAGAATAAAGTGTTAATGGGTGTAAAAAATGTACTGCCCCCTGAAAGTTAGACCTAAAAAATCTAACTTTCAGGGGGCAGTACATTTTACAACATCTTTTTTATAATATTAGTTGGATAAAAGGGCACGGTCATTTGCAAATTCCGTACCGGAGGCTGTGGAGAACATTTCAACAAGACCTTCTACGGTAAGGTTCTTTTTCTCTTCACCTGATACGTCGAATATAACGTGACCTTCATGCATCATGATAAGACGGTTACCGTAACGGATAGCATCCTTCATGTTATGAGTTACCATAAGCGCCGTAAGGTGATGCTCGTTGATGATTTTTTCAGATAATTCAAGCACCTTTGCGGCTGTTTTTGGGTCGAGAGCCGCTGTGTGTTCGTCCAAAAGGAGAAGCTTGGGCTGCTTGAGTGTTGCCATAAGAAGTGTTACAGCCTGGCGCTGACCGCCCGAAAGAAGGCCAACCTTGCTTGTAACACGTGTTTCAAGACCTAAGTCAAGGGTTTTGAGAGCTTCTTTAAATTCTGTCTTTTCCTTTTCGGTAATACCCCAGCCAAGACCGCGGCGGTTACCGCGACGGAGGGCGAGAGCCATATTTTCCTGAATGCTCATGTCAGCTGCTGTACCAAGCATGGGATCCTGAAAAACTCTGCCCAAAAACTTAGCTCTTTTATGCTCGGGCATTTGGGTAACATCGATACCGTCTATTAGGATAGAACCATCATCAACCTTCCACACACCACTGATTGCATTGAGCATTGTGCTTTTGCCTGCACCGTTACCGCCGATAACTGTTACAAAGTCACCGTCGTTAAGAGTAAGGCTCAAATTGTTAAGGGCAACCTTTTCGTTAATTGTACCGGGATTAAATGTTTTATAAATGTTTTTAATTTCAAGCATTGTTGTTGCCTCCCTTCTTGGGCTTTGTGAAGTAGCGGTTCTTCCAGTAGGGCATAGCAAGGAAAACTGCTACAACCACTGCGGAAAGCAGCTTGAGAAGGTCGGGGTCAATACCAAGGCAAATTACAATCTGATATACGATGTAGTAAATAACACCACCGAAAGCAACGGCAAGGAGCTTGAGTGCAAAGTTTTTGAAAATTTTGCCGAAAATAGCATTGCCGATAATTATTGCGGCAAGGCCGATAACGATAGCACCACGACCCATCTGAACATCGGCGAAGCCCTGATGCTGAGCAAGAAGAGCACCGGAAAGTGCAACTATGCCGTTAGAAATCATGAGACCTATAACTGTGTTAAAGTTGGTGTTAATGCCCTGAGCACGGCTCATGTTTAAATTTGAACCTGTTGCTCGCAGTGAGCAGCCGTATTCAGTGCCAAAGAACCAGTAGAGCACGGCAATAAGAACTATAACAAATATTGAAATAACAAATATTTCGTTCTTCCAGAAGGGAACACCACGTATATACTGAAGAGAAACAAGCAAATCATAATTACGGATGCTTAATGCCTGATTTGCTTTGCCCATAATTTTCAAGTTTACTGAATAAAGAGAAAGCTGTGTGAGAATACCTGCCAGAATAGCAGGAATACCCATAAATGTATGGAATATGCCTGTTACAAAGCCTGTAAGCATACCGGCAAGAACAGCGCATACCATTGCCCAGGGTAAGGGCATACCGTTAATAGTAAGCATAACGCATACAGCTGCGCCTGTACATATGGAGCCATCAACGGTAAGGTCGGATACGTTCAATATTGAGTATGTAATGTAAAGCCCGATAGCCATAATGCCCCAGATAAGACCTTGTGCCACGGCACCGGGCATTGCGTTACCAATACTTTTTAATGTGTCAATTAAAACAATCATAGGTGTAACTCCTTAAGTGTTTGATACTTATAAAACCGCTGGGCATATGCCCAGCGGTTTTGAGTTGTTTATGCAAAACTTACTGGATTGCAACGTAATCTTCAGGAATTGTAATGTTAAGTTCAGCACAGATTTCTGCGTTGTACTTCTTAACAACATCCTGGTCATATTCGATAGGCATTGTTGTAACATCTTCGCCTTCTACAAGGATTCTGTAAGCCTGTTCGCCTGTAACACGACCGAGCTTGTAGTAGTCAATGGAAAGTGTTGCAACACCGCAACCTGCACAGATACCTTCTTCGCCTGCAACAACGG
>CAZRZU010000041.1:0-14292 GCA_964604615.1 uncultured Oscillospiraceae bacterium
AACCTGACCTGTCGCAAGACCAATCTGGTTACCATACGACGAATAACCTGCCGCAGCAGTACGTGTAAGCTTTTTCTGAGGAAGCTTGCCGGGAAGTGTTTTTTCAATGGGAACATTGGGGTCGGCTGCACCTGTTACACGCATTGCCTGGTATACATAGCTTCTGCCTGAAAGAGGGTCACGGATAGCACCGCCAAGGCATGTAGCCGCACCGCCAAAGGGTTCAATTTCGGTGGGGTGGTTATGTGTTTCGTTTTTGAACATAAGAAGCCATTCTTCTTTTTTGCCGTCAACATCAGCTTCAATCACTATGGAGCAAGCATTTATTTCTTCGGATTCGTCAATTTCTTTAAGTAAGCCCTGACTCTTTAAATCCTTAACGGCAATTGTTGCCATGTCCATAAGGCAAAGGTTTTTATGCTTACCTACATAAAGCTTTTTACGGGATGCCAGATATTCATCGTATGCATTTTTAAGTGCTGTGAAACCGTCTTCAATGTCAACATTGTCAATGATTGTGGAGAATGTTGTGTGACGGCAATGGTCGGACCAGTATGTATCAATAACTCGCATTTCCGTGTAGGAAGGGTCACGTTTTTCTTCGTCGCGGAAGTAAGCCTGGCAGAACTTTAAATCGCCCATGTCCATGGCGAAGCCCATTTCCTTGGCAAGAAGGGAGAGCTGTTCGTCGTTGGCTGTGATGAAACCTTCTACGGTTTTAACATCCTCGGGTATAACTGTTTCTTCAACTAAGGATGCGGGCTTTTCAAGCTTTGCTACACGGGAATCAACAGGGTTAACGTAATACTTTGTTACCTTGTCCTTGTCTGAGTCTGTAATTTTGCCCTTTAAAATAACAAGCTTTGCAACTTTTACTGTGGGCTTAATCCCCTGTGTCAAAATCTGTACGCATACTGCTGCAGAATCGGCTCTTTGGTCGTACTGACCGGGGAGATACTCTGTTGCAATAACAGTTTCGTCGGAGCCCACTGAAAGAACCTCGTCATATGCAAAGTCCACAGGAGGTTCAGAAAACACAAGGGGTTTTGCCGCCTTGTATTCTTCCTCTGTAATACCTTCAATGTCGTATCGGTTTACAATACGTACCCCTGTAAGGTTGCCCATTGCCAGGTTTTCGCGAAGGTCTGAGAGCAAACCTTGTGCTTCAACATCGTAACCGGGCTTCTTTTCAACAAAAATACGAAGCATAAATATTCCTCCAAAGATATAAAAAAATTATTATAAACTTATTGATTCCAAAAGCTTTGCAATAATATGTGCCGCCTGTGCACGTGTTGCATTGCCCATAGGTTCAAAAGTATCAGATGTCATGCCGTTAATAATACCTGCCGACTTCATGGAATATACAGCCTCAACAGCATAGTCCTTAATGAAGCTGTGGTCAGAGAAGGTGGTAATGCTTGTTATTGAGAACATCATTCCCGAGTTAACACCAGCTCTGTATGAAAGCACTGCCATGTCCTGTCTTGTTACAAGACTGTTAGGATTAAAGTTACCGTTATAGTCCCCCTGAGCGATGCCGTTTGCGTATGCAGCCATAACACCGGAGAAGAACCAGTCGTTCTCTTTAACGTCGTTAAAGGGAGAGTTTGCGTTTACCATTTTTAAATTGAATGCCTTTGTGAGCATTGTAACAAACTGAGCACGTGTAACATAGTCATCGGGCGCAAAGGTATGTGCATCCATACCGTTAATAATGCCCTTTTTGTATAATGAAAGAATACTGTCCTTTGCCCAATGGTCGTCCTTAAGGTCAGTAAAGGGGTTTTCGTCTTTAGGTTCAGTGGGAGCTTCGGTAGGAGCTTCTGTTACTTCCTCTGTGGGAGCCTCTGTGGGGGTTTCTGTTACTTCCTCTGTGGGAGCGGTAGCTTCAACCTCTGCTTTTGCTTCTACTGTAACGTTTATATTTGCATAGTTATTGCTTGTTTTTACCCAGATTGTGCTTGTGCCCTTTTTAAGAGCAGTTACAGTTAAGGTTTTTCCTGAGAGAGAAGCCGATACAACACTTTCATCCTCAATCTCCAAAGAAAGGGAAGAAGCTGAGGTTGTAATATTTATTTTTTCGGTTTCGCCTGCTGTAAGAGTAACCTTTGTTTTATCAGGTGTTATGGGAACAACCGTCTGCACGTCCTTATTTGAGGAAGGCTTTTTTGTGGGAGCCTGTGTTTCGGGTTCTTCCTCGGAGCGGTCAACGTATTCGGAAAGAGTAAATTCCAATACCTCGGAAACATCGCCGCTTTGTACAACGATTGTCCATACTCCGTAGAACCAGTCGTCAGATTCGCCAATTAAAATTTCAATTCCCTCTGCAAGCTCTGAGGGAGAATAAATCATTGAGTACTTTAATGTGCCGCCTACCTCCTGGGGATAATAAATCCCCAAGACAACACTAACGTTAGTGTTACCTGAGATAAAAACGGTTTCACCCCTCATATATTCCTCATACTGAAGGGGATCAAGTTCAATATATGCCTCTGCTGAAACTGTCGGCACAAGAGCGAACAGCAAGCATACAGAGATTATAACAGATAATATTTTTTTCATTGTTTTGTCCTTTCTTGGTTATATTCCGTGATGGAGCCTTGCGGCTTTTAATGTATTTTTCATGAGCATTGCAATTGTCATTGGTCCCACACCGCCGGGAACAGGGGTTATAGCGCCTGCAACCTTTTCAACCTCGTCAAATGCCACGTCGCCCGTGAGCTTGCCGTCGATACGGTTCATGCCCACGTCAATTACAACTGCGCCTTCCTTTACCATGTCCCTTGTAATGAAGTTTGCTTTCCCCACAGCTGCCACTAAAATGTCAGCACGACGGGTAACTTCGGACAGATTTTTTGTTTTTGAATGACAAACTGTAACCGTTCCGTTTGCATGCAGCAAAAGCATAGCCTGAGGCTTGCCCACAATGTTGCTTCTGCCCACAACAACACATTCCTTGCCGCCTACTTCAATGCCTGAAAGCTTTATTAATTCCATAACACCTGCCGGTGTACAAGGAAGAAAATCAAAGTTTCCTATCATGATTTTGCCAACATTGACAGGGTGGAATGCGTCCACGTCCTTTGTGTAGTCAATTGCAAGAAGCACCTTTTCTTCGTTTATGTGCGAAGGAAGCGGGAGCTGACAAAGGATTCCGTCAATATCACTGCGATGGTTAAGGCTGTCAATGAGGCTTAACAGCTCTTCCTCTGTTGTAGTTTCGGGTAGGGCAAATTCTTCCGACTTAAAGCCACATTCCTCGCAGGCTTTTTTCTTATTATTTACGTACACCCTGCTTGCGGGATTGTCCCCCACGATTATTACCGCTAAGCCCGGTTGTATTCCCTCTTTGAGCAGAACGGCTGTTTCTTCTTTGATTTGTGCCTTTATTCTGCTGCTGAGCATTTTTCCGTCCAGTATTGTTGCCA
This sequence comes from uncultured Oscillospiraceae bacterium, assembly GCA_964604615.1. Taxonomy (GTDB): domain Bacteria; phylum Bacillota; class Clostridia; order UMGS1883; family UMGS1883; genus RGIG1927. The sequence continues at coordinate 3,432 of CAZRZU010000041.1, forward strand.
TTTGAGTCTCTCCTTTCAGGTTTTATGAGACAGTCAGGTCCAAAACCGATAAGGTCGCGTCTGCCTGCCTGTATAAGTGCTTTTTTTACTATTTGATAATTTTCGGGTTTTGAAGACTGCAAAAGCGCTCGCTGCATTGCTTTTTCTTCGCTTGTTTTGGGAACATAAACACTCTTCATGGTGCGTGGGTCAAGCCCTGTGTAGAACATTGAGGTTGACAGTGTTCCCGGAGTGGGGTAAAAGTCCTGCACCTGTTGGGGGCGGATGTTGTTCCGTTTCAGATATACTGCAAGTTCAATTGCTTCTTTAAGTGTGCTTCCGGGGTGTGAGCTCATAAGGTAGGGCACAAGATATTGCTCTTTGCCAAGCTCTTTGTTTATTTTATGATATTTATCACAAAACTTTTGGTAAACGTCAAGCCCGGGTTTTCCCATGTAGGATAAAACCTTGGGCGATATGTGCTCGGGGGCAACCTTTAACTGCCCCGATACATGATGTTTACACAGTTCGTAGAAAAACTCGTCGTTTTCATCTTTAATAAGGTAGTCATAACGTATACCGCTGCGTACAAAAACCTTTTTTACCTTGTCCACCGCCCGTATCTCACGAAGCAGCGACAAGTAGTCCGAGTGGTCTACCGTTGCATTTTTACAAACGTCGGGGTAAAGGCATTGTTTGTTTTTGCAGGTCCCTGATTTAAGCTGTTTTTTGCAGGCAGGGAAGCGGAAATTTGCGGTAGGACCGCCAACGTCGTGTATATAACCTTTAAAATCAGGGTCCCATACAAGCTGCTTTACTTCGTTTAAAATAGAAGCATGGCTTCTTGACTGGATAATGCGCCCCTGGTGGAAGGTGAGAGCACAGAAGGAGCAACTGCCAAAACAGCCACGTGAGCTTGTTACGGAGAATTTAACCTCTTCAATGGCAGGTATGCCGCCATCTTTTTCGTAAACCGGATGATACGTCCGTGTGTAGGGAAGGGCATATACCTTGTCCATTTCTCTTTCTGTAAGGGGCTTGCTCATTGGCATCTGGATAACGTATTTATCCCCATGCTTTTGTGCAAGAATTTTGCCGCGGAAAGGGTCTTGCTCTTCGTATTCAATTTTGGTGGCTTCCGCATATGCCTTTTTGCTTTCTTTAACCTCTTCAAAAGAGGGCAGCTCTATTGCGCCCTTGGGCAAATCATCTGATACGTAGCAAACACCGTCGGGGACTCTGCCGCATTTTGGGTCAACACCTTCTGCCAGCATGTTTGCAAGCTCAATAATGCTTTTTTCACCCATTCCGTAGGAAATATAGTCCGCCTGTGAGTCAAAAATAATGCTTCGGCGCACAGAATCCGACCAATAGTCATAATGGGCAAAACGTCTCAGGCTTGCCTCTGTGCCGCCAACAATCATGGGAATTTTACCAAATGCCTCACGTACTCTGTTGGCATATACAATGGTTGCTCTGTCGGGACGTATACCTGCTTTGCCGCCCGGGGAGTATACGTCCTCGCTGCGGCGCTTTTTTGCTGCGGTGTAGTGGTTAACCATGGAGTCAATAACACCGCCTGAGATTAAAACACCAAGCCTTGGTTTGCCAAAGCGGGTAAAAGCTTTGGTGGATTTATAATCGGGCTGGGGGAGTATACACACCCTGTACCCTTCTTTTTCCAGTAATCTCGACAAAATGGCAACACCAAAGGAAGGGTGGTCAACATATGCGTCTGCACTTATGAACAGAAAGTCATAATAATCCCATCCTAAATTGTCCATATCTTCTTTTGTAATAGGTAAAAATCTGTTTGCCATTTTCTTGCCTTTCTTAGTCTTCTGATTGCATTGTCATTTCGGAATATTCAGCACGGCTGATTAAAACAGCTCTGGGCTTTGCGCCTTCATGAGGTCCTATAATGCCGCGGGCTTCAAGCTGGTCAATGAGCCTGCCTGCACGGCTGTATCCTATGCTCAACCTTCTCTGTAAAAGGGAAGCGGAAGCTTGTCCTGCTTCAACAACAATTTCAATTGCCTTGGGAAGAAATTCGTCGGCATCGCCCGCAGATTCTTCTTTCTCAGCGGACACACCTTTCTCTATTCTTTCCATAACGTCTTCGTCGTACTTAATATCTTCCTGCTTTACAAAGTCAATAATTTTTGCAACCTCGCCGTCTGAGATAAATGCACCCTGAATACGAGTGGGCTTGGATGCACCCATGGGAAGAAACAGCATATCGCCCTTACCCAAAAGCTTTTCCGCACCGCCTATGTCCATAATGATACGTGAGTCAAGCTGGCTCTGTACCGCAAATGCAATACGGGAAGGAATATTTGTTTTAATAAGACCTGTAATAATGTCTGCACGGGGAGACTGGGTTGCAATAACAAGGTGCATGCCTGCTGCTCTTGCCATCTGAGCTAAACGGCATATAGCATCTTCAACATCCCGGGGGGCAACCATCATCAAATCGGCAAGCTCGTCTACAATAATTATGATTTGTTCAAGCTTCTTTTCACCCTGAAGCTCTGCAAGCTCGTTGTAGCCCTTAAGGTCACGCACGTTGTTGTCTGCAAACATTTTGTATCGTTTGGTCATTTCCTGTACAGCCCAGTTAAGCGCACCTGCTGCTTTCCTCGGGTCAGTAACAACGGGAATGAGAAGGTGGGGAATACCGTTGTAAACCTTAAGCTCAACCACCTTTGGGTCAATCATAATAAACTTAACCTCGTTGGGGTCTGCTTTGTAAATAATGCTTGTAATGAGAGAGTTTATGCAAACACTCTTACCTGAACCGGTAGTACCTGCGATAAGTACATGAGGCATTTTGGAAATATCCGCAACAATGGGTTTGCCGGATATGTCTTTGCCAAGTGCGAAGGCTGTTTTTGCTTTGAAGTTTCTGAACTCATCGCAGTCAATAACCTCACGAAGGCGGACTATTGACCCTGCGTTGGGTATTTCAATACCCACTGCCGCCTTGCCGGGAATGGGAGCTTCAATACGTACACTGAGTGCTGCAAGGTTAAGGGCAATGTCGTCTGCCAGGTTTACAATTTTGCTTACCTTTACACCTGTTGCAGGCTGAATTTCAAACCTGGTAACAGAGGGGCCCTTGCTGACTTCAAGAATTCTTGCCTCTACACCGAAGCTCTTTAATGTTTCAATCAATCGTTTAGCCTGCTCGCGCAAATCGGGACCTTTGCCTGCACTGCCTGTGTCAGTGTTCTTTTCCATAAGTGTTATGGGAGGGAACTCATAGGGCTTAACAGGCTCGATAAAGTCTTCGTCTGTAAGCTCAATTGCAGTATTGGGCTGATTATCCTTAGGTAAGGTTACACTCACCTGAGGAACTTGGTCGGTGTCTGTGTTGTCGTCGGGGAGACTTTCGGGTTCTTCGTTGGCAACGGGATTATATTCTGTTAATGTAAACTCAGGAATGTTATCTTCATCATTTGTAAGGTTGATGTTTATTTTGATTGGGTCGTCATTTGTAGTTTCAGGTTCTTCCGACTGGGTAAAAACTGGGAGAGTAAAGGGCTTGTCTTTGCGTGTATCCTTTTTAACTCTTTGCCTTTCGTTTTCCTGCTCGCCCGAAGGCTCTGTAATGTCCACGTCAAGCTTTGTCTGCTGGGGAACAGGTTCCTTTTTTGCTTTTGTTTTTACGGGAGGTGCAACGGGAGCTTCTTCTCCTGCTTCACCCTCATCTTCTGCATCTTCGTTATCGCTTTCGGAAGAGAAGTGCTCTGTCATCATGGCGAAAAGCTTGGAAAAGCCTTTTGCTGCCCATATAACAGGCAAAAACTTTGTTGCCCATGCAACGAGAATAACAATTGCAAAAACAATTAAAATCTCACTGCCGAGAATACCGAAAAAGGTTTTAAGGGGAATCCCCAATGCACCTATGATGCCTCCGTCAGAACAACTGATGCCTCCGTCAATAAGCATTGTCAGAGTATGGAAAAACCCTGTCGAACCAAGGTAATCCGTTACACCCTCAGAAGCGGATATCGTAAAGAGCAGACTGAAGCACACCAATATGCCGCCTATGGCAGCATAAATGTGACAGCAGGGAGCCAGTGTGTCCTTTATTGACTTGTGGATGAGCATTGCGGATACATAAAGAGGCAGAACATATGCACTTGCGCCTAAAAGCGCAAGACCTATATTTCTCACAATCTCACCAAAAATTCCGAAGATGGATGTATAGTAGCACAAAACCATGACAAGAGAGATAAAGCTTGTTATAAGAACCTTAACCTCACGGCGCATAGGTTCCTTTTTCTTTTTAACAGATTTTGTTTTTACTTTTGTTTTTGTTGCGGGTGTTTTTGAGCCTGATTTGGACACCCTTTTCCTTTGTTCGTTGTTAGTTGCCATAATGTCCTCCGTTGGAAGTATAATATATAATACAGAAAAATACAAAATAAAACATCTATTATATAATAACATATCCAACGAGAAATTTCTATATAAAATTTAAAAAAAATCTATGTTTTTTATTGATTTTAAAAATAATTGTTGGTATACTAACTGTTAGATATGTAGAATGGGGTGAAAATGTCTTGATAAAGGGGTTTATTGAACTTGACAGTGAGATAAAAAGCCTTATGGAAGCCTATAACTTACAGGAACCCAGGGCAACTTTAAGGTGTGACATGGACGCAGACTGCCGTTACGGTGATGTGTGGATATTGGCATACGATGAACATTTTTCCGTTATTGACACTAAATCAAAAATGCTTGCCAGATATGACTATAACAGCATTGAAGAAATAAAAACGGTGGATTTTATCAATACGGGTCAGATTGAAATTAAAAGAGAGGGAGAGTATTATCCCATAGCATTTTACTCAAACTCGGTGGGCAGAACAGCATCAAGGTTTGTGATGGTTCTGTATAAGCTTAAGGACGGAAAAGAGCTTGTTGACGATGATTTTAAAACTATGGGAGATGATAACATTTGCCCCACATGCGGCAAGCCTTACCGTGACCCCAGAAGGAAAATATGTACTAAGTGTATGAATAAAAGGGCTATTTTTATCCGCCTTATGGGGTATTTGCCGAAGTATAGGTTCTCCATTGCGCTGATAGGTGTATGCATGCTTTTGACTGCCCTTATCGGGGTGCTGCGCCCTTACGTAAGCGGCACAACCTTTTACGACGAGGTTTTAACCGCTGGCGGTAAATACTACGGAATGGTACTTCCCGTTGTGTTTGCACTTATATTTCTTGAAGTTATGCGCCTTGCGGTTAACATAGCCAAAGAAAGAATAGCGGCAAAGGTCAGTGCCAATATTGTATTTGACATAAAATCTCAGGTTTTTTCGGCTATGCAGCGCTTGTCCATGAGTTTTTTCAATTCTCAGCATACAGGAAGCCTCATGAATAGAGTTAACAACGATGCAGAGGAAATTTGTACTACAATTCTGTACAGAATCCCGGAGCTTGTAATAAACTGCCTTACTCTTATCGGCACTGCGTATGTTATGCTTACCATGAACCCGATTTTGTCGGTAATAGTATTTATTCCCGTACCGTTTACGGTGTACATGATGAAGGTTGTGTTCCCGAAATTCAGAAAGGTCAAAAATGCTTCGTGGCAGAAAAGAAGTAAGCTTAACAGTGTTATCAACGACGCACTTTCAGGTATCCGTGTGGTAAAAGCCTTCGGTAAGGAGGACAGTGAAATTGACCGTTTTGACAAAGCATCTCAGGAATTGTACGATGCAAACATAAAAGAAGGTATCCGCGGGGCGAAAACCTTCCCCGTAATGGGTTACATAACAAGTCTTGGCGGTCTTTTTGTATGGGCTGTGGGCGGTGCTCAGGTTATGAATGCTTCAAGCGGAATGACCTTTGGTATGCTTATGACCTTTGTAGGCTATATGGGTATGGTTTTAGGCCCTATTGACTCTTTGGTGAACAGTATTGACTGGATTACTGAGGCGCTTAACTGTGCTCAGAGACTTTTTGAAATTATTGACCGTAAGAGTGACGTTGAACCGTCCCCCAATCCTGTCAGAATGGCTGATATTGAAGGTAATATTTCTCTTAAAAACGTTACGTTTTCTTATGAACCCAATAAACCTGTATTGAAAAACATCAGCCTTGACATTAAAAAGGGCGAAATGATAGGCTTGGTGGGTCATTCGGGCGCAGGTAAAAGTACAATTACAAACATCATTACCCGTCTTTATGACATACAGGAAGGTCAGCTGACAATTGACGGGGTAAACATAAAGGATATTCACCCGGATGATTTGCACAAGCGAATAGGTATGGTGTTGCAGGAAACGCATCTTTTCTCGGGCACAATCATGGAGAATATTGCTTTTGCGAGACCTGACGCAACCTACGAAGAGGTTATAAGCGCGGCAAAGCTTGCAAATGCCCATGACTTTATCATGAAGCTGCCGGACGGATATGAAACAGAGCTTGGAAAACGTTCAACAAATCTTTCGGGCGGCGAGCGGCAGCGAATCAATATTGCCAGAGCAATACTCCTTGACCCCAGAATTCTCATACTGGACGAGGCAACTGCTTCCGTTGACACAGAAACGGAACTTCAGATTCAGCAAGCCATAAATACCCTTACAGAGGGAAGAACAACAATTGCAATAGCTCACAGATTGTCCACTCTTAAAAACGCGGACAGACTGGTTGTTATTGAACACGGTGAAATTGCTGAAATGGGTACTCATGCTCAGCTTGAAGAAAAAGGCGGCATTTATGCCGGCATGCTGGGTAAACAGAAAGAAGCTTTGAAAATAAGAGGTATTGAAGATGAAGAATGATTTTAAAGATGCTGCAAACATAAGGTATCTTACAAGCAGGGATATAAAGTTTTATGAAACAAAGGGCGGTCTTCTGGGCGCGGTTTTGGACGGCGAGGATGTGGGAAGAGTTGACATATTAAGGCTTTTTCCCCTCAAAATGAAAGACAAGTATTTTTCTGTGCGCCGTCAGGCTGAAGGACACCGTGACCGCAATACGGAGCTGGGTATTATAGAAGATGCTTTCTCTTTTTCGGAAGAAGAGCAGGCTCTGATTTCTCATGAGCTTGAAAAAAGGTATTTTGTTCCGGAAATTACTAAGGTAAAGAATGCCAAGGAAGAATTCGGCCACACTTATTGGGAAACTGAAACAACAGCAGGGGAGAGAAATTTTACAACCTTTGACATGTCTTCGAGTCTTATCAGACTAAATGAAAATTCAGTTATGCTCATTGATGTTGATGGGTCAAGGTATATGATTCCCGATTTGAAAAATGCAGACGATAAGGCAATGAAAATGCTGGACATCTGGTTATAAGGGGGCTTTGATATGATTTTACGATGCGAACTGGGCAAAGTAATTGAAGACAAAATCCAAAAAGCCGCCTTGGGAGACATAATGTATGCAGTTCCCTATGATGTTGATTCGGATGGGATGTATTCGGAAAACTTTTTTATAATTACAGACAGGAATGTTGTGTCCGTATGTAAAGATGAGGTTGTAATGGTGCTTCCGATTGAGCGCATTGAAAAGGTGAGAAGCACAGAGCTTGTAGGTGCCGGCAGAATGGAAATAACTGTGGATTCTGTTTGCCATGTGGCGGCAAAATATACGGCTGAATATATGCCTCAGTTTTCGTATATGGAGAGGATTCTGGAAGAAATCAAAGAAGGTGATGTGCGTGTACACGAAAGCTTTGATGAATCCAGAAAATGTCCTAACTGCGGAAGAAATTATCTTCGTAATACACGGATTTGCCCCGATTGTTCCGACAAAAAGGGCATGTTCAAGCGTTTGGCAAAAATGGCGGCATCGTGCAAAAATCTTTATATAATCATACTTGTTCTGTTCTGGCTGAACTCGGCAGTTATGCTTATTTCTCCTGAAATACAAAAAAGAATGATAAATGACGCAATTACAAATCCTGACGGTACATTAAAGGTTCTTCTCATATTTGTTGTACTGACGGCGATATGTAATGTGCTTACAACAGGCATAACAATTGTGAGACGAATTACTTCCGTTAAGGCGAGTAACCTTCTGGTAAAGGACTTAAGGCGCGAGGTTTATTCAAAGCTTCAGAGAATGGGTATAGGAAAGCTGGAAGCAAAGAAAACCGGCGACATGATGCAGAGAATAAACCGCGATACAATGCGTATAGGTCACTTTATTCAGAATATTGGCATTATGGCAGTGAACGAAATTGTTCTTTTTGCCTCTGTTGCGGTAGTGCTTTTTGCAATGAACTGGCGCATGGCTGTGCTTATTCTCCTGCCTATGCCTTTTGTAATGATAATTGTAAATAAGTTCCGTCACGAAATACGTCGCCGTTATCACACACAGTGGCGCAAGATGGATAAAATGACAAGCAAATTAAACGACATACTTAACGGTATGAGGGTTGTGAAAGCCTTTGGCAGAGAAAAATGGGCAATTGACCAGTTTTCGTCTGTTGCGGCAGATGTGCGTGAGCAAAGCATTGACAACGACCGTTTCTCCGGTACAATATGGCCTATTGTACGTTTTTTGGTTGGCTTCGGAAGCTATTTCATACTTCTCTACGGCGGAAGCCTTGTTGTAAATGCAGGGCTTAAGCTTGGCGATTTAATGCAGTTTTCAACTTATGCATCTTATCTTTACAACCGTCTCGACTGGTTCAGCATGCTTCCCAGGCATCTTTCCGAGGTTGCTACCAGCGCACAGCGAGTATTTGAGGTTCTTGATGAGGAAAGTGACTGTGAGGTTAACGAAAAAGCACAGTGCCCTTCCATAGAAGGCGACATTGTATTTGATGATGTCACCTTTGGCTATAAGAGTTACAGAAGTGTTATCAAAAACTTTTCTCTTCACGTGAAAGAAGGGGAAATGATAGGTCTGGTTGGTCACTCAGGCGCGGGCAAGAGCACACTTATAAACCTTCTTATGAGACTTTACGACGTGGACGACGGAAGCATCAGCATAGGCGGTAATAATATTCAAAATATTGACAGAGCATACTATAAGCACAACCTGGGCATAGTGCTCCAGGAAAGCTACCTTTTTGCAGGAAGCATCATGTCAAATATATGCTATGCAAAGCCCGATGCAACTGTTGACGATGTTATCCGTGCCGCAAAAATTGCAAATGCACACGATTTTATTATGAGACTGCCCAACGGTTACGATACATATGTAGGTGAAAAGGGCTACCGCCTCTCAGGCGGCGAAAGGCAGAGAATTGCCATTGCCCGTGCAGTTATATCCGACCCGAAAATTCTCATTCTGGACGAGGCGACAGCCAGTGTTGACACAGAAACGGAAGCTCAGATACAGGAAGCCTTGGGAAGACTTGTAAAGGGCAGAACAACTTTTGCAATTGCACATCGTCTTTCCACTCTCAAAAATGCAAACAGACTTGTTGTTCTGGAGGAAGGCAGAATTGCAGAACTGGGTACTCACAAAGAGCTTATGGATAAAGACGGCATTTATGCAGGGCTGGTAAAGGCTCAGCGGACGATGAATGCCATGAACTTTAACGCAGACGAAGGCGGCGGACGCGGTCCGGGTGGTCCCGGAGGAAGACGTGGTCCCGGAGGAGGACCTCCCGGTCCGCCTCCAAGGTAAAAAGTAATAGTGAAGAGGGAATAGGCAAGGTGGATTTTCGCAAGCGAAAATCTTTGATGTGTCCCCGGGCTGAATAAAGTAAATTGCAGCCCACGTTGGGGGACATAGCCTACCCACAGCCAACCCACTCATTGGCTTTTCAAAAAGCAAAAGTAAAAATGAATGAATGGCTGTGTCCCCGGGCTGAATAAAATAAATTGCAGCCCACGTTGGGGGACATAGCCTACCCACAGCCAACCCACTCATTGGCTTTTCAAAAAGCAAAAGTAAAAATGAATGAATGGCTGTGTCCCCATACCTTATAAAAATGTTGCAATTACCCAATCAAACTAAACTAACATAACAAAAGGAGAGTTGACCACACATGAAATTTGGAATTGAACATCTTGCAATAATTGCAAAGGACACAAAGAAACTTACAGACTGGTACACAAAAATGTTTGACACCTCTGTTGTTTACGACAACGGAAAGGGTACAATTTTCCTTGCTTTTTCAGACAAAAGCATGATTGAATTTATTCCCTGTGAAGAAACGGAAAGGGAAGACATTGCACCCAAGAGACAGGGTATCCGTCACATTGCAATTTCTGTTGACGACTTTGACGCATCTGTTGAAAGACTTATGGCAGAAAACGTTGAGGTTGTAACAGCTCCCGCTACAAGCGCAAAGGGCATTTCAACCTTCTTCTTCCGTGATATAGAAGGTAACATTCTGCACCTTATCTACAGAACCGAACCCCTTGTTTAAAAAACAGTTGCAATTGGATAATATTGTGTGTTATAATTATTACATGTGAAAAAATTTAAAATATTTTTATGAGGTGATAGTAATGTTGAACAAGAAAACACTTGAAGATGTTGAAGTAAGAGGCAAAAGAGTTCTCGTAAGATGTGACTTCAACGTACCCCTTGATGCAGAAGGCAATATCACAGACGAAAACAGAATTGTAGGCGCTATGCCCACAATTAACTACCTTGTAGAAAACGGCGCAAAGGTTATCCTTTGTTCTCATATGGGCAAGCCCAAGGGTGAACCCGTTCCTTCCATGAGCCTTGCACCCGTTGCAAAGCGTCTTAGCGAAAAGCTTGGTAAGGAAGTAGTATTTGCAGCTGACGACAACGTTGTTGGCGAAAACGCAAAGGCGGCAGTTGCTGCAATGAACGACGGCGACGTTGTTCTTCTTGAAAACACACGTTACAGAAAAGAAGAAACAAAGAACGTTGACGAATTTAGTAAGGAACTTGCATCTTTGGCAGATGTATTTGTAAATGATGCTTT
>CAZRZU010000042.1:0-14254 GCA_964604615.1 uncultured Oscillospiraceae bacterium
TAAAACAGTTGACTAAACCGCAGTTATTTGATAAAATACTTAAGTTAAATGCGAGTAGAACTTCTTTTTGAAGTTTCAAATACGCTCTTGCTATTTATACTTATGGAGAGATATCGAAGTGGTCATAACGGACATGACTCGAAATCATGATGCCCCCTGAGGGACGTGGGTTCGAATCCCACCTTCTCCGCCAAATAAAAGAGCATTACTGTAAAGTAGTGCTCTTTTTCAGTTGTTTCTTGAGATATTGAAAAGCCCTTGAAACTGACTTGAATTTACACCTTGAAATCCACCGGATTTATGTTATAATAAAACTATGATATTTTAAAAGGAGGATTTTACCATGGGTAAAGTTGAAGTTTCACGCATTACATACGGAAATTACGGAGAATGTTTAAAAATAACAAACGGTGAAAAAGAAGTAATAGCAACATTGGAAAGAGGTCCCTACATTGTGCGTTATGCATATGTGGGAGAGGGTAATATGTTTTTTGAAGATGTTGAAAATAAATATACAAACGATGTTTCTGCCTCTCTCTTTAAGGGCGACACATGGTGTGTTGTAGGCGGTCACAGATTGTGGATAAGCCCCGAGAGACACCCCAGAACATATTATCCCGATGATTATAAGGTTAAGTGCACAATTACAGCTAACGGTGCGGTGCTTGAAGCGCCCGTGCAGGAATGGACATTTATGCAGCAGACAACTGAAATTTCCATGAATGAAAACGGTGATGTTGACATCAAGCACTCTGTTACAAACTGCGGTGCATGGGGCACAACAATTGCTCCCTGGACAGTTACGGTTTGCCAGACAGGCGGCTTGTGTGTAATTCCTCAGAACGTTACAGATACAGGCTTTTTCCCTAATAAATGGGTGTGCTTCTGGCAGTATACACCCATGAACGATGAAAGATTTTATATTGGCGATAAGTATATCACTGTTGACCAGAAAAACATGGAAAAAGCAGCAAAGCTCGGTGTGTCCAACGAACACGGCTACATGGTATACTTTGTAAACGACTGTGCATTTGTTAAAAAGTTCGGTTTTGTAAGAGGTGCACAGTACCCTGACAATAACTGCAACTGCGAATGTTACACCTGTGACGGTTATACTGAAATGGAATGCTTGTCACCCCTTGCACTTCTTGAAGCAAATGAAACTGTTGTTCATACAGAGTCCTGGAGCTTAACAAGAGCTGTAAAGCCTGCTCTTAACAATGAAGATGCTATTGCAAAGGCAATGAGTGAAGTGATTAAATGAAAGAAGTAAATTTATATACAGACGGCGCCTGCAGCGGTAACCCCGGTAAGGGTGGCTACGGTGCAATACTCACATACAACGGTCATGAAAGGGTTATGAGCGAGGGATTTGTACTCACAACAAATAACCGAATGGAGCTTTTGGCTGCTATTGTAGGGCTCGAAGCATTGCGTGAACCTTGTAAGGTTAACCTCTACAGCGACTCAAAATACCTGGTGGACGCAATTAAAAACGGATGGGTCTATGCATGGAAGAAAAAAGGCTGGAAAAAGAGTGACGGTAAAAAAGCTCTCAACCCGGATTTGTGGGAAAGGATACTTGCTTTGTTAAAAACTCATGAGGTTGAACTTATATGGGTAAAAGGTCATGCAGGTCATGCATATAACGAGCGGTGCGACCAATTGGCGGTTGCAGCATATAACGGAAGTAATCTAAAGCACGACGAGGTGTACGAGTCTGCTTTGTGAGAAAGGTAGTTGTGGCAGTGCTTAACAGTGAAGATAAAAAGAAAAATATAATAAAAACTGTTGCTCTGATTGTTGGAGTGCTGGCTATTATTGCAGTTTCTTTTGCATATAATTATTCCGAACAGAAAAACACCCATACTAATTCGGAATATGTGGAATATTGTGTACACGTAAAGGGTGCTGTTGAGAATAGCGGATTGTACTATGTTCCCGCGGGGACAAGGGTTAACGAGTTGGATAATTATGCTCATTTTTTGCCGAATGCCGACCTGGAGGGAGTAAATCTGGCGGAATACGTAAAAGACGGCAGTGAAATTTATATTCCTTATAAAGGCACAGCGCAGTCAGGCGCTGTTAACCTCAACACTGTAACCTACGAAGAACTGCTGGAGGTTGATGGCATAGGTGAGACCTATGCAAGGAAAATCATGAATTACAGAACAGCTCACGGTTCTTTTGAAAAAGTTATTGAGCTTAAGAGCATTTTGGGAACAAAAACCTATGAGTCTTTACGAGAAAAATTTTACGTTGATTAAAAAAAGGCGGTTTTCTGCCTTTTTTTTTGACAAAAATGATTTAATAAACGTTTGTTATTTATAGGGGATAATACCCTGTAAAAAAGAAACGAGGGATGAAAATGAAAAAATTTTTATGGCTGTTATTTATTTGTGTGCTTCTTTTTGGAATAAGTGTCTCTGCTGAAGAGCTTACGGGTGAGTTTGATTTATACGACCCCTCCACATATCCGTCAGAACAAAGCGAAGAAATGAATCTTTTTTCTTTGGACGAAAACGAGAAGCAGGCTGTTGAAGCCTTGATACAGGGCATTTATAATTGGAAAACAAGTGTAAATCTTTCTTCGTACAAAATAGATGTGTCAAGAATAAGTCATGTTGTATGGGCTGCAATACATGAAAATCCCGAGCTGTGCTATGTGGATTCAACGTATTCTTACAATTATTTCTCGTACGCAGGAACAAGTTATGTTGTTAACGTAAATTTTTCATATATGTACACAAAAGATAACGTAAAGTCTGTTCTTGATGCCATTGAAAAAGAAAAGGCAAAGGTTGTTGCCATGGTTAATGACTCCATGACAGATTTGGAAAAGCTTATGATTGTGCATAACTATATTGTGCTGAATCATGAGTATGATGATAATTACAATGTTTATAACATATATGGCTTCTTTACCCAACGAACAGGGGTGTGCAGTGCTTATACAAAGGCTATGACGTATCTTCTGCGTGCGGTGGGGGTAGAGTGTAGCTTTGCTACCAGCATTGAAATGGACCACACCTGGAATTTGGTTAAAATAGACGGCAGCTGGTACCATGTTGACGCAACATGGGATGACCCCAACGACGATGTTGGATATTGCTCGTACAAATACTTCTTAAAGAGTGATTCATATTTTGAAAACTACAGAGGTCATTATGATTGGGAGGCATACTATGCCGCTACAAGTGCATGGTATGATAACTATTATTTTGAAGACTATACAACGCCTTTCTTGTACAAAAACGGAGAGTGGTATGTGCAGAAAAGGGGTAGCTTGTATAAAATAAAACATCTTAAATACGGTGGAGCGGAAGAGGTTTTTACTCCTGAATGTGCTTATTCAAGCGGATGGTATCCTGCGTATGATATGTGCTTTGCAGTTTATGGGGACAGCTTTATATTCAATGCAAATAAATCTGTTTATGTTGTGAATTTAAATGACTACGCAAAGCCAAGGTGCATTTTAACCTACGAAACAGATTACCACGAGGTGTATTCGCTTATGGTTGATGGTTCAACTTTGTACTATCAGACAGGAAGTTATAGTGCAACAGATACTCACACATTGGACATTTCAAGCCTTGTTGCAGAATTTTATTTTGAAATTGTAAGTGTGGTTAAAAACGGTGAAACCATAAGAGTTTTATACACGTATGATGATTTGTACGACGGCGATTGGTCAATTTATGTTGCTGCTTATGATGCGAACAATACGGTAATTTACATAAAAAAGATTAAAAAGAATTCTTACACTGTTCAAATGCCGGATGCATATACCTATGAAGCATTCATATGGGAAGGGTGCATGCCTCTTTGTGACAGCAAGAGAATAGAATAAAAGAACAAAGTGTCTCCGACACTCCTTGGCAATAATAAAGCTAAGAAGAACAGAGGAGAAAACACTTTGTAATGCCATATGCGTTTTCCGAGTCTTGCGAGGAAATTCTCGCATGGCAATAATATAAAATTTATTTTTCACCTTATAGGAAATACGCAATTTCCTATAAGGTGAAAAACAGACCTCAAAGAGCAAAAGAGCATAGCCCGCTTTTGAGGTCTGTTATTTTTTAGGGTTTTTCTTGGGACAGAAAGTTTCTGCCGGGCAATTTTCGCAGTATGCTATTCTGGCTGTACAAATGTCCCGACCAAATAAAACAAGCCTGTGGCAAAAATCCGATTGCTTATCTAAAGGTATGATGGGGGATACCTCAAACTCAACTTTCGTGGGGTCTGTTTCTTTTGTCAACCCCATACGGAAAAGTATCCTTTTTGCATGGGTGTCAATAACCATACCGCCTTTATGGTAAACATCGCCTAAAATAAGGTTGGCGGTTTTCCTGCCCACACCTGCCAATTTCAAAAGGTTTTCCATGGTGTCGGGCACTTTGCAGTCATATTCTTCAACAAGCTGATTGGCACATTTAATAAGGTTTTTTGCCTTGTTATGATAAAAGCCGCAGGGCTTTATAATTTGCTCAATATGGGAAAGCTCCGCCTTTGCCATTGAGGGCGCATCGGGGTATTTTTCAAACAACGCAGGTGTTGTAAGGTTAACACGTGCATCGGTACACTGCGCGGACAACTGTACCGCACAGAGAAGCTGAAAAGGGTCTTTATATTCAAGAGAACATATGGCATCGGGATATAGATTTTCCAACACTTGAGCAAAGGCAAGTGCACGTTCTTTCTTTTTCACGGTTTTCACCTCGGAAGAATCAAATTTCAATCATATTTTATCATAAAAAGCTTGATAATTAAAGAAAAAAATTATATAATAGTTTCGTATTTTTTGCAAAGGAGAATAGCAATGGAATTCAACAAAGTTAAAGCTTTTGACCCTGAGGTTTATGCATCAATGGAGAAAGAAGTAAACAGGCAGAGGAATAAAATTGAGCTTATCGCTTCTGAAAATTTTGTTTCAGAGACGGTATTGGAAGCATTGGGCAGCCCCCTTACAAATAAATATGCCGAAGGCTACCCCGGAAAGAGGTATTACGGCGGCTGTGAATATGTAGACGAGGTTGAAACTTTGGCTATTGAAAGAGCAAAGGCTCTTTTCGGTGCGGAGCATGCAAATGTGCAGCCTCACAGCGGTGCACAGGCAAACATGGCTGTATTCTTCGCAATGCTTAATCCCGGCGACACCGTGCTTTCCATGAGCTTGGCTCACGGCGGTCATTTATCGCACGGCAGTCCTGTGAACATGAGCGGTAAATATTTTAACATTGTTCCTTACGGTGTTACAGAAAATGACCAGGTTATTGACTACGAAGAAATAAGAAGACTTGCTCTTGAATGTAAGCCCAAGCTTATCCTTGCAGGTGCAAGTGCATATTCAAGAGAAATAGATTTTAAAAAGTTCAGTGAAATTGCAAAGGAAGTTGGCGCTTACTTTATGGTTGACATGGCGCACATTGCAGGTTTGGTTGCAGCAGGTGTTCATCCTTCTCCGGTACCTTATGCTGACTTTGTAACCACTACAACACATAAGACCCTCCGCGGACCCCGTGGTGGTCTAATCCTTTGCAAGGAAGAGCACGCAAAGGCTATTAACAAGGCAGTGTTCCCCGGCATTCAGGGTGGTCCTTTGATGCACGTTATCGCAGCCAAGGCAGTTTGCTTCAAGGAAGCGGCAAGTGAAGATTTTAAACTTTATCAGGCTCAGATTGCAAAAAATGCAAAGGCTCTCAGCGAAGCACTCCTTGAAAAAGGCTTTGACCTTGTTTCCGGCGGTACTGACAACCACCTTATGCTTGTTGACCTTCGTCCCTTTGATATGACAGGTAAAGAATACGAACACCGTCTTGACGAAGTGGGTATTACGGTTAACAAAAACGCAATCCCCTTTGACCCGGAAAAGCCCGGTGTAACCAGTGGTATACGTGTTGGTACACCTGCTGTTACAAGCCGTGGTATGGTTGAAGAAGACATGAAAGAAATTGCAGAGTTGATGTATCTCACAATTACTGCTTTTGACACAGCACAGGAAGAAATCAAGGGAAGAGTAAAAACACTCTGTGAAAAATATCCTTTATATTAATAAACAATTGACGTATGGACAAATGCAGTTATGCTGCATTTGATTGGTGGTGAAAAGATATGAGTCAGCCTTTAGCGGATAGGATACGTCCCGACGATTTGAATATGGTTGTGGGTCAGCATCATTTGCTTGACGATGGAAAGGTGCTCCGTAATATACTGGATTCGGGAAATATTCCTAACATGATTTTTTACGGTCCCTCAGGTGTTGGCAAAACTACTGTTGCGAACATAGCTGCTCAAAGAGCCAACAAGAGGCTTTATAAGCTCAATGCAACAACGGCATCGGTTTCGGATGTAAAAAAAGTTGTGGAAGAGTCCGAAATGCTTTTTGGCACAGACGGTGTGTTGCTTTATCTGGACGAAATACAGAATTTTAACAAAAAACAGCAGCAGAGCCTTCTGGAATGCATTGAAAACGGAAAGGTAACTCTTATTGCTTCCACCACTGAAAATCCGTATTTTTATGTATATAATGCGATTTTGTCGCGTTGTACGGTGTTCGAGTTTGAACCTGTCGGCTCAGCAGATATTGCCATAGCCATAGACAGGGCAATAAAAGCTTTTGGTGAAGAACTCAAGATAGACCCTGATGCGAAGGAGCATATTGCAAACTCCTCATCCGGTGATGTGCGAAAAGCACTGAATACACTGGAAGTTGTTGCGCTTTCTGCTAAAATGGATAAAGACGGGAAAAGAGTTGTTACTCTTGAAACAGTGGAAGAAACCACCCGCAAAAAATCTTTCAGGCACGACCGTGACGGCGACGACCATTACGACGTTTTGTCCGCTTTTCAGAAATCTGTTCGCGGAAGTGACCCGGATGCTGCCGTTCATTACATGGCAAGGCTTTTAACAGCAGGTGATTTGCAAAGTGTATGCAGACGGATTCTTGTAATGGCTGCGGAAGATGTGGGACTGGCATACCCAAATGCAATTGTTATAACAAAAGCATGTGTTGATGCTGCCTTGCAGCTTGGTCTTCCCGAAGCGAGGATACCTCTTGCTGAAGCAGTAATAATGCTGGCAACGGCGCCAAAATCCAACAGTGCTGTTTGTGCAATAGATGCCGCAATGGGCGATATCGCATCATCCGACACAGGTGAAGTTCCGGCTCATTTAAAGGACAGTCACTATGGAGGTGCGGAAAATCTCGGTCACGGGACGGGTTATAAATATCCTCATTCTTACCCTAATCATTATGTACCTCAGCAATATTTGCCCGATAAAATTAAAAACAAAAAATATTACACTTACGGTGACAATAAGCTGGAAAGCACAACTGAAAATTATTGGAAGAGTATAAAGAAGTAGCATAAAAAAATCCTCTGTGGGAAAGATTTTAATATATCTTTCTTACGGAGGATTTTATTATGAATAAAGTAGAAATTTGTGGTGTAAATACATCAAAATTACCCATGCTGACTGCAAAGGAAAAGGAACAGCTTTTTGAACGTATAAAGGCAGGCGATAAAAAGGCGCGCGAGGAATTTATTACAGGTAATTTAAGGCTTGTTTTAAGCATCATTGGCAGATTTGCATCACGAGGAGAAAACCCCGATGACCTATTCCAGGTGGGATGTGTGGGGCTTATAAAAGCTCTGGATAATTTTGACACAGAACAGGGTGTACAGTTTTCAACTTATGCAGTGCCCATGATAATAGGCGAAATAAGACGCTACCTCAGAGATTACAACTCAATCCGTGTGTCACGTAGTGTGCGTGATACCGCATATAAAGCGCTCCAGGCAAAGGAGCGGCTCATTAATAAGTACGGCAAGGAGCCTACAATTGAACAAATAGCAAAGGAGATAGAAAAGCCCGAGGAGGAAATTGTTTTTGCACTGGACGCAATATGTGAACCTGTGAGCCTTTTTGAACCTGTGTATCACGATGGAGGAGATACTGTTTTTATTATGGATCAGCTTTCAGACGAAAAGAATGACGAGTCATGGATTGAGCATATTGTTTTAAAAGATGCCATGGAGCATTTGAGCAAAAAAGAAAGGCAAATCCTTGACTTAAGGTTTTTCCGTGGAAGAACGCAGATTGAAGTAGCCAAGGAGGTAGGTATAAGCCAGGCACAGGTATCCAGACTTGAAAAAAGCGCTATTAATCATATGAAAAAGTATGTGTGAATGGCTTAATTGTATGCTTTGTGCTACGGTCCGAACTGAATGCTCGGAGTACACACGTATGCCGTTGGGTCACTCGGAGCCATTCGGTATCATTTTTCTCTGCGCCATTTAAAGGCTGCTTTAGGTAATATATGCAAGTGCACGATATATTTTGCAAGCAAAATGCTAATTTAAATTGTGGTCAGATAGATTTATTATAAATTTTCCTTGGTTTTTAGCATATTTAGTATATTGATATGCCCCGCCATAGGATTGTGTGATGTATGAAATAATATAGTCAGAATGTTTTACCATCCATTTATTTCGAAAACAAATGGCGAACCGTTTAGGAGTATTTTCAATTCCTTCGGGGAAAAGGGTGGGGTGTTGTCCTTCGTCAGCCATATAAGCAAGAACTATTTCGTATGTTATATACGGATATTTAACTTGTAACTTTGTTACGGCTTGTAAAGCCATTTTATCAAAGTTGCCGTTGTTGCCAATATAAAAATGATTAACGGAGTGGTTTTGTATAACCTTTTCAATTGCGTTTTCAAGTAAGTGAAAAACGATTTGTTCAGTATCGCGGTGTCCAAAAAAAGTACAAATCAAAGAAGTTCCCTCCAAAAACAATGCGTCAAAATTGCGTCAATTTTACTTTTGATTATAATATGACGTTATAATTATGTCAATAATTATTCTTGGAGGCGTCAAAATGAAGGATATTCTGGCGAGATATACTTTGCGCATAAGTCCTGTTTTATTAAAAAAATTGGGATATATTGCTGAGTATGAGGGCAGAACAAAAAATAAAGAGCTTGAACAGATGATTAAAAAGAGAATAACAGATTTTGAAAAAGAGCATGGTGAAATAAAATAACTCCGCTGATTCTATTCAGCGGAGTTATTTTATTCCCGTTAAGTCAAAATCGGGTATAAAGCTTTCTTTGGCAGTATCACCCTTTTGAACAAAGGCATTTGTTATGCCCAAAGAGGCTGCATAATCCACAAGAGATTTATATTCATAATCCGTAACACGACGGTTAAGGTTGGAATACTCGTGCTCTTTTATGGGGGTATACTGGTTCATAAGGCTGATGTAAATATTGTCCTTGTATGTTCCATACAGGTATTTTACAATCATTTTTGTTTCAATAAGGTGTTCGGGAAGTAAAAGGACCCTAACAATTACACCTTTTTTCATAACACCTTTTTCAATAAGCGGAACAGGTGAAATTTTTACCATTTCAGCAAGGGATGATTTGGCATATTCGGGGTAGTTTGGCGCATTTGAATATTTTTTTGCAGTTTCTGACCTTATGTATTTGAAATCTGTAAGGAAAATGTCAACGGTATCTTTAAGCATTTTAACAGTTTCGGGTTTTTCGTAGCCCGACGTGTTGTATACAATGGGAATATTAAGCCCTTTTGATTTTGCAAGCTTTGCCGCCTTTACAATGTGCGGCGCAAAGTGGGTGGGGGTAACAAAATTTATGTTATGTGCACCTTTATTTTGCAATTCAAGCATGGCATCTGCCAGGTTTTGCAAGGTTATTGCCTTTCCGCCCTGATTGTGAGCTATGGAGTAGTTCTGGCAATAAATGCACCGAAGATTGCAGCCCCGAAGAAAAATTGTCCCCGAGCCATTTGTATGAGAAATACAAGGCTCTTCCCACGCATGAAGTGCTGCACGTGCAGCTGTAAGGTGGGCAGTTTCGCCGCAGTAGCCTGCTTTTTCGTATCTGTTAACATTACATTCCCTGGGGCAGAGGGTACAGTTGGTATAAAAATCCATCATATTACTTTGTTTCCCATTTATAGTCTGCCGGTCCGCCACCTGTTGTTGTGCAGATAAGAGTGCCCTCTTCGTCTGTGCGGTAGATGGTTATGTCGTCATCTTCGAGCTTTTCCAGTGTTTCGTAGTGGGGATGACCGTAGGAATTTCCTTTTCCGCAGGAGATGACCGCATACATGGGGTCAACCTTTGCCAAGAACTTGGCAGATGTAGAGGTTGATGAACCGTGATGCCCAACTTTTAAAATGTCGGCAGAAACGTCTCCTGTTATATCGTTTTCGCTCAACTCTTCCGCATCAGCAGGGAACAGAAAGGAAGAGTCTTTATATGTAAGGCGCACAACTATGCTTGCATTGTTAAGGTCTGAATAGTTTTTTACAGGAGCCAAAGTTTCAATTTTTAAATATTCGTCTGAGTAAATGGTCATGCCGGCAGATGTGGAAATAATGTTAACATTTTTCTTTTCCGTGGCAGCGATTACATCGCGGTATGTTTTTGTGTCAGCCTTTGCATCAGGCATATAGAGATTTGTTACGTCATAGCTATTAATTACAACATCTAATGACCCAATATGGTCTTCATGAGGATGAGAACCTACCAGATAGTCAATGGTATCTATTTCAAGGCTGTCAAGATAATTGCATATTAATTTACTGTCGTCATTGTTGCCTGCATCTATCATCAGAACATCACCTGTCGGCAATTGGATAACGGTGCAGTCAGCCTGACCAACATCTAAAAAGTGAACAACTAATTTGTCTGTTACATGTTCCTTTTCCGACGGGGTAGAGGGATTGTTGTTATCCTGCGGAATATACATGTCCGCACACCCGCTTAGAACAAATGCTAATAGCAATGCAATTACAATTTGGAGTTTTTTCATTTTAACACAACCTTTCGTAAACATTATACATTATAATAATTATTATTGCAATTGAAATGTATCTATGGTATAATAATTACGTAAAAATGTGTTTATTTGCTTTATAAAGGAGGTGCCTTGCATGGCGACTACTAAACATAGTAAACAAAGAGATGCTTTGATTGAAGTTTTACAATCTACCGATACGCATCCTACCGCTGAATGGGTTTATGAAAAGATGCGTGAAAAGTTTCCCAATGTGTCTTTGGCTACTGTTTACAGAAATCTTAAACACATGATTGAAATAGGCATTGCAAGGGAACTTTATACGGACAATTCCTCGCGCTTTGATGCTAACATGGCTGAGCACTATCATTTTGTGTGCAAAAAGTGTCAAAAGATTATCGATATTTTCCCCGATGCTGAAAACGAGGAAATTTTGAAAATTAAGAGCAAGGGCTTTGAAATTGACAGGTATGATTTTTCCATTTATGGTGTATGTGCGCAGTGCAAAGAGGTTGTGTAATGAGAATTCTTGTAACGGCATTTGACCCGTTTGGCGGAGATGAAAGCAATTCGTCTCTTATGGTGCTGGGAAAGCTTCCTGACACTTTGGACGGTGTTGAAATTCATAAAATGGTTGTTCCCACCGTATATGGAGAATGTACCCATGTTGTACTGGAAAAAGTAAAAAAAACGGGTGCAGATGCTGTGCTTTGCATGGGTCAGGCAGGCGGAAGACGGTGCATTACGGTTGAAGTTATAGCTGTTAATTATGCTTTGTCTGAGATGTGCGACAATAATGCAAAGGTGTTAAACGGTATAAAACTTGACCCAAAAGGGGAAAATGCTCTGTTTTCAAACATGCCTGTTAAAGAAATGGTGGAGGCAGTTAAAAACGTGGGTTTTGAAGCATCTTTGAGTGCTTCTGCCGGAGCCTTTGTATGCAACAGCTTGTTGTACGGGTTGCTGTGTGCTTTGCCTCAGCTGAAGGTGGGGTTTGTTCACCTTCCGTATGAGTCAGGCCAGGGCAAGGAAGGCTTTTCCATGAGCAGTACCGATATGGGGTTGTGTATAGAAGAAATGATAAAAGTAATAAATTCTGAAAGGATTTGAAAAATATGTGCGGAATAGTTGGATACATAGGTGACAAGCAGGTTGCACCTCTTTTGCTTGAGGGGCTCAGTAAGCTTGAATACCGCGGATATGACAGTGCAGGGATTGCAGTTTGCAACGGCGATAATGTTGTTATTGAAAAGGCTGTGGGCAAGCTGGAAAACCTTTATAAAAAGACGGAAAACGGTACAACACTCACAGGCACAAAGGGGATTGGTCATACACGTTGGGCAACTCACGGTAAACCCACGGAAGACAATGCTCACCCTCATGTAAGTGACCGTTTTGTGTTGGTACATAACGGCATTGTTGAAAACGAAGAGTTTTTAAGAAGCAAGTATCTGAAGGACGTTACATTTAAAAGCGAAACAGATACCGAAATTATTGCTTGGCTTCTGGATAAATTTACGGCTTCCGGTGAGGACACTCCCATGGCAATCCGCCATCTTATAAGTGAAATTCAGGGTAGTTATGCTCTTGCAATTATAGACAGGGAAACACCCGATGTTCTTTATGCTGTTAAGAATAAGTCTCCTCTTCTTATTGGTAAGGGTGAAGGCTTCAATATGATTGGCAGCGACTCTATGGCAATGATTGCAAACACAAATATGTTCTTTGAAATTCACGATAAAGAATATGTTATTGTTACAAAGGAAAGTGTTGAGATTTACACTCAGTACGGTAAGCATATTGTTCGCGAACCTTTCCGTGCAGAGCTTGACTTGTCTGACACTGAAAAGGGTACATATGCTCATTTCATGATTAAGGAAATCGAGGAACAGCCTGCTGTAATCCGCAGACTCATTAAGGAATATACAAACAAAGACGGGGAGATATGCATAGACGAAGCAATAATGCAGGACATGAGAGCATGCGACAAGGTTTACATTATCGCATGCGGAACAAGTTATCATGCAGGCTTGGTGGGCAAACAGCTTATTGAAAAAATGGCAGGTAAGCCTACTGACTCCTACATTGCAAGCGAGTTTGTTCACAATACACCGATTTTAAGCGAAAAACCCTTCTTTATATTCATCTCTCAAAGCGGTGAAACTGCCGATTCCAGAGCTGTAATGGTAAAAATAAAGGCGATGGGTTACAAAGCGCTTACAATCACAAACGTTAAGGGTTCCACCCTTTCAAGAGAAGCAAATCACACACTTCTCTTACATGCAGGTCCTGAAATTGCAGTGGCTTCTACAAAGGCATATACTGCTCAGATTGCAGTGCTTGCAATTCTGGCATTCTGTGTTTCAGAAGGGTACGACATGGACATAAAGTATGAGCTTGCAAAGGTTGCAAACGTAATCGAAACAATTTGTTCCGAAAGCGAAACCTATAAGTACCTTGCAGAAAAATACCTTAAAAATTCCAGAAATGCTTTTTACATCGGCAGAGGTGTTGACTATTACGTTTGTCTTGAAGCAGCGCTTAAGCTTAAGGAAATTTCTTATATCCAAGCAGAAGGCTTTGCGGCAGGCGAACTTAAGCACGGTACAATTGCTCTTATTGAAAAGGGAACACCTGTTATTGCAGTTATCACACAGGAAAACATAAATCTTAATACAAGAAGTAACATCAAGGAAGTTAAGGCGAGAGGTGCAAAGACTCTTACAATTTCCTCTCAGTCACTTTCTTCCCACGACGATAAAATTGTTATCCGTGACGTGCATGAGCTTTTAACACCTATTGTATCGGTAGTTCCCACACAGTATATTGCTTACTATGCGGCTCTTTGCAAGGGAAGAGACATTGATAAGCCCCGTAATCTTGCTAAGTCAGTTACAGTTGAATAAAAAAATGAGAACGGTAAACATCAACAAGGTGTTTACCGTTTTTTGCGTGTATAAAAACTTAAAAACATGAAACAATTCTATTAATTGAGAATATTATATGATGAGGTGTTTCTATGTTGTATTTTTTGGTCTTTTCAGGTGGGGCAATGTTTGGAGCCGTAATCATGGGTTTAGTTAAAGCTAACGAAAAATAGAAAAAAGTTGGCAAAAATATCTTGACAAAGTGCACCCTATTTGCTATAATAACAAAGGTCCTTGTAATGAGGGTGATATGCGGGTGTAGTTCATCGGTAGAATTCCAGCCTTCCAAGCTGGTTAGGTGGGTTCGACTCCCATCACCCGCTCCATGTACGTGCCTGTAGCTCAGCTGGATAGAGCAACTGCCTTCTAAGCAGTAGGTCCTGGGTTCGAGTCCCCGCAGGCACGCCATTTTTATTTTACAGTGCTTTTGCACTGTATACATGGTGGGTATAGCTCAGTTGGTTAGAGCGCCAGATTGTGGCTCTGGAGGCCGTCG
>CAZRZU010000043.1:0-14247 GCA_964604615.1 uncultured Oscillospiraceae bacterium
CCCTCATGATTGAGGGGTAGGGGTGTTGAAGTGCGAGTCATCGCACTTTTTTATTGTAGAATTGCGGGCAATGTGTTATTATAGTAAGGAATATTAACACGGAATGGAGAACTTTTGCTTGAGAAAATTTATATGTATTATATCTTTGATGCTTTGCCTATTTTTTGCAGGGTGTAACAAGAGTGTACCCGTTGCACCAACGGAGGGAACATCCCCTGTTACCGAGGCGGTAGAAATATGCCGTACGGGGGAGGAGGTTGCGCAACATTTCAACGGCGGATTTATGTACACCTATGACTATTACTACCGTGCTGAAGGTGAGGAAGGCGAGGGCTGTGTTTATATAATCAGCTTGCCACAAAGCCTTAACACTAAAGAAATTGCAGCTATTGCAGACCAAATTCCCACAGGAGAGCATGATTATGCTGTAATAGATTACAGAACCCTTTCCGACAGCGACATGCAAATACGAAATTCGTATAGGGCGGAAAGCCTGCTTGAGAGAAAATGCGTTATTGACATACTCCTTAAATATGAAGAAAGTCACCCCTCAGGATGGGAAAGAAGCTATGCGTCCATGGAAAACGAATGGTATGTGCATAATTTGTCTTACCTGGCAGACTATGAGGTTGAGAGAGCCATGCATGTGAATCTTAACAATAAAGATGAGACTCTTTACTACGACGGAGGAGAATAAGACGTAAAAATGTATTGACAACCTTATGAAATTGTGGTAAATTTGAGTTCGGCGAGATTCTCGCTTTAATGTAAATTTGAAAGGAAGTTTGTTAAAATGAAAAAGATTTTATCAATCGCACTTTGCCTTATGCTTGCACTTTCTCTTGCAGCATGTGGCGGCAACGAAGGCAGCGAAGTTGCAACAGATGCAACAGAAGTAGCTGAAAAGGCCGTTCTTACAATGGCTACAAACGCAGAATTCCCCCCCTATGAGTACTACGACGGTGATGTAATCGTTGGTATCGATGCTGAAATCGCAGCTGCAATTGCTGAAAAGCTCGGTATGGAACTTGAAATCGTTGACACAGCATTTGACTCCATCATCCCCGCAATCGTAGCAGGCAAGTACAGCATGGGTATGGCAGGCATGACTGTTACAGACGAAAGACTTGAAGAAGTTAACTTCTCCATCAGCTATGCTAAGGGTGTTCAGGTTGTTATCGTTCCTGCTGATTCCGATATTAAGACAGTTGATGACCTCTTCGGCGACAACAACTACACAATCGGTGTTCAGACAGGTACAACAGGTGACCTCTATGCTACATGGGATATTGAAGACGAAGGTCTCGGCTCCATCTCCCGTTACAACAAGGGTGCTGATGCTGTTGAAGCACTTAAGGCAGGCAAGGTTGACTGCGTAATTATCGACAACGAACCCGCAAAGGCATTTGTTGCTGATTCCGAAGGTCTTGTAATTCTTGACACAGCTTATGCTGAAGAAGATTACGCTATCGCAGTTTCTAAGGAAAACGCAGAACTTCTTGCAGGTATTAACACTGCTCTTGAAGAACTTATTGCTGACGGTACAGTTCAGGCTATCGTTGACAAGTACATTTCCGCAGAATAATTTCACATAAAACAAAATCTGTAAGGGAGCCGGCGAAAACCTGCTCCCTTCTTGATGATATAGGAGAAAAGTTATGAATGAATTTTTTCAGACTCTGCAATCTGACTTTGTAAAATGCTTTATAACTAAAAACCGTTGGAAGCTTATAACGGACGGTCTGGGTGCAACCCTTCTTATTACGCTTTGCTCTTGTATCATGGGTGTTGTTATAGGTCTTGTTGTGGCTCTTGTAAGAAGCACCTATGATAAAAACGCAAAGGAAATGCGCAGCGGTTTTTTTAAAGGTGCTCTGTCTGTGGCAAATGCTTTTTGCAATGTGTATCTGACTGTTATAAGAGGTACTCCCGTTGTAGTACAGCTTATGATTATGTACTACATAGTTTTTGCTTCCTCACGAAACAGTATCATGATTGCAATTGTTGCATTTGGCATCAACTCAGGTGCTTATGTAGCTGAAATTTTCCGCTCAGGTATTATGAGCATTGACCAAGGTCAGTTCGAAGCAGGCAGAAGCCTTGGCTTCGGATATATAAAAACTATGATGTATATTGTGTTCCCTCAGGCATTCAAGAGTGTACTTCCCACTCTTGCAAATGAATTTATCGTGCTTTTGAAAGAAACAAGTGTTTCGGGTTATGTTGCAATCCAGGATTTGACAAAGGGCGGCGATATTATAAGAGGTGCAACATATGAAACATTTATGCCTCTTCTGACTGTGGCAGCAATATACCTTGTTTTGGTAATATTCTTTACACGTCTTGTAAGTATTCTTGAAAGGAGACTGAGAAGCAGTGAACGATAACGTAATTATCAGAACGGAAAATCTCTGTAAGTATTACGGAGAAAAAATTCATGCATTGGAAAATGTTTCCGCCGAAATTAAAAAGGGCGAAGTTGTTGTTATTATCGGTCCTTCAGGCTCAGGTAAGTCAACATTTCTCCGTTCTTTGAACCTTTTGGAAAATGCTACAAGCGGTAAGGTGTATTTTGAAGGGGTTGACATTACTGACCCCAAGGTTGACATAAACCTCCACAGACGTAAAATGGGCATGGTTTTTCAGCAGTTTAACCTTTTCCCTCACATGACAGTTTTGAAAAATCTTACCCTTGCTCCCATGAAGCTTAAGAAGATGAAGAAGGACGAAGCGGAAGAGCTTGCTTTACGTATGCTTGATAAGGTAGGCCTCAGAGACAGAGCAAGTGCGTATCCCAGTCAGCTTTCAGGCGGACAGAAGCAGAGAGTTGCTATTGTACGTGCTCTTTGTATGAACCCTGATGTTATGCTTTTTGACGAGCCTACAAGTGCTCTTGACCCTGAAATGGTAGGCGAAGTTCTCTCTGTTATGAAGGATTTGGCAAAGGAAGGCATGACAATGGTTTGCGTAACTCATGAAATGGGCTTTGCCAAGGAAGTTGCAGACAGGGTAATTTTCATGGCAGAAGGCTGTATTGTTGAAGAAGGCACACCTGATGAAATCTTTACAAATCCCAAAGATGAAAGAACAAAGTCGTTCTTAAAATCGGTATTGAATGTGTAATAAAAAAATAGACCTCAAAGTGCTGAAGGACGTTAGTCCGCCTTTGAGGTCTGTTGTCGGTAACACTTTATCGACATGCTGATACCACTCGCAATAGCGGGTGGTATTTTAGTTTGAGATTAACTTTTTTAATACAATACTGTTACCGCCGATGGGTCAATATACCAGTTTCCGTTCTTTTTAATAAGGAAAAATTCAATTTCATCTGCCCATGTGTTGTCTCCGTCTGAAAAGTTTATGCTGACAGTTGCTTTTGCCGCGTTGTCCGGCTGAGATGAGAATGCAACAGGACTGACATATACCAGCGAATCCAATGTAAAGGTGCCGTCTGCGTTTTTATATGCGGAAGCCAGCTTTTTTTGAATGTTCGACATTTCCATATTAATCTGAGAATTTGTTTTGTGACTAAAGAGTGTTGTGTAGTCATTATTATGAAGAAGGGCTAAAATTTTTGAAGGCTGTGCAGATAAGAGGCTTTCCACATAAGATATAACTATCTGCGAGATTAAAGTTGAGTCTGCGCTTTCTCCTGCCGTTGCCGACACGGGGGTTTCGTCTTCACCGTAGATGTGTCCGGGATAGGGCATAATGGGGAAAGTGAAGCTTTCGGGATATTGGAGCATGGCAGAAACCGAAAAGGTTTCGTCAAAAACAATGCCCTTATATTCAAGCTTGCCCGCAAAGTAAATTTCAACCTGTGTAATATATCCGCCCTGTGTGCAGATATATAAATATAAAGAAGAAAATGTTGTGGGGGTATTTTGGTCAAAGAGGGTCTTTTTCAAATCCGGATTTGATGAAAACCTTTCCGACGATACCGCAAGAAAATATTTCCCCTCACCAAGATAAGCCATGTTATCTGTATAATTTACGGGTAAATATTCGGAAAGTGAGAACCCCACGGGAGAGTAGCTCTCTGTGGCAGATTCCGAAACATGAGAAAAAACCTCGCCGTTACAATAAAGTGTGCCGTCAACTGTAACAAGGGCATTCAAACCTGTAAGGGATGCCGTGTTGGACACTGAACTTACAAGGTAGGAAACTGCGTCTTCACCCGGGGGTGTTGTTATTGTTGCAGTTTGGGTTACCTGATCCCATAAAATGTTTTTACCGAAAAGAGTACTGATGCCTCTTAAGGGGAGGTATGTGGTGCCTTCGTGCAAAATGGGGTAAACAACGTTTTGGTTTGAGTCCAGACATGTAAAAGGCTCGCCGTTATAATATATATTAATTTCTTCTCCCAAAGCAGGGGTGCCGCCGGCCTCTCCAAGATGAACAGTTTTTGTTTCCTGGTCCCAGGACACTTCTGTGTCAAAGGCGGAAGCAACCGCCCTTACGGGAACATAGGTTGTACCCTCGTGTACAAATGGTTCAACTTTGTTGCCGTTAACGTCATAGCATACAAGCTCTGTTCCGTCAATATTAATGTTACAGGAAGCGCTTGCAATGATTGGCAACATTGTTAAGAGAAATGTTACAAACAATAGCTTAACTAAATTTTTCATAATATTACTCCCACGTTAATATTTTTTAATATAGCTGCATATATTAAATCGGGCTTGTCACCGGGGACAAAAAACACGAAATTTAACGGTTTTAATCGCTTTGTGTAATATTATATCATATAAAAGTGCACAATGCAATCGTAAAAAAATGGGTCAAAGCTTCCCCAAAAACCACTTTTTGGCATCAAAAGTTGTTAAAAAATTAAGCAATTGTTACAAAAATATCACAAAAGTGCGAAAAAGTATTGACAAAGCTCTTAAAAATGCGTATAATGCGTATTGCAGTCAAAGTCGACCATTGCGAGGAACTAGATGTTCGGCAGCTAAATCAAGGTGCTCCGCTAAGTGGGGAGTTCACCGGAAATGAGGTTAGATAATGAGAAAGAGTATATTTGCAAAAAGAAAAATTGCGGCTATGGTGCTTTGTGCACTTATGCTGGTTAATATTTTTACAGCCGCAGTAGAAGACAATCCTGCAATTGTTTACCTTAACTATGATGGTGTTGAATACAGCTATGCAACACATGCAGGTACAGTAGAAGAATTCCTTAACATTGAAGGTATTCAGGTTAAACCTAACGATTACATGAGCCAGGGCAGAAATGCAAAGATTACAGATGGCATGGCAATTACAGTAAGTATAGCAAAGTATGTCACAGTATTTGACGAAGATGCTACTTACAGCGCAATTACTTATCAGACAAGTGTTGGCGGTGCTCTTGAAGAGTTTGGTATTCCCCTTGAGGGCAACGACGGTGCTTTCCCCGCAAAGGACGAAAGAGTTTACGATGGTATCCAGATTTCTGTTTCAAGATCGAAGCTTGTTAAGTTTACAAGAAACGGTTCCACGCTTCAGTATTATTCTTACAGCAAGACCGTTGGCGAATTCCTTGACGAAATGGGATTTGAATGCGGTGCAAACGAAGTTCTTTCCGTAGAGGAAACAGAAAAGCTTATAGACGGTATGACAATTGCCGTTAAGAAAAAGGTTAACGCAATGTCTCCTTTGGATTTTGGCGCAGACCTTTCCAACGCAAGAGTTATTGTGTGTGAAGCATCTGCTTACACAGCAGCAGCTGACGAATGCTGGCCCTATGCAGACGGCTTGACAGCAACAGGTGTTAAGTGCCAGGTTGGTGTTGTAGCAGTTGACCCCAGAGTTATTCCTTTAAAGTCCAAGCTTTACATTGAAACTGTTGACGGTAGCTTTGTTTACGGCTACTGCACAGCAGAAGATACAGGCGGAGCTATCAAGGGTAACAAAATTGACCTTGCAATGAATACAAAGTCTGACTGCTTCCAGTTCGGCAGAAGAAAAGTTAAGGTTTATATTTTAGATTAAAAAAAGTCTCGGGTTAATCCGAGACTTTTTCTTTACTTTTGAACCGATACAGGGTAAAATATAAAAGATAAGGAGAGATAGTATGCTTGATTTGACTAATATTGAGGTAATTAAATATTTGTGCAATAAATACGGGTTTAAGTTTTCCAAAGATATGGGTCAGAACTTTTTAACAGACAGCGAAGTTATTGACCAAATTTCCGCCGCAGCATGCGACGGTGTAGCAGGAGTTATTGAAATTGGTCCCGGGTTTGGCTGTTTAACTGCTGCATTGGGGCAGAGGTCAAAAAAGGTTGTGTCCATTGAACTTGACACAAGACTGGAAAACGTTCTGAAAGAAACTTTGGCAGGCTTTGACAATATAAAACTCCATTGGGAAGACTGCATGAAAGCCGACATTGCCAAAATTATTGCAGAAGAGTTTGACGGACAGGTTTCCGTTGCGGCAAATCTGCCTTATTATATAACAACACCAATTGTCATGAAGCTTCTGGAGGGGGACTATGGCTTTAAAAAAATTATTATCATGGTCCAGAAGGAAGTTGCAGAACGTTTTTGTGCTCAGCCCGGAGGCAAGGAGTACGGCGCAGTAACTTTGGGTGTGCAGTACCATGCAGACGCAAAGGTTATTCTGGAGGTGGGCAAGGAAAAGTTCATTCCTTCGCCTAAGGTGGACAGTGCCGTTATTGAAATGACCCTACTTGACACTCCCCGTGTAACCCCCCGTGACGAAAAGTTCTTTTTCAGGGTTGTAAAAGCGGCTTTTGCACAGCGCCGCAAAACATTGGTTAATTCTCTTGCAAATGCAGGCTGTTTCGGCAGCAAGGAAAGCATTTCAAGCGCTATTGAAAGCTTGGGTAAGGATGTTAATATTCGCGGTGAAAAGCTTTCTATTGAAGAATTTTGTGCTTTATCTGACATACTGATGGAAAAAATTAAATAAAAAAGCTATGGGTATGCACAAAAGCATCCATAAAATTGTGTAGGGAAGGCATATTTGTCCTAAAAGGTTGTAGGGCGAAGAAGAATAGCTCCACACATTCCATTTTAATAAAAGGTTTACTATGCAACCTGTTACAAATTCGGCGACGGTGATTACACTGCCGCCGATTATTGCTTTTAAAATAATGTGGGCATTTTCCATTCGGGAAAAAATAATAAACAAAGAATAAAAGCAAAAGCCTCCCAAGAAAAACATTGTCCAGTGTGTGTAGCCTCTCCACAGTATTTCAAGTGCACAGTAACCCAACCCTCCCGTCAGAAAGAGTATAATAAATTTGTTCATGTTATCCTCCATTTAGGTTTACGATTTTTAGTATTTGCACAAAGTATAAAATAAATGCTTTATTTATTGGGAGGATTGTGTTATAATATTAATATCTATATTTATAAAAGGTGGTAGTGGTATGATAAGACATATAGTTATGTGGAAATATAAAGCAGAATTGTCGGTTGAAGAGAGAGAAGCGCTTTTTTTAAGACTTTACAAAGCCGCAGAAGACATGAACGGCAATATCAAGGGGCTTATAAAAGCAGAGCTTATAAAAAACGTTAACCCCAATGAAAAATTTGACCTTTGCCTTTACTGTGAATTTGAAGCACTTGAGGATATTGTTTCTTATCAGGATGACCCTGTGCATGTTGCTTTCAAAAACATAATTGCAGGCAATGTGTTTGACCGTGCATGCATTGATGCTCAATGAATTGTT
Source organism: uncultured Oscillospiraceae bacterium (assembly GCA_964604615.1). Classification (GTDB taxonomy): domain Bacteria; phylum Bacillota; class Clostridia; order UMGS1883; family UMGS1883; genus RGIG1927. Next base: position 7,680 of record CAZRZU010000043.1, read on the forward strand.
GATGAGGTGAATTTATTGTGAAAAAGTTTTTTTGTTGTGTTCTGGTTGCACTGATGGCGGTTGTGCTTGTGACTGCATGCGGTTCTCAGGGTGATGAAGCAAGCCATCAGCCTGCGGCACTCAATGCCACTTCATTGAATGTGAAGCTGGGTGAAAGTGCATCCTTAACTGTTATGAATTATGTGGGCGAGGTAAAGTGGTCCACCTCTGACAAGACTATTGCAACCGTAAGCGAAAGCGGGGTTGTAACAGGTGTGTCCATCGGCAGTGCCGCAATTACAGCACAGCTTGAAAATGACGAGTCAAAAACATGTGTGGTAGATGTGCAGCCCGGTGAGTCGCTGATTGAAAAGATTGTAGTTACAAGTCTTTTTTCCGATGCGTCCGACATTACGGTTAACTACGAAAGCGGCAATACCGTGAGCCTTAAGGCTACCTGTACCCCTTCGGTGACGGAAAAGCTCACATGGAGCAGCTCTGACGAGCTTTTGGCACAGGTTGACTCTAACGGTAACGTAACGGTATACGGCAACGGTATTGTGGAAATTAAGGCCATGGCATTAAACGGTGTTGAAGGAAAGTGCACTGTGAGAATTAAAAATGTTCCGGCAGGTGTAAAGCCTGTGGTGAACAATACTACCGACGATGAGGAAATCCCTGTTATAAAAGACGAAGAAGACGACAGCACCTCTGACAGGTTTAAGTCTCCTGTTCCGGTTACGTCTCCCTCTGCGAAGTCCAGTGTTATTGTGAGCGATAAGAATGTGTATCTTAACGTGGGAGAAAATTTTACCCTTACATATGCAGTAAGCAATACTGACCCCGAAACCATCGAGTGGGTCAGCTCGGATAAAGCGGTGGCAATAGTAAAGAACGGTCGTATTGTTGCAATCGGTGAAGGCAGAGCTGTAATCAGCGCGGTAACAAGCGACGGTGCAGTTGCCAACTGCTCTGTGGCGGTAGGAGAAAAGGAAATTAAGGCAATGAAAAAGGAAGTTTCCGACAGCAAAAGGTGATGTAGATGCCAATTGGGAATAACAACGGTGAAAGCATGCTGAAAACTATTAATCGGGATGAGGTTCTTAAATATCTCGGCTATAAGGGCGGAGCTGTGGAAGAAGAGTATCTTCACAGAATTGATTTGTTTTCCCGTATGGTAATGGAAAAGGCAACTCCCAGATGTGAATGGATGGTGTGGGATATTTACGGCTCAAGCCCTGTGAGGCTGCAAGACTCGGACATAGTCCTGCCGGGGAAATCCATTGCGGAGCATCTTGAGGGCTGTGACGGATGCGTGTTTTTAGCTGCCACAATCGGCAGTGAAATAGATAGACTTATACGCATAAAATCTGTTGAAAATATGGCGGATGCCGTTATCTTGGATGCCTGTGCATCTGTTGCAATTGAAAATGTTTGCCATAACATGGAGAGGTATTTTGAAAAACAGTACCTGAAAGAGGAAAACACTTATATTACCGACCGTTTCAGCCCCGGCTATGGTGACTTCCCCATTGAAATGCAGAAGGTCTTCTGTGATTTGACGCACAGCCATAAGCGAATAGGGCTTAGCTGCAATTCATCCTTTATGCTTACCCCTGCAAAAAGTGTTACTGCTGTTATAGGTCTCAGCAATACTCCAAGGCAAAAGAAAATCACAGGGTGCAAACACTGTTTTTTGAAAGGTGATTGCGAATACAAAAAAAGAGGTGTAACCTGTTATGAATAGGTTGAAAAATAAAGAGTTTGTGATACTGGACGGAGCAATGGGAACAATGCTCCAAAAAAACGGACTTAAGGTTGGGCAAAAGCCTGAGCTCTTCGCTTTTGAAAATCCGCAGGCGGTTTTAAACGTACATAAAATGTATATGGAAAGCGGAAGCGATATTATATATGCCAACACATTCGGTGCAAATCGCCTTAAAATGGGAAGCAGCGGCAAAAGTGTTGAAGAGATTATAAAAAAGAACGTTGGAATAGCAAAGGAAGCGGCTGGGGATAAAGCCCTTGTTGCTCTTGATATAGGTCCTATAGGTGAAATGTTGGAGCCTTCGGGCAGTCTTTTGTTTGAAGACGCTTACGACATTTTTAAAGAAGAAATTACAGCAGGTGTTAATGCAGGCTGTGATTTGATTGTCATAGAAACAATGACAGACCTTTACGAGGCAAAAGCGGCTGTGCTTGCCGCAAAGGAAAACAGCAATCTTCCTGTTATTGTTACAATGAGCTTTGAGGCAAACGGCAGAACATTCTCGGGCTGTTTGCCGTCAAGTGCGGCAATAACAATGGAGGCACTGGGTGTTGATGCTGTGGGCATTAACTGTTCCTTGGGTCCGGATGAAATATATCCCATTGCAGAGGAAATGAGCCGCTTTACAGACTTGCCCCTGGCGGTTAAGGCAAACGCAGGTCTGCCTGACCCTGAAAGCGGTGAGTACCGCATAAATGCTGCCGATTTTGCGTTGGCGATGGAAAAATTTGCAGCCATAGGTGTAAGGTTTGTGGGCGGCTGCTGCGGAACTGACCCGGGTTACATAAAAGAAGTAAAAGAAAGCTTTTCAAAATTAAAGAGCAGCAAGCCGAAGCGAGTGAAGGAAAGTGTGATTTGTACTCCTTCTGACACTCTTGTTATTGATTCCGTAAAGGTTATTGGCGAGAGAATCAATCCCACGGGCAAAAAGGTTTTTCGCGAGGCTCTTAAAAATAACGACATGGATTATATTCTTGCCACGGCTGTTGCCGAAACTGAGGCAGGAAGCCACATACTGGACGTGAACGTAGGCGCTCCGGGTATAGACGAAAAAAGCATGATGGCAAAGTGCGTAAAGGCAATACAAGGCATTACAGAGCTTCCCCTGCAGATAGATTCCACTCTTCCCGAGGCGATAGAGGCAGGACTCAGAGTGTACAACGGTAAAGCTGTTGTAAACTCGGTTAACGGCGAGGATAAAGTCCTTCACAGAATATTGCCCATCGTAAAAAAATACGGTGCGGCTGTTGTGGGGCTTACCTTGGACGAAAACGGTATTCCTCCCACGTGGCAGGGCAGGGTTGAAATTGCAAAGAAAATACTTAATACAGCTCTTGAATACGATATACCCCGTGAAGATATATTTATCGATACATTGACACTTACCGTTTCAACAGAGCAAAAGGGCATGTATGAAACCCTGAAGGCAATGAAATATGTCAGGGAAGAACTGGGGCTTAAAACAGTTTTGGGTGTGTCGAACATATCCTTTGGCTTGCCTCAGAGACAGAAGGTTAATTGTGCTTTTTTGACCCTTGCAATGGAATATGGACTTACCATGCCCATCATTAACCCTAATGACGAGGCTATGATGGGTGCCGTGTATGCTTACGGAGCATTGTCGGGCAGTGACAGCGGCTGTAACATTTACACTGCAAAAATGAGTGCGCTGCCTCAGGAAAATAAAACGGAAGAAAAAGCCGAAACAATTGAAGGTGCAATTTTAAAAGGCTTAAAAGGCGAAACTGTGCGTAAATGCAGAGAGCTTCTTGAAACTGAAGAGGAATTGCAGGTCGTAAACGGACACCTCATCCCCGCTTTGGACATGGCAGGGGAGAAATACGAAAAGGGAGAGTTTTTCCTCCCTCAGCTTCTTAATGCGGCAAATGCTGCAAAGGAGGCTTTTAACGTTATAAAAGAGGTTATAGACAGCAAGGGCGACAAAGGTGTTAAAAAAGGCAAAATTATTCTTGCTACCGTAAAAGGAGACATTCACGACATAGGCAAGAACATTGTTAAGGTAATACTTGAAAACTACGGCTATGAGATAATAGACTTAGGCAAGGACGTTAAAAGTGAAGATATAGTCCGGTGTGCAAAACGGGAAAACGTGAAGCTTGTGGGGCTTTCTGCTCTAATGACAACAACCTTGAAAAGCATGGAGGATACAATAAAGCTTATCCGTGCTGAGGGGGTTGACTGCAAGGTAATGTGCGGCGGTGCTGTGCTTACCGAAGAGTACGCAAAATCCATAGGTGCAGACTATTATGCTGCCGATGCAAAACAGTCTGCCGACATTGCAAAAGCGGTGCTGGGTACTTGACTTAAATGTCAAAAAGTATTATTATATAGTTATGGACATTTATGAAAAAAGTTTAATTTTTGGAGGGAGTTCAATATGGCAAATAAACTTAAAAAAGCCGCATCATACTTCCTGATGGCAATCATGGTTATTGCCCTTCTGGCTGGTTGCGGTAATGAAAAAGAAACGAACGAAAATGTGGTTGATACTATTTACATAGGTCATCACTATATGCAGGAAGACGACCCTTACTGGGTTAGTGATATTACAGGCGAGGGTGTAATGGACCCCATTAAGCAGAAAGCAGCTATCGCAGCTTTAAACACTGTTAAAGAAGAGCTGGGAGTTGACATCAAGTGGAAAAACTGGACCAGTAGTGTAACACAGGAATGCTTGCAGACTGTACTTGCAGGCGACCCTTACTGTCACATAGCTGTTTTGTCCAACGGTTTCCAGGGGAGAGTAATGGTGCAGAACGTTCTTCAGCCTCTTGACGACTATATGGACATTTTTGAGCCTGAGGATTACCAGTGGCTTACAATGAGCAAGACCTTTGGTCACTATTATCTTTTAAACCGTGACTTACTCTACATAACAGACTGGCCCATTGTGTACAATGCTACAATGCTTGAAGCAATTCCTGAATTTCAGGAAGAAGACGGAACAACTCTTTACCCGGTTGAAATGTATGAACGCGGAGACTGGACATGGAACAACTTCCGTTGGTATCTTGAAACAATCCAGAACTATTATGCAGGCAAAAAGGCGCCTTCCGGTGGCGACATTGTGCCTTTTGATGCAAGATATTATTACACAGCTATCCAGGCAGTTCACTCAAGTGGCGGTTACATATACGACGGTGAAGGCATGAACTTTTCTTCACCTGAAGCTATCGAAGGTGCAGAATATCTTTCCGAGCTTATCGAAGACCGCCTCGTAGGTTGCTGTGTGGCTGAATATGGTAAGAACAATGGTTGTGGCTACCTTCAGTCTGTTGAAGCATTTGCAAGAGGTGAATGTGTATTCACAAACTGTGCAAGATGGAGAATGGGCTCTTCTTCCACAACATTGGCAGAACGTGGCGAAAGTATGGGTATTATTTTCTTCCCCCGTCCCGACAATGTTCCCTTTAAGGAATATAATAACGACGTTCATATGGACGACGATTATAAGTACAACATTGCAATCTCCTGTGCGGACAGTGTTGGTCTTCTCCGCGGTCATGACGCAGATGTAAGCCGTCTTGCTCTCCAAGCATATGCAATGTACAGAACAGAATTTTACAAGAACTACGGTGCTGTTGATTCTATTGCAGAATATAAAGAATCAATGGCGGCAAGTGAAGCCGTTGCATTCGGTATTGATATTTTCCACGAAGAAATCGGCGACAAGAACCTTGAAATTTTCAAGCTGCTTGGCTCTTTGACAGAAAACGAATTCTGCGAAGGTATGAATATTCACGAAAGATGGGGTGTTAACATTTTCGGTAGAGCAGCATTTGCTGTACCCGGTGCTTCAAAATACTCTGTTTTCGTAAAGGCTAATGAAAATCTTGTAACAGATTCTCTTAACAACATTCAGACCGCTCTTAAGGGTTCAGGCGCTGTGGATACTACTCAACCGGGTGTTTCTCAGGCAAATAGCGGCATTATCGCTTTTGCAAAGGGCACAGACCCAAGATGCATTAACTGGGGTGCTATGTTCACCTCCAGCGACAACGTTGACGGTGCTTATGAAATTAAACAGGAAGAATACCAAGGAACAGATGCTGAAGGCAACCCTGTTACAATGTACGGCGATATTTTGATTAAAGCCTCTGTTGCAATGGAAGACGAAAATGGTGAAGAGGTTGAGCCCGAATTTGTTGCAGACAGAATGTTTGTTGAATACGAATATTCCGAAACAGTAAACGAGGACGGCACAACAACATCTACGGGCATTAACTTTAACGAGGTTGGCAAGTACGAAAAGGGTATTATTGTAAAGGTAACAGACTCCCAGGGTAATACAAAGGAAGCTAACTATACAGCATATATCTACGATGAACACGGTAAAAATGCTCCTACTCTTAAGCTTAAGGAGGATTTGAGCGCAACAATCGCGCTTAATGCAGATACATCCACAATTAAGTGGGCAGATTTATATGTGGAAGAAGCCGTTGATGAAAACGGCATAGACCTTAAAACATTTGTTTCTGCCGATGTATCAGAGCTTGACGTTACTGTGCCCGGAAAGTACCCCGTAACAATTTACGTTGAAGACTTTGCAGGTAACAAAACATCTGTGGATGTTGAACTTGAAGTAAAGTAATATAATCTAATTAAAAAATCACTTCGCTTTTTGGCGAAGTGATTTTTTGTGGTTTAAACACCGGAATTAATAAATAAAAAATTTGAAAAAAGTGTTGACAAATTTAATAAAGGTGTGTATAATAACTACTGTTGTGAGTGACACAGACAGAAATGCTGCCTTAGCTCAGCAGGCAGAGCACTTCCTTGGTAAGGAAGAGGTCGGCAGTT
>CAZRZU010000044.1:0-13687 GCA_964604615.1 uncultured Oscillospiraceae bacterium
CCTGACTCTTAATCAGGGTGTCCCGGGTTCGAGTCCCTGATGGTCCACCAAAAAAGGACAAGTTTCGTGAGAGACTTGTTCTTTTTTTACTTATTACCTATTCACTCTTCACTATTCTCTAAATATTTTTGTTGTCCCTTCTCCGCTATGCTCCGACGGGTTCAGCCATCGCCTGTACAGCTCGACTTCACCTCGCAGGGACTCCTCACTAAAAACAGTCCGCAGGACTGTTTTCTTAACGTTCAGACTGATGGTCCACCAAAAGAAAAGACGATTACTTTCGTAATCGTCTTTTCTTTTGGTTCATTGTGGAATTTGACTCAGTGCTTGAAAGTAGGTGCTGTACCAACTGAGCGGGCGAACACTGAGCTATCCGAAACGTAGTGAGGCGAATAGCTCGTGTGCGAAAACCGTCCGTGATTGCCAAGCCATAGGCGCAGGCAGAGCGGATACGGTTGACCGTGTTGGTGGAACTGCGTAGCGACCGCCGCCGGTGGCGGATGAAGGGAGCGCGCAAAGGTTGTGCAGCAACACAATGAAACAAGCCGTCGTAAGTGCGGCGCAGTTGAATTGATGTTGCAAACGGATACTTTTATCTCTTAATCAGGGCATCCCGGGGAGATAAGCTCTGCACCAAGAAAGCGAGCGAAGCGAGCCGCAGTCCCGGAGTAGTTGATAAAAGCTTTGCGTGTGGACAATCAAGAACTTAATTTTGTGCACTGTTTAGGTTATGTGCAGTCCACATCCGAATAAAAATTATACATCAACCTCTTTAAAAGACGGAAATTATGTGATAAAATAAAACCATCAATAGAAAATAAATTTTCATTTAACTGAGATAAGGGTGATATTATGAAAAAGGGTATAAGAGGTCACGATGTGGAAAGATGCGGTATTGAAAGCATCTGCCAAAGGTGTACTGAGGTAGGAATAGATTACATACAGCTTGTGTGCGAGAGAAGCATTGATGGGTTTGAATACGGGCAGTTTTCTGATGAGTATGCTCAAAACATAAAAGAACAGCTGGGTGATATTAAAGTAGCTGTGTTGGGAAGCTATATTAATCCGTCAAACGCAGATGCAGAAGCATTGAGACATGATCTTGACAGATTTAAAGAAAAAATAAGCTATGCAAGCATCATTAAACCGATTGTTGTGGGGACAGAAACCTGTAATTATCTTGAGGGTAAGAACGATTCCGAGGAAGCTTATGTGCATCTTCTTAAGAGTATAAAGGAGCTTGCGGAAGTGGCTGAAAAGCGCGGTGTTACGATAGGCATAGAGGGTGTACATTTTCATGTAATAAATACACCCGAGAAGCTTGCATGCCTTATAGCTGATGTAAAGAGCGATAATGTTAAAGTCATATTTGACCCCTGTAATTATATTACTATAAACAACTACAAAGAGCAGGATAAAATGATAAATACCATGTTTGACCTGCTTGGAGACAAAATTGAAGTTATACACGCAAAGGATTTTACAGTTGAGGATGAAAAAGTAAAACCTGCCATACCGGGAGAAGGGATGCTTAATTACAAGCTGATATTTGAAAGGCTGAAGGAGCATGGTCTCGATATTCCTGTAATTTGCGAGGAAATAAGTGAAACTGATGCGGTAAAGGCATTTGATAATCTGGCAATGTTTCAGCAAGGCACAGGGAGGTAAAAAATTTACAAAAGTTTTATTCTTTTTTTGTGACTGTGGGCATATTATATGTTATACTGAAACTAAAGCCCGGCAAGGAGGAATTAGTATGTCAAAAAGATATTATGCATGTGTATATGGTGGCGCATCGGAAAAGATTGCTGCCGAGCAGATAAAACAGATTGAACGATTGGGCGAAATAATTGCAGAAAACGGATTTTCCCTCGTATATGGTGCAGGCGCAACAGGATGTATGGGCGCCGTTGCAAGAGGTGTAGCAAGAAAAGACGGATACGTTATGGGTGTTTCACCTTATTTTATAAAGGATTTTGAAGACGTTTTTCCCTGTGACAACACTGTAATGGTTGAAACCATGAGCGAAAGAAAAATGCTTATGGAAAAGCACGGCGACGTGTTTATAGTTGCTCCCGGAGGCATGGGTACCATGGACGAATTCTTTCAGGTGCTGACACTTAAATATTTAAAACGACTTGATGCACCTATTGTTATTCTGAACTTAGACGGATTTTATGACAGCCTTATTGTGCTGATGGAAGATTTGGTTAAAAAAGGTGCAATAGTGCCTGATGTTTATAAAATGTATGATGTTATTGAAAACGTTGAGGATGAAAAACTGATTGAAATATTTAAGAGCGTGAAATAAAAGAGTCTGTAAAAAAGCCCTAAAGTAAAACTAAAGACCGGTTGGGACAGTCTCTCTTTGGATTTACTCCCTCAGTCACTTCGTGACAGCTCCCTCGAGGAGGGAGCCTAAGGAGACAATTTGCCAAAGAAACCTTGTGAGGTTTTGTTGGGACAGTCCCGAGCTGGTCTAGGATGAAAAACTGATTGAAATATTTAAAAGTGTGAAATAAAATAATCGGCTTGTATGATGCAAGCCGATTATTTTATTGCCATGCGAGAATTTCCTCGTAGACTTCGGAAAACGCACATGGCATTACAAAGTGTTTTCTCCTCTGTTCTTCTTAGTTACAATTATTGCCAAGGAGTATCGGAGACACTTTGTTCTATGTATTATTTCGCAATTTTATAAACCCTTTCACCAATTGTTACAACAAATTCTGTTTCTGTTTCTTCAAAGGTTGGAGTAAAGGTTGCTTCGGTTGTTGAAGAGTATACACCCATGGCGATTGTATATTCACCTTTATCCAATGAATATTTCACAGAGGGGATAGCTGCACGGGAGAATAAAAGATTAGTGTTACTTTCTGTGCCGATAATGTCGCACTTAGCATTGTCTGTAAGAGCGCAAACACCTGTTACCCCGTCAGAATTGATTGCATAAGCTGTGTTTTCACTCCGTTTATTTTCGGTGGGAAGCGAACGGTTATACGCAAAACCGCCGTCACAAAGGTCGAGATTTCTGCTTGATTTTATTTTATGAATTCTCACACTCCAGGGAAGCGCAGCTATAACATAGCTTTCCACGGTAACATCATTCCAGGGAGACCATTTTGTGGCAAGATATTCCTCATGCACTTCGTAACTGTCGCAAAGACGTTTAACACGGTAGGAATTGTCCTTTTCGCTAAGGGCAAGAGCTGAGTCAAATGCGCCCTGACCCAAGCCCCATTCAGCCTTGGGAGTTGAAAAACCGTGAAGGTTGGAATAAGCAAATTTTTCGTACTTTGCACCGCAATGGGTGTGGCAGTTTGTGTAGGGGTGTCCTGCGTTGAATAAAACCGCATGATTACCATCTCTTGCCACAATCATATGAGCATGGGGAAGAGGATGAATCCTTTCAAGCTCGGGCAGAGGAAGCTCTTCACATGTCCAGAAGGGATGATTATCGGAAAGTGCCAAAACAAGGAAGGACTTCAGCGCCCAATAAGGTGAACCGGGAGCATTGTACCCTTCGGTCATAATAAGAGAGGGGTAACCGTGACCGATGGTGAGTAACCCTGCCTTATCAAAAATGGGGCGCTTAAACCAGCTTCTCAGGTTGCGAAGAATTATGCCTTTAACAACTCCTGCCTCAAAGCCGTCAACCTCTGCGTACGCATATGCAGACCAGAAGGCACACTGTGCAAAGCGGTAGGTCATGCTTCTGCCAAAGGGGATTGCGCTGCCGTCGGGAGAAAACCAATAAATAAAATCCTCCGCAAAACGTTTTGCACGCAGTTTTATTTCGTTACAGAAAGCGGCATCTTCCTGTTCCATTTCCTTTGCGTAAATGAGCGAATAAAAGTAAATTGCAAAGGGAAGATAATAGTCAACGTGAGCATTTACACCGTCCTGATACCAGCCGTCGCCAAGGTAGAACCTCTCCACCGTATCAAATGCATTTTTTACAACCTCTTGGTTGTAAGGACGACCAACTCTCTTAAAGCCAAGGTTAACCATAACCGCAAAAAGCACCCAGTTACATTCCCATGCCTTTTTGCTGTTAACACCGTTGAGCCAGTTGTAGAGATTGTCCTTCTGCTTGTGGGAAAGAGGCTCCCAGATTTTGTCCGGTGCAAGAATGAGTGCAAGCCCCATAGCTGCCATTTCAACCAGCTTCTGGTCATAATGTCCGGCTTCGCCCCAATATTCATCGCTTTCGGGGTCAGTTCCTGCGATAAAGCCTTTTCGGTAAATTTCAGCCCAGTCATCGTCGCCGCCGTCGGTAAAAAGCGGAGCCAGCGCCCACAAAGGACGGGAAAATGATTCAATAGCTGCGGTTTCATCGGAATATGCAGCGCTTGTTGCGCCCAAATCAAGATATGCTTTGTTTGGAGAGAAATGGTTTTTCAAAGGCTCGCAAATGTCACGCACTGCTTTTTTTACGTCTTCACGGGTTTTTAACGGATTGTTTTTTAAAAGGTCTTCTGTCATTAGGTTTTCAGTCCTTTCTACTGTATGCTGCTGAATATGACATCAACAATTGCAGGTTCGCCGTCACGGAGGGTTATTCCTTCGGGAAGGGGTATTTCAAAAGAGAGAACATCGCCGTCGTTATGGTCGTACTCGTTAACGGAACACACTGTTATTGGTCCCATAGAGTCAACTGAAGCGGCAGGCCCCTTAACATAGATTGCCGTGGGGTTCAACGTGTGGTATATCCCTTCGTCATCGCCTATGACATCAGCATGCAAGGGAATAGGACATTCTTTATATATCTCAAAATTTGCGTTAGCCCGTTTTGATGCAAGAGTTACGTTTTCCACTACGTTGCCCTCTGAATCTACCGGCACAAACGTGAGAGGAACAACAGTGTTGTCTGTTGCCCGGGAAAGGTCAACCTCGTTTGTTGTTATGTGATGTATGCTTGCAATGTCGCTTGAACAGCCCGAAACGGAAAGAATCATTTCATCACCGTTAGCAAGAACCTTTGAATTTACATAGTAGCCGTTTGTAGGCGGTGAGGTAATGTTGGGTTCAATTGTAAAATTCTGCGTAACGTATTCTTCCACGTATACTGTTATGTCGAGCTTGCTTCTGTCGGTAATCTGTGCGCTTGAAGAAGCCGATGAGGGAAATGTAATGTTTACGGTCAGCATGTTTTCGCCTGCCTGCGTAATGGTTGAAACGTCTGCGGTTGCCTTGATGGAGTCTGCCGTTAAATCAGTGAAAAGATTGCGCTTTGCACGGACCTTGATGTCAACTGTTGCCTTTGAAAGGCTCTTAACCGCAAGGGAATTCTCGTTAAGCTTTGCTTCGTTTGTAATTGTAATGGGAATGTTTGTTATGCGACGGGTCATGTCCGGATTTTCAACATAGGAAACATAAAGCCAGAGGCAAACTGCACTGACAATACATAAAAGGAGACGCCATGCACTTTTGTTTAATTTAGTTTTTTCTGCCATTTACAATCTCCCTCCATTTGTTGTGAATTTTATTTTTCTTGTCATCGTCTTTAATGTCGCCTCTGAGAATTTTTGTAACAGCCTCCAAAAGGGCAGGCTCTGAGAAATTACGTTCCAGCTTACCGTTCTGCGCAATGCTTATAATGCCTGTCTCTTCGGAAACAACAATAACCGACGCGTCACAGTTTTCGCTGAGCCCGATAGCCGCGCGGTGACGGGTGCCCAGCTCGCGGCTTAAGGATTCGTCGCGTGTTAAGGGAAGAACGCAAGCTGCGTAACGAACGGTGTTGTCATGAATAACAACTGCACCGTCGTGAAGAGGAGTTTTGTCAAAGAAGATAGTAATAAGAAGGTCCGAGGTAACCTTGGCATTAAGCTCTGTGCCCGTGCCGAAAATGTCTCCCAGACCGGTGTTGCCTTCAATAACAATCAGTGCGCCGAGCCTTGCTCTGGAAAGGGCGCAAGCCGCCTTTGTAATTTCAGATGCTGTTTTTACGCAGTCAACATTTTCTTCCCGGAAGAATGACTCAAAGTTTGTTCTGCCTATCTGCTCCAAAATGCGTCTTAGCTCGGGCTGGAAAAGAATGACCAATGCCAGAATACCAACCTGCATTGTGTTAACCATGATAAAGTTAACCGCGTTCAGCTGAAGAATGCCGCTTACCCATGTGGCAACAATGAAAAACAGCACACCTTTTAAAATCTGCCACACTCTGGCTTCGCGAACAAGGTCACTGAGGTAATAAAAAACAAAAGCGACAATCGCAACGTCTATAATGTCCTCAAGCCTGAGAAGTGAGAAAAAATCAACAATGAAAGATATGATTACATCCATTTTTGACAGACACCTCATTTTCGTTGTATATTATACTTTATTATACAATGAAACCGCATCAAAATAAAGTGTTTTTATTTATTTTCCAATTATTTTTTTAAAAGATTTTACTGCTGTGTCAATCTGACTTTTTTCGGTGAAAAATCCGGGCGAGAACCTTACGGTGCCGCTTGTTATTGTGCCCAGTGTACGGTGCGCCATGGGTGCACAGTGAAGCCCTGCCCGCACAGCTATGGAATCTTCGTTGAGCTTTTCTGCAACGGTTACACTGTCAAAATGAGGCACAACCACACTGACTGCGCTTGTTCTGTCTCTCTCTCCGGGGATTATAATCCGTGGTATTTCGTTTAACTGGTCGTAAAGATAGAGGGTAATTTCCTTTTCTTTTTCAAATACACCTTCCCTGCGGATAAATTTAACTCCCTCCAATAAGCCTGCTATGCCCGGGGCATTTACAGTGCCTGCATGGAAGCGGTCGGGGTAGATTTGGGGCATGGTTGCACTTTCGGAGTAGCTTCCTGTGCCGCCGTAGAGCAAAGGACGTAAACTGATGCCCTCTCGTACATAAAGAAACCCCGTACCCATGGGGCCGAAAAGCCCTTTGTGCCCCGAGGCTGCCATCATATCAAAGTCGGATGCATTAATGGGAATTATGCCCGCACTCTGGGAAATGTCAAAAAGGGTATAAACCTTGTGCTTTTTTGCAATTTTTAAAACTTCATAAATGTCGTTTACAGTACCCGACACATTTGATGAATGAATGAGGCATATGAGACGTGTGTGGGGAGAAATGAGGTTTTCTATGCTTTGAGGCGAAACACGGCCCGAGGGAGATGCATGAGCAATTTTAAGCTTTGCACCCCGTTTTGTACATTCGTGTGCGGCACGCATTACGGCATTGTGCTCCATTGAAGATATAATTATTTCGTCTCCGGGATTTATCAAACCGAACATTGCCGTGTTTATTGCTTCCGTGGCATTTTTTGTAAAGGCTATTCTTTCGGGAGATGGAATAGAGAAGAGCTTTGCCAGCTCTTCCTGACACTCAAAAAGAATTTCAGCGGAACGTATGGCAGAATCGTAGCCGCCTCTCCCGGGACTGGCACCGCAGAGTGTCATATATTGTGTGACTGCATCAATGACGGAGGAGGGTTTTGGATATGTTGTTGCAGCATTGTCAAGATATATCAATTTGCTCATTCCTTTACATAAACCGTTTCTGAATTTTTTTCTTCTTCACGAAAAAATGAACGTATATTTATTTTTAACTCCGATGCCGCTTTTGCAACTGAGCTTTTGTGTTCGTCTTTAAACCGTATGCTGTACCCACAGCCCTCTTTTGTAAGTGCGGATGGTGTTTGTATTACACGGGACTGAACAGAATATTTTTGCGCCAGATGAAGACGTATACGGTTGGCACTGTTTACCGATGCAACTGTTGCGAGCATGGGGGTTCTCCCTTCAAAATAATTGTCTTAGTACAATGTATGAAACCAAAAAGGATTGTGTCAAATAATTTATTAAAATAAATTAAAATTTTATGAATTGTGTTGAAAAATTGAAAAGAAAATGATATTATATTACAAGATATGTGTACAAATATAAAAGGACGGAGTGAAAAAATATGTCTAATAATTACATTAGAACTCTTGTTTACCAATTCAGAGATGTTTTTGAAAGAAAAATCGGTGTTATTGATGAAAACGGGTTCATTATTTCTCCCAGCAATCCTAAAGAAATTGACGCATCTGTTGAAAACATTCTTGACATGTGTTCAGAATGCGGTACGACTTACAAGTTTGCAGGCTGCACATTCCTCTCTTTCGGTAACGGAAAGACAGAATACATAACCTTCGCTTCCGGTGAAGACGATGAAGCCGTAAAGTGCTGTAAGGCTCTCGGCTATGCCATCGGCAACGTAAAGCTTCTTTACGATGAAAAATACGACAGAGGCAATTTTATTAAAAATGTTATTTTGGACAATATTCTCCCCGGGGATATTTATGCAAAGGCGAGAGAGCTTAACATTGCTCAGGATGTCACAAGGGTTGTGTTCAATGTGTGCAAGGAAAATCTCTCTGCGGACGAACTGAGTGTAAGGGAAATCATTGAGGGCATTTATCCCGAAGCGGACAAGGACTTTGTGGTTACCGTTGACAGTGAAAATATTGTTCTTGTAAAAGAGGTTGAGGAAAATATAACCGCTGCAAAGCTTGAGGGCATTGCAAAAACAATTTACGACAATCTCCAATCTGAGGCGCTTATTACCGTTGCCATTGGTATAGGTACGGTTGTAAAGGGCATTCCCGAGCTTGCAAAGAGCTACAAGGAAGCACAGATTGCAATTGAAGTAGGCAGAGCCTTTGAAGACGATAAGAGCATTATGAATTACGAGAGCCTTGGCATAGGTAGACTTATTTATCAGCTGCCCACAACTCTTTGCGAGCTGTTTTTGTCTGAGGTTTTCAAAACAGGCAGTATTGATTCATTGGACCGTGAAACTCTTATCACAATACAGAAGTTCTTTGAAAACAATCTTAACGTTTCCGAAACTTCCCGTCAGTTATATGTACACAGAAATACACTTGTATACCGTCTGGACAAGGTGCAGAAAATTACAGGGCTTGACCTTCGTGTTCTGGACCATGCCATTGTGTTCAAGGTTGCCATGATGGTAAAGAAATATCTTAATAATTCACAGAACAGGTTTTAATAAGACTCTGTGAAGGAGGACAAGCATGATACAATTTGATAATGTTACAGTCATTTACAAAAATAACGTAACAGGACTTGATAAAGTCAGTTTTCATATAGATAAGGGCGAATTTGTGTTTCTTGTTGGTAAAACAGGCGCAGGTAAAAGCTCTGCAATAAAGCTTTTAACAGCGGAAATAAAGCCTTTTTCCGGTGACGTATGGCTTGACGGTGTTAAGGTAAACGGCCTTAAGAACCGCAAAATACCTTACCACAGAAGAAAGATTGGTGTTGTATTCCAGGATTTCCGCCTTTTGAGAGACAAAACAGTTTATGAAAATGTTGCTCTTGCGATGGAAATAGTGGGCGCATCCCGTAAGCAAATCCGTGCGGAGGTTCCCAACATTTTACGTCTTGTGGGCCTTAGCCAGAAAACAAGAGAATACCCCTCGTCCCTCTCGGGCGGTGAGCAGCAGAGAGTGGGTATTGCCCGTGCTTTGGTAAATAAGCC
The DNA here is from genome assembly GCA_964604615.1 of uncultured Oscillospiraceae bacterium. Lineage (GTDB taxonomy): Bacteria > Bacillota > Clostridia > UMGS1883 > UMGS1883 > RGIG1927. Next base: position 9,497 of record CAZRZU010000044.1, read on the forward strand.
CTCTGTTATTATTGCGGACGAGCCAACAGGTAACCTTGACGGTGTTACAGCAGCATCAATTATGGAGCTTTTTGAGGAAATTAATCGCCAGGGAACCACAATTCTCATGGTAACACATTCGGAAAAAATAGTTAACGACATGAACAAGAGAGTTATTGAACTTGACCGAGGTGTACTTATCCGCGATGACAAGAAGGGAGTGTATACTCTTGAGAATTAGACGTCAGTTTTATTTCTTGAAGAATGCCGTTAAATGCATGACGCGAAACGGTGAAATGACCGTTACAGCTATTATTACGGTAACAAGCTGTCTTTTGCTTTTTGGTGTGTTCATGCTCCTTACGGCAAACGTTAACTACATAGGCGAACAAATCAGAAACCAGTGTCAGGTTCAGGCATATATCGAGTTTGAAGCTACAGGCGAGGAAGAAATGCTGGTTTATAATCAAATTAAAAGCTTACCTAACGTAAGTGAGTGTGCCTTTGTTTCCAAGTCGGACGCAATGGAAGAATACCGTGAGTATCTCGGTGCCGATGCGTCTGCTTTTGACGGCTTGGAGGGGGAAGAGTTTCTTCGTTCAAGTGTAAAGGTTAACATGGAAGACATTGAACAGTCTCAGGCACTTGTTGCAGAAATTGAAAAGGTGCCCAATGTTGCAAAGGTAACAAACCGTCAGGACGTGGTTCAGCGAGTTATTGACGTTACCGACGTTGTTAAAAATGCCAGCCTGGCTGCAATGCTGATACTGCTTATAGTTGCAATATTTATTATTGCAAACACAATAAAACTCAGTGTGGTTGCCCGTAAGGATGAAATACACATTATGAAGTATGTGGGTGCCACAGCAGGCTTTGTAAGAAGACCTTTTATTTTAGAGGGCATTCTTACAGGTGTTATCGGCGGTGTGATATCTTTGGTTTTAATCGGTTTCGGTTATAACTATATTGTCCGCTTTATGAAGGACTTTTTGGATATATTCCAGCTGATTTCCTTTAGTGAAATCCTGCCTTTTATGGTGGGCACAACATTGGTTTTCGGTGTCCTTATGGGTGCGGTAGGAAGCGCGATTGCACTTGTTAAGCATCTTAAAGTTTAATTTAGGTGAGTGTATGAAAAACAATAAGTTTGAACATCGTCGCAGAGGTGTTGCCATTTGTGCACTGGTTGTGGTTGTGGCTCTTGTACTGAGCATTTTATCTTCCGCTTTTGTGCAGCTTGCTTCTGCGAAAACTACGACTGAGCTGAAACAGGATGCAGCCCAGGCGAAGGAAAATAAAAATAACGCAAAAAAACAGCTGGACGATGTTAAAGCACGTAAGGCTAACGTTGCCGACGAGGTTTTGTCCATAGATGCTGAAATTAACCGTGTTGAAGACGAAATTGCTGCAACAACTCAGGCGATTGCAGAGTCAAAAGCAGCTCTGGCAATTAAAGAGGAAGAGCTTGCAATTGCAGAGCAGAACTGTATTGAATATGACCAGTCTTTCAAAACACGTGCAAGAATCATGTATGAAAACGGCACATCATCCTATCTGGAGGTGCTTTTGGGTGCATCCAGCTTTGGGGATTTTTTGTCGAGAATTGAAATGATAAAAGAAATAGTCGAGTACGATAAAAAGATACTGGCTGAAATGAAGGCATCAAGAGATGCCATAAAAGTTGCGAGAGATGCAGTGGCTCAGGAAAAAGCAAACCTGGAGGTTAAAGAGGTTGAGCTTGCAAACATGAAGGTTGAGCTTGGTTACCGTCTTGAAGCAAAGCAGGCGCTTCTTGACCAGTTGTATGCAGACGAAGAGCAGTATGCCAAGGCATATGAAATAGCCGAAGCAGAAGAACAAAAAATCCAGAAGGAGTTGCAGGCTCAGGCAGAAAAAGAAGCACAAAACGGCACTCAGACCAAGTACACAGGTACAGGCAGATTTGTTTGGCCGGTTCCTGCCAGCCAGAGGGTAACCTCAAACTACGGTTACAGAATACACCCGGTTTACAAAACCAAAAAGTTCCACTCAGGTATTGATATAGGTGCAGGCTACGGAAGCGATATTGTTGCGGCTGAGTCTGGCACGGTCACAACAGCAACCTACGGCTCAGGTTACGGCAAGTATGTTGTTGTAAACCACGGCAGCGGTATAACAACTCTTTATGCACATTGCAGCTCGCTCCTTGTTAAAGCTGGAGACAAGGTTACCCGTGGGCAGGTAATTGCAAAGGTTGGTTCCACAGGTGTATCAACAGGTAATCACCTTCACTTCGAAGTGAGAATCAACGGCGCAACACAGGATCCGTTGAAATATGTAAAGTAAAGTCGAGAGGATAAGTTTGATGAATCGTAATATTGTACGCATATGCGCAACGGCATTAGTGTTTGTGATGCTTTTTGGCATTTATGCCTCTGCCGCAGCCAATCCGCCCGAAACTCAGGCGGGAGCCGTTATTTTAATAGATGCAGATACAGGCGAGATTTTGTACGGAAAAAATGAAGAAGCAAAAATGTATCCTGCAAGCACAACAAAAATAATGGTTGCTTTGCTGGCTCTGGAAAATTTGGAGCTGGACGAGATTATTACAGCCACAGGCTCGGCAATAAGTCTTTTGCCGCCCGGGCACACAAACATAGGTATTTTAAGCGGAGAACAGCTTAGTGTGCGTCAGCTTCTTTACGGGCTTATGCTTGCTTCGGCAGGTGACGCGGCAAATGTGCTCGGTGAGAGGATTTCCGGCAGTGTAGATGAGTTTGTAAAGCTTATGAACACCCGTGCACTGGAAATAGGCATGAAAAATACAAACTACATGAATGCCAGCGGTGCTCATGACCCTCTTCACTATACAACGGCTTCCGATATGGCACTTTTGGCAAGAACGGCAATGCAAAACGAAGTTTTCCGTGAAATTGTTAAGACCGATGTGTACATAATTCCCCCCACAGAAAAATATACTGAAGAGAGACGTATGTCCAACACAAATCATCTTGTGTCAAAAAGGAAAACGTCAAAGTATTATTATAAGTATGCAACAGGCATTAAAACAGGCTTTACAAACGATGCAAAAAGATGCCTGGTAGCATCGGCGGAAAAGAATGGCATAAGCCTCATAACTGTGGTTCTTGGTGCCGATGTTGTGGACTTGAACAACATGGACTTTGTTGACACAACAAACCTTTTTGAATACGGTTTTGCAAATTTTAAACGTGCAAGTGTAATATCAACAGGCAGCATTGTTGCACAAGCCCCCATCAAAAGCGCAAAGGGTGAAAACAGAGTTCTTTTAGAAGCGGGAGAAAATCTTTCTCAGCTTATAGGCATAGACGAAGAGCTGGGAGAGGTAACCCATACAGATACAATCAACAAAAACATAAAAGCCCCCATTTCAAAGGGCGACGTTTTGGGCGAATCGGAGTATTTTGTAAATTCTGTTTCGGTGGGAAAGGTGCCCTTGGTTGCAACCAAGGATTACGCATTTGATCCAATTAAGAACATCCTGGGGGTGGTAGCATCAATATTCACCTCTCCGTGGTTGTATCTTCCCTTTGTTCTTTTCTTTATTGTTTTGGTTATAATAAGACAGTATAACTATAATAAACGTAAGAAGCAAAGGCTTGAGGCAAGGCGCAAACAAAAGGAAGAAGAAGCAGAAAAGCGCCGTGCCACAATGAAAAAAGACAGTTATATGAAGGATTTCCTTAATCAGTAAAAATAAGAAAGGGTTGGTTACATTGACAAGTTTTACAACAAAAATTGAATTAGGCAACGAACGTGACGGCGAAATCAGAGAGATACTTGCACATGTTCACGAAGCTCTGGTTGAAAAAGGCTATAATCCCATAAGCCAGTTGGTGGGCTATATAATGTCAGGCGACCCGACTTATATTACAAGCCATAATGGTGCAAGAGGTATGATTACACGTTTTGAACGTGACGAAATACTTGAGGTGGTATTTAAAGATTATTTGAATAAATAATCCTTGAATGCTACTTTTAAAAGTGCAGAATCCAGCGTGCAGAGTTAAGGAACAAATTTCCCGAAAGAGAAATTTGTTCCTTAACAATAAGTAATAATGCATTGTGAATTACCGAAGGTGCACGGCTGCCGCAAAGCAGTATGATGCTAAAAAAGAATATATAATAACAAATGAAATTATGCGGATGTGGCGGAATTGGCAGACGTGCCAGATTTAGGTTCTGGTGCCCATG
>CAZRZU010000045.1:0-13448 GCA_964604615.1 uncultured Oscillospiraceae bacterium
GTGCGTATAAAAGTAATTTTAATTTCTATTTGTGGCAGAAAGGCTATGTGAATTAATATGACGGTTTTTATTACGGTTGACGACAGAATGGGAGTAATGTTTAACAACCGAAGACAGTCACGTGATGAAGAGGTTTGTAAAAAAATTCTGTCTGTCACGGGCAATAACAAGCTTTTAATGAATGAATATTCTGCAAAGTTGTTTTCCGATTTTGATAAGCAAATCGAAATTTGCGATGATTTTCTTCAAAGGGCAGATGAAGGTGACTGTTGCTTTTCCGAAGGGGAGAGCCTGAACGAATGGAGCGGTAAAATTAAAAGGCTTGTAGTTTTTAAATGGAACAGACACTACCCCTCATCTGTTAAATGCGACATTGATTTTAACCATTGGATTTTGGTATCACAAGAAGAATTTAGAGGTAAATCCCACGAAAAAATAACTATGGAAGAATACAGGAGGGTGAACGGATGAAGAAATTTTTAAGCATTGTGTTAAGTGTTGTAATGCTTTTTTCATTAACAACATTTGCTCTGGCTGAGGAGGATATATCTGTATATGTCAATGCCCGCCGGGTGGAGTTTGACGTAAATCCCATAATTGTACAGGACAGAACACTGGTGCCCTTGCGTGCTATTTTCGAGGCATTGGGTGCAAGTGTTGAATGGGACAACGATACGCGAAGTGTAACAAGTGAAAAAAGCGGAACCAGTGTAACATTGGCAATAGGCAGCAATGTTATGTATGTTAACGGCATGGAAAAAACTCTGGACGTGCCGGCTCAGATTGTGTCCGACAGAACACTGGTGCCTGTAAGAGCAATTTCGGAAGCATTTGACTGCCCTGTTGAATGGGATAATGCTACACGAAGTGTGCTTATATACACATCAACAAATGTGACGGTGGACATTGCTTCTATACCGTCGTATACAAATTCGCCTTACACTGTTATAAACAATAATACTCCGTTTTTTAACGTTAACGAGTTTGCGCCTTTAAGCTTTGAATATTATTCTCCCTTAGACAGCCTTTCCCGTGCAGATACTGCCATAGCGGTTGTGGGACAGGATTTAATGCCTCAGGAGGCAAGAGAGTCCATAAGCAGCGTAAAGCCCTCGGGATGGCATTCTGTTTCTTATGATATCATTTCCACAGGATACCTTTATAACCGCTGTCACCTTATAGGCTTTCAGCTTTCCGGTGAAAATGCCAACGAAAAAAATCTTATTACAGGCACTGTTTACATGAATGTTGAAGGTATGCTTCCCTTTGAAAACATGATAGCTGACTATGTGAAGGAAACAGGCAACCATGTAATTTACCGTGTTACCCCCGTATTTTACGGAGAGGAGCTTGTTGCGCGTGGTGTGCTTATGGAAGCATACAGCATAGAGGATAATGGCGAAGGCATACTCTTTAATGTGTTCTGCTATAACGTTCAGCCGGGTGTTTACATAAACTATGCCGACGGACAAAGCAGTCTTGACGGCACGTTTTCTTCTAGGGAGGACGCCACGCAAACAGGTTACATACTTAACACAAAGTCCATGAAATTTCATGATATAGACTGCGGTATAGGCGAAAAAACAAGTGAAGAAAATAAACAAATTACAGACCTCTCCCGTGAAGAGGTTGTTGCAATGGGATATTCTCCCTGCGGAACATGTAAGCCTTAAATATTGAAAATACTAAAGCTGTGTCCTGTTTTTGACACAGCTTTTTTGTTAGACTCAACTCAAGGAGTTGATTTTGTGAGTATATACTTAGATAGTTTTACTTTCCCTAATTCGGAAGAGGAGTATTCCTTTTTTTATAGGGCAACGCACCCTATGTACAACAACCTTTATCCGGCAAAAATTTTAACAAACAGACTCAGGAAAATTGAGTTTGCCCCTGTAACCATACTCTATGGAGGCAACGGCTCGGGTAAAAGCACAGCACTTAACCTTATGGCAGAAAAACTGAGAATACAAAGAACAACACCTTACAACAAAGCTCCCTTTTTTGAAAGCTATGCCCAAAAGCTATGTGAGGAGCATGTGCAAAACATCCCCATGCAAATGAGAATAATAACAAGCGATGATGTTTTTAAAAATATATTTTTCACCCGTCAGAGAAACGAAAAAATTGACCGTGAACGGGAAAATCTCTTTAAAGAAAGGCAACAACTGGCAAACACTAAGTTTAAATATTACAAGGAAGGTAAAAATCTTCTCAATAATTATAAAGAAATTCATGACATGAACGAGGCAAAGAGCAGTACAGCAAGTAATTTCGTTTATAACCGTGCCGAAAAAAACATTATTGGCAAATCCAACGGTGAAACAGCCCTTGATTATTTTATGAACGAGCTGAAGGACGAGGGGTTATATCTTTTGGACGAGCCTGAAAACAGCTTGTCGGCAATTTATCAGATGGAGCTTGCAAATTTTTTGTGGAATTCAGCCAGGTTTTTTTCTTGTCAGCTGGTTATAGCAACACATTCTCCCTTCATACTTGCAATTCCGGGAGCAAAAATTTACAACCTTGACTGCGAAAGAGCAGAAGAAACAGAGGACTGGACAAGCCTTGAAAACATGAAGGTATATTATGAGTTTTTCAAAAGGTTTCAAAAGCAGTTTGAATGAAAATAGTCCGGACCGCAAAAAAAGTGGGTGTAAAAAAACTAATAGTTTTTTACACCCGCTTTTGGTTAGTTGGATTTTTTACAATGTCTGCTTGAAATTTCGCACAGTGCCTGACCGGCTTCCATGTCAAATTTGCCTGTTCTTGAAATATCCCCTAAAGAAATAAAGCCCACTATTTTACCGTCGTCCACAACAGGGAGACGTCTTACCTTTGCCTGCCCCATGATTTTTGCGGCATTTGAAATATCTGCATCCATGCATACGCAGGATACGTCGTGCGTCATAATATCACACACGGAATAACGTGATGCGTCCTTGCCTTCGGCTGTAACACGAACTGTAATGTCACGGTCGGTTATCATGCCGATGACCTTACCCGAATAGTCCACCACGGGAAGTGCACCAACGTTGTGCTTTGCCATTTTTCTTGCTGCTTCTTTTACAGTGTCCTGTCCTGTAACGGTTAACGTTTCGCAGGAACAAACGTCTTTAACCTTCATAAACAAAATCGCCTCCACAAACAGTTTGTGCAGACGATTTTACTTTTATTAAGGAAAAATTTAATTAAATTTTGAATTTAATGCAACAGCGGCTATGTAAACCCTGCTGCAACCCATTTTAATAAGCAGCGATGAGCAGTGACTCATGGTGGAGCCTGTTGTATACACATCATCAATTAACAGTGCAGTGCCCTTAAGCTTAATATTTTTTCCTTTAAAGGATTTTTTTGCGTTTTCACGTCTTTCTCTCAAAGGCAGGGAGGACTGCCGCGGTGTAGAATTGACCCTGTCCAAGGTTTCTCTCACAGGAAGATTAAGTATTTTGCCGCATTCTGCTGCAATAAGCTCCGATTGGTTAAAACCCCGTTGGGCAAACCTGTCTTTCGACAGGGGAACATATGTTATAAAATCAAGGTCGGGAAAGCCCTTTTTTAATATTTCATTTGTTATGAGATATGCAAAGCTGTGACAAAAGCTTTCTTTGTCGTGAAATTTCATGCCAATGATAGCTTTGCGTACGTTATCTTTGTACAGAAGCGGAGTAAACGACCCGTAAAATGCATGCTTGTACTTGCGGCATACAACACATACAGGCATTGAACCTTCGTGGCGGGGAGCTCCGCAACGAAAGCAGGTTTCGCCCTTGATGTAGGGGAGTGTATTGTTGCAGGACTGACATATAAACGTGTAATTATTGTATGGTATTGTCTTGCGACAGAAGGTGCATTTGTGGGGATAAGCGATAGATAACGTGTTCCTGATAAAACTTTTTATGGCTTAATCCCTTTTTAGCTTATAGGGCAGACCGCTGTAACGGTGCGTTTCCCTATTGTTTGCAACCATTTTTGCAACGGTTTCGTCGCTGCCTACCAAAACAACAATTTCTTTTGCTCTTGTCACTGCAGTATAAAGAAGATTACGAACACTGAGCATTGGGGCAACGGGAGATACTGAAAGAATAACCGCTTTAAATTCCGACCCCTGGCTTTTGTGCACCGTTAAAGCATAGGCAAGCTCTAGCTCGTCCAACCACGAAAAATCGTACTCCACAAGCCGTTCGTCGTCAAACTCAATAATCATAGCTCCCTTTTGAGGTTGTATATCCGTTATGATGCCTATATCACCGTTGTATATACCCATGCCTTCCTCATTGCTATTAAGCCTTACAAAGGGAATGTTGTAGTTATTTTTTACCTGAATAACCTTGTCACCTGTGCGGAACAGTGTTTCGCCATGCTTTTTCTCTTTTTTTGACTTATGGGGAGGGTTTATATATTTTTGAAGCATATTGTTAAGTGCAACGGTACCTGTTGAATTTTTCTTTGAAGGGCAAAGAACCTGTATGTCCTTCAAGGGGTCATAGCCATATGTTTTCGGAAGGCGATTTGCGCACAAGTCAGCTATGGTGGTGTCTGCTTGGGAAACCTGCCTGGGAACAAAGAAAAAGTCTTTATCCTTTTGGTTACATATGGGAAGATGACCGGAGTTAATACGATGGGCATTTGTTACAATCATACTTTCCTGAGCCTGGCGGAAAACCTCTGTCAGGGTTATAACTTTTACCTTACCTGAGTCAATAATATCTTTCAAAACGTTGCCTGCGCCCACACTGGGGAGCTGGTCCGCGTCCCCTGCAAGGATAAGCTTTGCGTTTTTCTTTAAAGATTTTAAAAGTGCACTCATCAGACTTAAGTCAACCATGCTCATTTCGTCAACAATTACAATGTCGGAAAGGAGCATGTCCGAGGATGTTTTTGCATAGCTGTATTCATCGCTTTCCGACAAAATGTCAAGCTCCAAAAGCCTATGCAGTGTTTTTGCCTCGGCATTACATGCTTCGCCAAGCCTTTTTGCCGCTTTGCCCGTGGGAGCAGCAAGACTTACACTCAAGCCAAACCTGAATGCAATTTTTAAAATTGTATTTATAATTGTTGTTTTACCTGTACCGGGACCGCCGGTGATAACCATAATGTTTTCCATATAAGCGCACTTTACGGCTTCGTACTGCTTTTCGGAAAGAACAATGCCCTCTCTTGCATCTTCAATTGCCGCATCCACATCAAAGTTGGGTTTTGGCGGCTTTCTGCCCGACAAAGTGAGAAGGTGCGTTGCCACACTAAGCTCTTCGTTATAAAGAGGTGTGAGGTAGCAAAGGTCAGTTTTAGATTCGTATACAATTTTACCTGACATAACAAGGTCGGCAAAACCGTCCTCAACCTCTGGTGTATCGCAGCCCAGCAAACGGCAGCAATAGGGAATAAGCCCTTCTTTGGGATAGCATGTGTGACCATTTTGCGCCGCTTCGCCCAATGCATGACGTATGCCGCTTTTTATGCGCCCCGGGTGGGAGGCGGCAACACCCATCTGAAAGGCTATGCGGTCAGCCGTTTTAAAGCCTATGCCGGTTATTTCGTCGCAAAGGGTGTAAGGATTGCTTTTTATTAAGTCCACTGCCAGAGAGCCGAACTTGTTATGTATTTTAACAGCCATTTTTGCACTTACCCCAAACTGCTGAAAATACATAACAGTATTAGCGGCATCCTGGCGAATAAGAAAAGCCTCATTCATTTTCATTGCCTTGGCAAGAGAAATCCCCTTTATTACCGTGAGCTTTTCAGGTTCGTTTTTAATAACCTCCAAGGTGTCTTCCCCAAAAGCATCCGTCATTTTTACGGCGGTTGCTTCGCCTATTCCCGGAATAACACCCGAGGCAAGGTAGGTTCTTATGGCATTTACCTTTTTAGGTATTGTGCGTATAAAATTGTCGAACTTGAACTGTTCGCCATATTCGGGATGAGTTGCCCACACCCCTTCAAGGCGGACGCGTTCTCCTGCTGTAAGAAGGGGAATATGACCTACACAGGTTACGAGAGCCTTTGCAAAATCAAGGTCAAACACGCAGTAGCAGTTTTCTTCGTTGTAATAAACTATTCCGTGAACTTCGCCTTCAATTATTTCTTTCGGCATCTGTGCCCCTCCTTTTCTTGCGGATTTTTATTTTTATAACACAATCGTTTTCCAAAAGCGATTCCAAATCCTTGCATATGACTACTGCATTATCGCTTTTAAATACTAAAAATACTATTGTTAAAATTACAGATAAAATAATAACAAACGATATAACTATGTTTGTCATAATTAAGTTCACCCCGATAACATTTTATGAGTATCGGGGTGTTTTGGTTAATCAAAGATATTTTATTAGTTTGTCCACACAATCTAACTTTTCCCAGGGAAGGGAAACGTCGCTTCTTCCAAAGTGACCGTATGTAGCAGTCTGCTTATAGATGGGACGGCGAAGGTCAAGCCTTTCAATAATTGCGGCAGGACGAAGGTCAAATTCACGAAGGACAATTTCGCTGATTTCGTCATCTGTCTTAACACCTGTGCCAAATGTATCAACACGAACGGAAACAGGATTTGCAACACCTATTGCGTAAGCAAGCTGAATCTGGCATTTTTCACAGAGCTTTGCTGCAACAAGGTTTTTTGCAATGTAGCGAGCCATATATGCGGCACTGCGGTCAACCTTTGTGGGGTCCTTGCCGGAAAAAGCGCCGCCGCCGTGAGGTGCATAGCCGCCGTAGGTATCAACAATAATTTTTCTGCCTGTAAGACCGCTGTCGCCGTGAGGTCCGCCAATAACAAACCTTCCTGTGGGGTTAATGAAAATCTTTGTGTCCTCATCCATTAATTCAGCAGGGATGGTTGCGTTTATTACGTGTTCTGTAATATCTTTTTTGATTGTTTCCAGCGAAACGTCTGCTGTATGCTGTGTAGAAACTACAACCGCATCAATTCTCTTGGGAACATCGCCGTCATATTCAACGGTGACCTGAGTCTTTCCGTCGGGGCGAAGATATGTAAGCATACCGCTCTTTCTCACATCTGTAAGACGTTTTGCCATCTTCTGTGCATAGTAAATGGGCATGGGCATGTACACTTCTGTTTCATTTGTCGCATAACCGAACATCATACCCTGGTCGCCTGCGCCTATGTCGTATTTGCTCTCGTCGCCTTCCTTTGCCTCAAGGGACTTGTCCACGCCCATGGCAATGTCGGCAGACTGCTTGTTAAGTGTGTTTAAAACCGCAACGGAATCGTAGGAAAAGCCCATGTCGCCTTCTGTGTAGCCAATTTCCTTTATTGCGTCACGTACTATGCTGCGTACGTCGGGCTGGTGAGTAGACGTAACCTCACCAAAAACCATTACAAGACCTGTTGCCGCGCATGTTTCGCAAGCAACGCGGGCATTGGGGTCATGGGCTAAAATATCGTCAAGAATGCTGTCGGAAATAGTGTCACAAACCTTGTCGGGATGACCTTCCGTAACAGATTCAGATGTAAATAATTTCTTCTGTAATTCCATAACTGTTCCTCCTTAAAAAAGACCAATAATAAAATCAATAACACCAAAGGAAAGAGCGCTCATAACAATGCCTGCAACAAGAACACCGCATGCAATTGCAATAAAAGCATCTCTGAATTTATAACCTATAAACGATGCAACCAACGCACCTGTCCAGGCACCTGTGCCGGGAAGAGGGATTGCAACAAACAGGAAAAGACCGAAGTTCTTATACTTGGTTACCTTTTTCTCATTTTTTTCAACCTTTTTTTCAAGCCAGCGGGGAAACCACGCGAAAAGCTTTGTCTTCTTGAGAAGATTGCAAAAAGGTGTAATAAGTAAAAGAATAAAGGGAACAGGCAAAAGATTGCCCAATATTGATATGATATAACTGGGAATTAAATCAAGCCCCAAAGCAAAGGCGACGGGGATAGCACCTCGAAGCTCCACTATAGGAAGCATAGATATTAAAAATACATACAAATAATTTGCTGCAGATGCGGAAAAACCCAATGCTGTAACAACAGATACTGCAAATGCCTGAACACAAGATTTTATGTAACTAACCATATTTACCTCCGAGACATTAAATATCTACATTATTTTATAATGAAAAGCATCTTTTGTCAACCTATTTCACGTGTAATAGTAAACAAAAAAAGGTTGACAAAAAAGAGAAAATTTTATATCATTTATATTATATATTTCAGATTGGCGCATTCTCCTGCGGAAAGGATTGATGTACATGAAAAAAGGCAGATTCGGTATTCATGGGGGACAATATGTTCCCGAAATACTTATGAAGGCTGTTTGCGAGCTGGAAGAGGCATACAACAAATATAAGGACGATGCCGATTTTAACCAAGAACTTAAGGACTTGCTTGACAACTATGCAGGCAGACCCTCTCTCTTATATTATGCCGAAAAAATGACAAAAGACCTTGGCGGTGCAAAGATTTATCTTAAAAGAGAAGATTTGAACCACACAGGCAGTCACAAGCTTAATAATGTTTTAGGTCAGGTTCTCCTTGCAAAGCGCATGGGTAAAACAAGAGTCATTGCAGAAACAGGCGCAGGACAGCACGGTGTTGCCACTGCAACGGCAGCTGCTCTTATGGGTATGGAATGTGAAATATTCATGGGCAAGGTTGACTGTGAAAGACAGGCTTTAAATGTTTACCGTATGCAGCTTTTAGGTGCAAAGGTACATGCCGTTGAAAGCGGTACGCAGACCTTGAAGGACGCAGTTAACGAAACTATGGCTGAATGGACAAACCGTATTTCTGACACGCACTATGTGCTGGGCAGTGTTATGGGTCCCCATCCTTTCCCCACAATTGTACGTGACTTCCAGAGTGTTATCTCCCGTGAAGCTCGTGAGCAGATTCTTGAAAAAGAGGGCAAGCTTCCCACGGCTGTTATGGCATGCGTTGGCGGCGGTAGCAATGCCATGGGTATGTTCTATAACTTTATCGGCGATGAGTCGGTTCGTCTTATCGGCTGCGAAGCGGCAGGCAAGGGTGTTGACACTGCTTTACACGCAGCAACAATTGCAAAGGGTAAGCTTGGTATTTTCCATGGCATGAAGTCTTACTTCTGCCAGAACGAATACGGTCAGATTGACGAGGTTTATTCAATCTCCGCAGGGCTTGACTACCCCGGCATAGGTCCCGAGCATGCCAACCTTTACGATACCAAGAGAGCGGAATATGTTTCCGTAACAGACGACGAAGCGGTAGCTGCTTTTGAATATTTGTCAAGAACAGAAGGCATCATTCCTGCTATTGAAAGCTCTCATGCTGTTGCTCATGCAATAAAGCTTGCACCTACACTTAATAAAGACGATATTATTATAGTTTGTCTTTCCGGCCGCGGTGACAAGGACGTTGCGGCAATAGCAAGATATAAGGGGGTTAACCTTTATGAATAGACTTGATGGCATGAAAAAAACAAATATCTTAGGTGCGTTCATAACACCCGGAGATATTAATATCGAAAAAACTGAGGAATATATCCTTGCAATGATTGAAGGCGGAGCGGATTTTATTGAGCTTGGTATTCCTTTCTCCGACCCTGTTGCTGAGGATTCCACAATCCAGGAGTTTTACATTAAGGCTCTTGGTAACCGTGTTAATACCGACACTATCTTTGACTGTGTTAAAAGGCTCAGAAAAGATACCGAAATCCCCGTTGTTGTTATAACAAATGCAAACCCTGTGTTTACATATGGTATTGATAAGTTCTTTGAAAACTGTAAAAATGCAGGTGTTGATGCAATTATTATGCCCGATGTGCCCTATGAAGAGGTTGACGAATTCAAGGGTGCTGCAGATGCAAACGGTGTTTACATTATTTCTGCCGTTGCACCCACAGATGAGGCACGTATTGAAAAAATTGTGCAGGATGCAAAGGGCTTTGTTTACGCAACAGCACTGGCTGAAAACACCATAGAGGATATGGAAAAGCTTATAGCTACAGTAAAGGCTAAGAAGGACATACCCGTTGTAACAAAGAATGAAAACTTTAAGTGTGACGGTCTTATCCTGTCAAACGAAATTGTAAAGCTCATTGACAAAGGCATGGAGACAAAAGCAATAAGCCATTTTGTAAAAACATATAAGTAAAATAAAAGGATGCTTGTAAAAACAGGCATCCTTTTATTTTGTAGCCGCGCAAGATTTCCGCGTAACATGGAAAATGCATAACGTAAAAAAGTTTTTTTATCTGTAAAACATAGTTTCGACTGTTAAAAGGGTTGGATACACTTTTTAACATCCGGAGCAGTTAGAACAGCAATGAGTATTATTCCAAAGCTCATTTGCTTTATCTGTCCAATTGTCTGCATAAGGTTTACATTTTCCGTACAGGTTATTAACATCTTCGGGAGATTGCATATCAGTAGAGTGGGCGCCTGATTTTTCCACCATAGACTTTAATGCTTCGGGGTTTTCCAGCATTGGACATGGACGCAGATGGTTATTGTTAAAGGGCTGACCTTCTTTGTATGCCATAAACAATGGGGATTTATATGCCTCAAGGAGGGTTTTGTCCTTGATGTTTGAATCTGAGTAGTGTATGAATGCGCAAGGCTCAATGTCGCCGTTAGCATTAATATGTAAATAGTTTCTTCCGCCTGCAATGCAGCCCTTTGTAAATTCGCCGTCGTTCTGGAAATCGATTGTAAATATGGGCTTTGTTTCACGGAATTTGCGGATTTTATGATACATGATTTCACGTTGCTCAGGTGAGGGCAAAAGCTCGGTGACAGCTTCGTTGCCTACGGGCATATAGTGGAAGAACCACGCAAATTTGGCACCGCTTTCCACAAGCAAATCAATATATGCCTCGCTGCTTATGGAATCAACATTTTTAGAAGTGTAACAGCAGGACGCACCAAAGGGAAGCTTCTTTTCCTTGAGAATGCTCATTGCTTTCATAACAGCGGCAAACGTTCCTTTTCCGCGTCTGAAATCGGTAGCTTCCTCAAAGCCTTCAACACTGATGGCAGGAATGAAGTTTTTAACACGGAGCATGTCATTGGCAAACTTTTCGTCTATAAGTGTTCCGTTTGTAAATGCAAGGAACTGACAGTCAGGATGGGTAGCACAAAGCTTAATAATATCATCTTTGCGTACCAAAGGCTCACCGCCCGAGAACAGATACATATAAGTTCCCATCCGGGTACCCTGCTTTACAATATCGTCAAGCTGTTCGTAACTCATATTGAGCTTGTTGCCGTATTCTGCTGCCCAACAGCCCGTACATTTTAAGTTACAGGCAGAGGTGGGGTCCATAAGAATTGCCCAGGGAATGTTACAACCGTGTTCTTTTCTGGCATTTGCCTGTCGGGGACCTCCGATAAGGTTGGAGTTTACAATAAAGTTTTCAAAGAAAGCCTTGCGTACACCATCGTCAATATCAGTCCAAAGACTTTTTATCAGACTATACCAGTTATTATCAGGGTTTTCGATAACTTTCCTGAATGCATTGCGCTGAGTCAACCATTCATCCTTCTTATCGAACTTATCAACCCATTCAAGTAATTTGGGGATGTTCTTGTCGGGATCGCCGTCAAGGTAAGCAAGTGCTTTAGATGCGGCAAATGCCTTTAAGTTTTCGTTAATAGTTTTTTCACTCATAAAATGCATATCCTTTCCTTTGTTTAATGATTTTTATTTTTGCGATGATAATACATCGTATAACGTATAAAACAATTATATGTGTAGAACTTTTAAATGTCGTTGGGCATAAAAGGTTGCTTGTCGAAATTTGCGACAAAATAAAAATATGTTACCCTTTTGGGCAAAAATGCATTTGCCGAGGCATAGTCATATCCTAAAATAAAGACAGCACTCTCAACAGAGAGTGCTCAGACTGTAGAAAAAGTCGACACGCGCCAAAAAATCTTGCCGAGAGCAATATTTTTTGTCAATGATTTTCTTAGGAACAAAGTGCCGCTTTCTCGTGCAAGGCTCCCTGCGGGAGCCCTAAAATCGGCACTTTCGGAGCCGAAAATGCGATTTTCGTCCCCTATTTTATGTGGGAAACCTTCTTTCCCACACCCTTTGCGGTTGTGCAAAAAATAAGTTTATCGACAGCCTCGGCACCCTCTGTTGAGAGTGCTGTTTCATTCTCATAATCTTCTGTAATCTTTCGGAAGAACACCTGTTATGCTCTTGAATGCTTGTGTAAATTTGCTTTGATTTTCATAGCCGACTTCATATGCGATTTGAGAAATCGGTTTATCACCGTGAGTTAGAAGTTCCGCAGATTTTTTGATGCGGTATTCTTTCATGTAGGCAGCAATAGACTGACCGAAAACTGTTTTGAAAGTCATCTTAAGGGTTGTCTGGTTTATGTGAAATTTCAAGGCTAATTCCTCAATTGTATATCGTTTTGAAAGGTCGGCAATCAAAAAATCATGTACTTCATTAACTGTTTGAATTTGTGAATCATAGCTATTGCTTTCTTCAAACACTTCCTGGGCGGGGCAGGCGACCTCAACAATTCGTTCAATCATATGATGCAAAACCTCAGAACGGGATGTCTTTGCAGCAGTGTAATATGTTTCTTTCCCTTCGCGCCGGCTTATAACAAGTCCGGCTGTTTTAAGTAATTTTAGATGATGAGATACAGCGGGGCTGCTCATTTCAAACAATGCTGAAATATTTATTACACATTCTTCGCAGTGGCACAGCAGCCAGAAAATCTGCATACGCTTACTGTCACTCATTAATTTGAGCATATCTGAAACCATGTCGAATGTTTCTGCTTTAGGCATCTCAGACAGTAGGTGATTTGAAAGATGTCCGTGGTTATGCGGCAGTGAATTTACTTTCATAATTATCCTCCTAATCTTTAAGTACATTATACTATTCCGACTGCAATAAAGCAATAGTTCAATCAAAAATAATCCAAATAGAAAATAAAATATACCGAGTGGAAACATTTTGTACCAACACATTGACAATTATTTAATTGTTGATTATAATGCAATTAACGATTAAACAAACATTTAATCGAAATGTGAAAGGAGTAAATCAAAATGAAAAAGACTTATAAGATTGAAGTGGATTGTGCTAACTGCGCAAATTTAATGGAGGACGCTGCAAAGAAAACTCAGGGCGTTAAAGATGCTGTTGTAAACTTTATGACTCAAAAAATGATTGTTGAATTTGAAGAAGGTCAGGAGCCGGCTTCTGTTATGCAGGAAGTCTTGAAAAATTGTAAAAAGGTTGAGGATGACTGCGAAATTTACCTGTAAATCAATAAGCAACAAGCCGTAAGGAGTGAGAATATGAACAAAAAGCAGAAAAAGATGCTTACAAGAATTATTGCGGCTGCAATACTTATGGTGGGGCTCAACTTCCTTCCTGTTGATGGCATTGCACGATTCATTTTATATCTCATACCATACTTTATTGTAGGTTATGATATTTTAATGAAAGCGGGCAAGGGTATCCGTAACAGACAGGT
>CAZRZU010000046.1:0-13257 GCA_964604615.1 uncultured Oscillospiraceae bacterium
GCTTCTTTACACAATATGTGAATTCGCTTGTAGCAAGAGCCTTATCACCTGCTTCAACAGCAGCGTCGAACTTCTTAAGTGCTGTCTTAATAGCGGACTTTGTCATCTTGTTCTGGAGTGTCTTTGTTTCAATAACGAGAACTCTCTTCTTAGCGGACTTAATGTTAGGCAAAATACTCACCTCCTGCACGGTTAAATAAAAATTTATCTAAAGGAGAACACGGCTCTCCAAATAGGCAAAACGTATTCTAACATAGTTTTTTTCAAAAAGCAAGTGTTTTTTTAATAGTTTTTGAATTTTTTCATAAATTAGTTGTAATAAATGGACTATTGTGCTAAAATAATTACAATTCTTTCATATTTATAATGTAAAATTCACGAAAGGCAAGATTAATTATGAAATTACCTAAACTCAAACTGTTCGACTACGAAACTCCGGGACCGGGTGTGGAAAAGGATGCGCCTCCCAAAAAGGGCATTGCTCTTTTCTGGGACATTTTTGTTCGTCGCATCGGCAAAATAATAAGCTTAAATGCCATGTACACACTTTTCTCCATACCCAGCATTTTAATCCAGTGGTTTTTGGTTTATGGGTTACTCACCCTTATATCTTCCGAGGCAATGATCGCTGACACAACAGGTGTTGTTGTAAAGGAAATAACCTATCTTACAACAACTGTTACCATTATACTCTACTCCCTCTTTGGCGGCGGTGCAGTTACAAGCGGAATGACTTATGTTCTCTGCCGTTACCGCAAGGACACTCACAGCTGGCTTTGGACGGATTTTTCCACAGTATACAAAAAAACCTTCGGTAAAAGTACGGCGGTTTTTATTATTGACACAATTATTATTGCTCTTTGCGGCATCAATTTTTATTTTTACGGCATGTTTGCAGGCGATAATGCCGTAGCTTATCTTCTCCAGGGACTGATGGTGGTAATTTTCCTTATATTTTTACTGATGCATGCATACGTTTATCAGATTCTTGTTTCCTACGAAGATATGAGCATTTGGAACATTTATAAAAATTCGTTTCTGCTCGCCATAGGTAAGTTGCCGATAACATTGGCTTCCGTTGCTTTGTGCGCTTTGATTTCCACGGTAATATCAGTTCTTTGCTTCGGGCTTATTTACGCAGTTATTATTGTGGCAATTATACTGTTTGCCTTTGTTTCTTATGTAAACGTTTTCATTACATTCCCCACAGTTGAAAAGTATCTGGGTAAAACAGAGGACTGATTATATGAAAAAGCATACCTTTATAACAGGCGCATTCCTTCTTGCCGTGGCAACGGGCCTCGGCAAGATTTTTTCCGCTATTTTTAAAATTCCTTTAGACCGCTTCTTTCTTCATGAGGAAGGCATGGCAATTTTCAACGGCGCATATAACATATATATGTTCTTTTACGCAGCAGCAACAGCAGGTATTCCGCTGGCACTGTCACGTATTGTTGCATCCTCCGCCTCAAAAAATGAAGAAGACACAGCAGTTTCCACAACCTTGGCATTCACATTTACACTGCTCTTTTCCGCCGGGGTCATTATTTTTGTTTTTGCAGACGTGATAGCAGCATTTATAGGCATGGAGGAATCCGCACCTGCCATTCGTGTAATGGCACCTGCGCTTATATTTTGCGCCGTTACCGCAACATTAAAGGGTTATTTTCAAGGCAAAATGATAATGCTGCCTGCCGCATTAAGTCAGGTAAGCGACTCTTTTGGCAGGCTTTTTGCCGGGTTTATAATGGCATATGTACTTCTCAATGCTCCCATAACAAGCACTGCCGCAGGTGCAATCAGCGGTGTACCCTTTGGTGCCGCACTTTCTGCTTTAATTTTGATTGTTGCGGCAAAAAAAGTAAGTTTACATATAAGTTTCAAATTTTCAAAAGCTGTTTTAAAAGAGCTTTTGTTCCTGGCGGTTCCCATCACACTTACGGCATCCATGCATTCTGTATTCAACATGGTTGACACTGTTACGGTTGTGCCGTTTTTAAGCTTTCTTAAAAATCCCGAGGCACAGCGAGCATTTGGCTGTCTTTCCAGAGCGGCAATGCTTTATGCGCTCCCTGTTTCCATTGCAACCGCCGTAGCAACAAGTGCTCTTCCGGCAGTGGCAGAAAGTACAAAAACAGGTGACACCTCCGCCCTTAACCGTGACGCATCCATGGCAATAAGGCTCGCACTGGCAATATCGCTTCCTTGTGCGGCAGGTTTTATGGCAATTCCCAAGGGAATCATTACCCTGCTCTTTAACAGCAGTAGCTACTACCATACACTTACAGGAATTGCTCTCTCTGCAATATTTTTGTCTTTGGGCGAAGTTCTTGCGTGCATACTCCAAGGCATGGGCAAAACCAAATATACGGTTATAGCCGCCGCAATTTCTATTGAAGCAAAGCTTTTCTTTAACTGTATTTTCATGTATTTGTGGGGCATCAACGGCGCCGCAATAGCTACAAGCCTTTCCTACGCAGTTTTCACATTGCTTCTTCTTGTCTTCACAAAAAGAAATACAGACGTAACCTTCAGTCTAATAAACCATATGGCAAAGCCTCTCATATGCGGAGTGTTATGCTTTGCGGCTGCATTCATATCCGGAAAATTTCTTCACCCGTTCTTTGTTATAATAATAGCAGCAGTTGTATACATACCGTCTATATTCTTCACGGGATTCATTCACACTGATGAAATAGGTCAAATTTTTTCAGGTCACAAAATTGAAGGTGTAAAAGAGAATTTATCGTTATAAAAGGGGTTATTCCTCACCAAAATGCGACTCATTTTTTTCAACCCCTCCAAAAAATATCAAATTTTTTCAAAAACCCCTTGTCAAACTCACTTCAATTTGATAGAATGAATCCGCACTAATAAGTATATTTGGAGGATATAGTTATGAACAAGGCAACATTAATTGCAAAGGTCGCAGAGGCAAAAGGGCTTTCAAAAAAAGAAACAGAGGAAATCCTTAATGCATTTCTCGATACTATTGTTGACACAGTAAATGAAGGAGAAAAAGTTCAGCTTGTAGGCTTTGGCACATTTCAGGTAAAGACACGTGCAGGCAGAATGTGCAAAGTTCCCGGTACAAACCAGGAAGTAATTGTTCCGGATTCCAAGATTCCTACCTTCAAGGCAGGCAGAGTATTTAAAGATAAAGTTAGATAACAACAAAACCGACCGCTTCACGCGGTCTTTTTTGTTGCATTTATGCCTGGTTTTGCATATAATAGGCTTATAGGTGGTGTTGTAATGACAAACTCAAATAACTCTGACCGTATAGCGGTTGGTAAAAGATGCTCCACAGTAAGCATTTTTCTGAATCTTTTTCTTTTTGCAATAAAGCTTTCGGCAAGTATTATTTCAGGTAGTCTTTCTGCTATTGCCGATGCATTTAACAATCTTACGGATGTGGCAGCAAGTGTTGTGAGTATGATCGGCTTCCGTTTTTCAGAAAAACATGCTGACAACGAGCATCCTTACGGCCATGCCAGGGCAGAATATCTTTCAGCACTGATTGTTGCCATGATAATCATACTTATTGGATTTGAATTTATAAAGACAGCAATAAAAAACATTATTTCTCCCACCACACTTACTCTGAGTCCCACAGTGTTTTTTATTATGGCATTCAGCATCATTATTAAAGTTGTTATGGCAATATACAATTATGTTACAGGCAAAAGAATTAACTCTTCCGTACTGATAGCCACATCTGTCGATGCCCGCAACGATGCAATAATGACAACGGGCATTATTTTAGGTTATGGTATATCAAGCGCAACAAATATTTATCTGGACGGCTATATTTCCCTTGTTTTATCCGTTTTCATTTTTGCCGGCGGCATAGCCCTTGTAAAAAGCACGTTTGACCCCTTGATGGGGCAGGCTCCGGATAAACGCCTGGTAGAGTATATACGCAAAAAAATCTTGTCCTATCCTCAGGTTTTAGGCACCCACGACCTTATAATACACGACTACGGTGTAGGAAAAAGGTTTGCAAGTGTTCATGTGGAAATGTCGGCAGAGTTAGACGTTATGGAAAGTCATGACATTATTGATTCCATGGAGAGGGATTTTTTGAAAAACGACAGTATAAACATGATAATTCACATGGACCCCATTGCATCCGATTCTGACGCAAATCCCCTCAGAAATACAGTGACACTTATTGCAAAAAAAATTCACCCGGAATGCAGTATTCACGACCTTAAGATTGATAACAACATAATTTCCTTCGATTGCGTAAAACCCGAAGGCTGTACAGCTACCGATGATGCGATATATACAGCATTTGATGTTTCCTTAAGGCTGATTAACCCCGATTATATTGTAAAAGTAACAATAGATTCAAGCTTCTCCCCTGTTATAAATTAAAAGAGTTGTTGCCAAGGGCAACAACTCTTTTAATTTTCACACTGCTAAAACTCCGCTTTCCGACTCAATCAGCAAAAACAGTTTTTCCTCAGCGCCGGTCTGCGTATTTACATATATAAGGCAGCGCCTGTCATCTATTTTCCCTTCAATCTGCCAGCAAAAAGCTTCACTTCCGCTATCCTGAGGAATCAGTGCCAAAGACGCAGAAATAATTTTCACATGAGGGTTAACCTTTGTTTTTGCCTCCTCCACAGATACTTGTATTTTAGGGATTTCTCTTTCCCTGTGGTACATAAGATAACCCCTGGTTTCGCAGCCTACCACTTCTCCCGTGTCGAGGGCAACCTTTACTTTTATAAGGTCGGGATAAAGAGTATACCCCTCCTGCTCTGCCGCATAATTTATTACTGCCACATTTGAAATTATTTCGTAGTAGCTTTCCTTCACATCTGAAAATCCCATACTTTCAAGGAATGTTGTAGCAACAATTTTGGCATCGCCCATATCTATTATGGCATCACCTACATTTCTGTCGTTAAGATAAGACAAAAGGAAGCCTCCCTGTTTTGTTACCGCCAAGCTCACTAACCCTTCAGTGTCATAAAAATAATACGTAGGTATATTTCCTGTTTCCTCCAGGCACTTAAAATTATCCCGTCCTGTAATCAATTTAACTTTTTCAAAAGCCACCGCTTCAGTTATCTCTCCTTTATTCTCCAGAAATAACGGCTTTCTGTCGGTAAGATGCGAAGAGAATGGTCCGTCATAAATAAGTGCAGGATAATCATGCAGCTGGTTTTCAATTTCGCCCATTACCGCATCAATACCGCTGGGTGTGCTGCCCTCTGCCGTACGACGGATATCCAGCACTCCGCTGTATAAATCTTCAAGGTCTTTGTCCAGGGATACTGCAATGGTTTTTGCGTATTTTTCCAGTCCGGTCAGATTAGCATATTCCTCATCCGTTATACTTTTTCCGTCCATCATTTTATAGGATAATGAATAGGCATAATTACCAACCTGATTTAAAAATTCGTTCAGGTTTTCGAGAGGCTCTGTTTTTAAGGGAAGCAATGCCAGATTTGCCGTAGCAGAGGATGCCTGGCGGTAAATTTCTCCGGAAAGGCGCATCATCTGGTGCGGATCATTTACAAATTTACTTTTTTCAAGGCTGAGCTGTAAATCATCCACATACTGCACCAGCTCGGTAAAACACCTTTGGTAATCCATTCGGATTTCATTAGCATATGCATCCGCTTGCATGTCTCTTTTTATTCCAAAAACAATCACCGTTATTAATACAACCGTAAGTATTCCGTACCATATAAAATGAGAATTAATTTTTTTCCTCATAAAACCTCTCCTTTTGCCTTTTTTGTAGCACTTTTATTTTGTCTTTTTTGTAAACATTTTATTCCGGGCATTTACTTTTTCCAAAATTTGATATACTATTTATAAAAGAAAGAGGTGGATGTATGAACGACAAATGGTTAAAAGCGGAAAATGTTGCAAAAAAAATTGTTATAACAGTTATTCTGGCAGGAGGTGCGTTGGCACTTTTTGTGCTCATACCTAAAATTATGATGCTGTGCCTGCCGTTTATTATTGCTTACATTATTTCACTTATTGCATCACCGCTGACAAAAATATTGGAAAAAATAAAATGTCCTAGGGCAGTAAGTGCCATAATTTCCATTTTATTTGTGGCAGCATTATTGTTTGGTGTTTCGGCAGCCGTTATAAACAAAATAGTATCTGAAGTTTATGATTTTTCATTAAATATGCCTCAATTGTACGACTCTGTAACATCAGGTCTTTCAAAGATTAAAATAACCGCAATTGACTTTTTCAACCTTTTGCCCGACGAAGCCTCTCCGTACATGTCGACGGTATTTGAAAGCTTGCAGGATTCCCTCACAGCACTGTCTTCCGGCATTGTTGAGTTTATATCTGCATCTACAATAAAACTTGCAAAACACGTTCCCGGGCTTCTGATTTCTGTTGTTTTCTCAATTCTCGCCTCTTATTTTCTCATCCGTGACAAAAAGGTTTTCAAAAGGCAAGCCTTTTCTCTTTTAGGGGATAACATCTCATCCAAGCTTAGCGAACTCAAAAATTATCTGTTCGAAGCAGTTTTTGCCTACATAAGAGCACAGGGCATTCTTATGAGCATCACCTTTGCCGAAGCTTTTATAGGGCTTTCGATTCTGAATGTAAAATACAGCTTTCTCTTAGCTTTGGTTATTGCATTCATAGATGCCATTCCTATTTTCGGCACGGGTACAATACTTATTCCATGGGCATTGTATCACATCATAACGGGCAACTATTCTCTTGCCATAGGGCTTCTTATTATATATGCTGTATGTGTTGTTGTCCGCCAGTTGTTAGAACCTAAGATTTTATCCTCACAGATAGGTTTACCTCCCCTTTTAACACTGTTTGCCATGTATGCAGGTTACAGGTTCATAGGCATTTTCGGCATGATTTTAGGCCCTGTTGTGGCTCTCATTGCAAAAAACTTTATAGAAAAATATAAAGAAAAACACAAAACTCCCGAGGCTTAAGCCTCAGGAGTTTCTTTTTGCCTGAATCTTTCAATTATTTTTTCACATTCCTGTTCTCTGAGCAGAAATGTTCCTATACACCAGAACACAAAAAACGGAGTAATATTCATTAATCCTATGCTGTCCATTACGTCAATCACTGTTCCGTTATTATCAGTAAAAAGTGAGCCAAACATGCTCGCTCCGTCAGTAATTGCATGAACCAGCACCAATGCCCATATGTTCCCTCCGCGAAGATACACCGCCGCCAAATAAAAGCCTACACCCACAGCTACCACAGACTGTATCAGTGCGCTGAAAAAGTTAACTCCCGCAAAAACATTGGCTAAATGTACTAAACCGAATATTGCCCCCGAAGACCATGCAGTAATCAAAATACCTTTTCGGTCCTTCATGTATTTTTTACCTATGCGGTTAACTATTATCCCTCTGAAAATACCTTCCTCACGAAATCCTATTCCAAAAAGGGTGAGCACCCCCAGAAGAATGCCGCTTCCGCTTTTCCAAACAGTTTCACTATCGGCTGCTGTCTGGGCAAGCACAGCAAGGAGATATGCTGTCTCAACCACAAATATGTATGATGCTGCTTTAATGGTTGCGCCAAAGCCGCCTTGGGCATAAATTTTTACATCACCGAATATGCACACAAAAACAAAAGCCAATATTACGGTGATAAGCTCATATATTATTTCTGTATAATTATTTACAGGTAAAAACCACAAAAAACTCACAAGATTTATAACAACTAAAAACAAAATCGTTATCAAGCTTGATGTCAGAATAGGTTTTTCTCTTAATTTTTTCATGCAACTTCCCCTTTCTGGGATAATTATACCTAACCTTCAGGATATTTGTCAATATAGGGTTTTTCCACATTTTTATATTGAAATAAGAACATTTCTATGGTATTATATAAATGTATAAGTGTGTTAACAATTATATTCAATAAATTTTCCATGAGGTGATTACTATGAAAAGGAGATTGGCCCTTATTACGGCAATATGCATGCTGTTGTTTTCTGTGTCGGCTTTGGCTCAAGCATTTACAGACATGCCCGCTCAGGACAGTACATATTACAAAGCATTTGAATACGCAGTAAACAACAAAATTATAAACGGATCTGACGGTAAGGTTCTACCTAACAATCCCATTACAAAGGCAGAAGCAGTTACCTTCATATCACGTGCTAAGCCCTTTAAAGTTGAAGCAGCTGACCTTTCAAGTGTAGCCGATGTATCAAAGGATGCGTGGTATTACCTTCCCGTGGCCCAGGCTGTAACTGCAAATATTATCTCCGTTGATGAAAATAACAACCTTAATCCCACAGAGGTTCTCACAAGACGTGCCGCATGGGATATGTTATATAAGGTTTTTGATCCCACAAGCAGCTACATTCCCGTTACTGACGGCGAAAAGGCTGCCACAAGAGGCGATTTTATTCTTTGGCTTTACGAATATATTAAGCCCGATACTGCTCAGACCTCGACACAAAACCCAACAGAAGAAGCAACACAAGCTCCAACAGAAAGTGAGACTGCATATTCTGAAATAAAGGCACAGCAGGCACAGGAAGCAATGCAGGTTGCTTTGGGTATTCGCTCCGACGGTACCTCTTACACAAAGGTAACTGCATACAGAGACGTTTCCTATACTGACTGGGCAACCAGCAAGACTTCTTACACAGGCGGTTCGTCCTCAGGTGGTTCGTCATCGGGAGGCTCAACAGGAGGTTCCGACGAAGACGAAACACAGGCTCCAACTGATAACGAAACTCAGTCTCCAACCGAGAACGAAACGCAAACTCCCACAGAAAATGAAACACAGGAGCCCACAGAAGAAGAAACAGCAGCTCCAACAGAGCCCCCCACATATAACGGCCCTATCGATAATGATAAGGACAATGTTATTGAAGATCCCTTTGACGATGGCTGGAAACCTAACACAGGCGGCAGCTCAGATGGTAGCAGCTCCGGAGGCAGTGGCAGTGGTAGTTATGACGAAGAAGACGAGGACTTTAACATTAACGATGCAGATGACCCGGATTATGTTCCCGAAACAGAGCCTTCCACAGAAGCAACAGAAAAAGAGCCTTCCGAAGATGTAACAAACGCAACCGAGGAAGAATCCTCCGAAGATGTAACAGACACAACGAAAGAAGAATCCTCCGAAGATGTAACAGATGCAACGGAAGAAGAATCCTCCGAAGATGCAACAGATGCAACGGAAGAAGAATCCTCCGAAGATGCAACAGATGCAACGGAAGAAGAATCCTCCGAAGATGTAACAGACGCAACGGAAGAAGAATCCTCCGAAGATGTAACAGACGCAACGGAAGAAGAATCCTCCGAAGATGCAACAGATGCAACCGAAGAAGAGCCTTCAGAAGAAGCCGGTGATATAACAGAAAACGAAGACGAAAGCAAAAACGAAGAAGCTTCCTCTGAACTTCTCGCATGGCTATTCTCAAAGGACTGGTGGTTTAATTGAGGATAAAAGTTGCAGATTTTGTCTTTGAAATCAACAATATTTACCCTTACTGTGAGCAATTTGTAACAGAGTATCTGACAGATGAAGCACCTCATTTTACCATAAATATCACAGAAGACATTCTCTTAAAGAGAAAGGAAAAGCTTAAGGCGGATTATCCCATTCATTACATGGAGTTTTTAGAAATTTACCGTCATATATGTGATTTTGTAACAGCTCAGGGAGGCATGCTTATGCATGGAGCTGTGATTGGGTTTGAAGGTAGCGCATATATGTTTACAGCGCCCTCAGGCACAGGTAAAACAACTCATATTAAGCAGTGGCAAAAGCTTTATGGCAACAAGGTGTCGATTATAAATGGAGACAAGCCCCTAATCAGGCAAATGGGCAACGATTTTATCGTTTACGGAACCCCCTGGTGCGGCAAAGAACATTTTAACTGCAACACACAAGCTCCCCTAAAGGGCATTGTGCTGTTGTCCAGAGGGAAAGAAAATTCCATAAGCAAAATAAACCCGGCGGATTTTAATGCATTTCTTCTCAGACAGGTTTACATGCCAAAAAATCCAGAAGGTGTTATGAAATCGCTGGACTTTGCCGACCGCCTTTTCTCATCAGTGCCTTTGTACAATTTAAAATGCAATATATCAACCGATGCCGCGCGTGTGGCATGCGAAGAAATAACAAAAGGAGTCGCAAAAAACTAATTGTTTTTTGCGACTCCTTTTTGTTATTTCACCCCAAATGAAATTGAGGTAATCTAATCAATAAAATGCTTTTTACTCAAGCTGAAGTATAATATCTGCCAGTTCCTTGTCTATCTCTGCAATCTGGTTGTCAATTTCGGCAATACTTGCATTGTATCCGCCAATCGTACCGGAGACAGAAGCATGTTGTTCCTGCTTATATCCGTAAAGCTCGCCTACAGTACAAACAACTGTACCTGTACACGTGTTTATAAGGTATGATAACATTTTCTGGTATCTTGATGTGGTGCAATCCTTTCGTGTATCAATGGCAGAGTCTGCAATGTGTCTTACCGATACACTGAATGCCAGATCTTCTGCATAGGCAGTGTCCACACTCTCCTGGATTTTTGTGCTGGTTGCACTATATACACCACAGCCTATATAGTACAGCTCACCTTCCAGATATTCGCCGCCAAAGTTCTCTCCTGTTTCCCCGTAGTGACGTACAACCTTAAAGCCTCTCTCCTTTAAAACAGGAGCAAACTTTTTATGGTATTCACCCCTTGCAAAACAATATGTAAATGGCACTGCAATATCAGCTTCTTCAAGTCTTGTCATATAGTCGTCCAAATATGATGCCAAAAGTTCAGCGGCATTATCCGCAGACAAATCGACCTCATTGCTGTAACCTATTGCATAGTCCCATCCTTCACTCAAAAGGAAATCAAAATCCTCTCTTGAGATATTCCCCTCTTCCCCGGGAATTCGTCCATCACAAAGCACGATTGTTCCTTTCATGCCATTCTTTTCAAGAAGAGGATATACACTTTCTATAAGGTTAGTGTCCACACTATCAAAAAAGAGCACTAAATAATTACCAAGACGTGTTTCGGATGCTCGCAACGAAATAAGCTCATTCTTTTGAGCTACCAACCCGGTCCTTTTAGAATTAAGGTACAAGTGTCTTTCGCTTAACTGTGCAAGCTCTTCATTTTCTGCCGCCTGCTTTTTTAAGTTTACACCTACCGCAACAAATGTACCTATAACCAACGCAACAATAAGTATGCCTATAATAATTTTTTTCACAATCTCACATCCTGATTTAAGTATTACAGATTTATTATAGCAACAATAAGATTTTTTGTCAATTAAAAACAGAGAGCTGTAAAGCACATACCGGGCCATTTATGACATATGGAAAATCTCGCAAGAGATTCATATCAATAGTGATATTTTTGATAAATCAAAAGTGTTATTGAACCTTCGATTTCAGTGGTATTATATTTGCCTTTAAACTGTGCGAAGCACAATACCACTCAGCATAAACCGAATATAACTGCGTAGCAATATAACTTGCCAAAGGCAAACAACTGAAAAAACGACTTGTGGAAACAAGTCGTTTTTTCGTGGTGCGCTTGATAGGAATCGAACCTACGACAACCCGGCGTCGGAGGCCGGTGCTCTATCCACTGAGCTACAAACGCATTATATGTATTATACCAGAAATTTCACATAATTGCAATCTCATTTTTTGTCGAGTTTTCCACACCAAATGGACTGCTTGAATTTTTACTCATTCTCTGCTACAATATCACTATATGGAGATGAAAGTATGAATTACAAAGAATATTTGACATGGATATTAGACAGACCCGAAGGAGAAGCTCAGCTCTACAACCATGACAAAGAGATATTTCACGAGTATGTTAATCGCTGTTATAAAGAAAACATTGATTTTGTGCACTCTTTAGGCTTAAAATGCGATTGTGTCGGTTGGTCAGACGGTTTGGATTTAACTCGCCCGGATGCGGATAAGATTTTAGATAAAATCGAAGCCTTTTGCAAAGAAAACAATTGGCATGCTCGCGGTCATTACGGACGACGATTCACCAATTTAGAAAGCGATTGGTACGAGTTGTTGATTCCCGGCACCTCTTACGAAAATTACCATCTGCACCAAAAAATTTTATCCCAATGTGACAGGAAAATGTGGACATACACCGTCACTGCATACAAGTTTAAAAATCAGCCCCTTATTAATGCTTCCCGTAAAATATTTGCATCTGAAAAATTCCGCAAAGTCTGCATTGAGTACAATATCCCCGGTGTTGATTTTTGTTGGGTGAAGGATAAAGGCAAATTTGATTCCATGCAATATTTTGAAATGTTCTTTACTCATAACGTCACACCTGTTGCCGCTGTACCAAAATTACAATATTCAGAAAAATCTTCTAACCGCGGCAAGCCGGATTACGAACACCATGTAGGTACTGCTATATACGAGAAATTTCAGATGTTAGGCGGTCATCTTCCGCGCCTTAACGAAATTTTCTATGACTTAAGAGCTTATGTGCCGGTATATTATCCTCACGATAAAATGCCGGTAAGTGGCTTTGCATATATTGCCGAGTCCGAGAGCATCGGCGAAAATCGTAGTGATGACTTTTGGCAGTTCAATATTCTTATACATAAATCTACTGCAGAAATTCTTCTCAAAGAAAAGCTCATAAAAGAAAAGCAGCTTATCCCGATTCCGTTTTATACCGAATTGCCGGACGGTTATTCTGATGTTGACAATATTCCCATGGGCAGACCAAAAAAAGAATACTTTGATGCCATGCAGGCAGAATACGAGAAATTCATCAAAAAGCCTCGTCCCAAGCGAAAGGCAACCGACAAGGACGCACTCAGCCGTATGCGTAGAACAAAAACAGAAAATAAAGAAAATTTCAACAAGAAAATGAAAAAGGATATTGCCGAAAGCCTCACAGGCACAGCATACGAACCTATTTCTCCCTATTATCTTGTTGCAGACGGCGGCTATCTTTCCGATGAATACCGCCTGTTGCCCTATCTTGACACAATAAAGGCAACGGATGAATTTATAGCCGACATGGCACAAGAGGAATTGTTGGAAAACAAACCCTCCGGCATAGTTGTTGCCACCTGCGCCGACGGCGACCGAGTGCTCCTTTGCCCCGATAAAACAGTTATACGTTTCCCCCACGACAGCTTGGAGGCAACAAATGATTGGATTAACCTCGCCGAATTTATAATTGACGCAA
Source organism: uncultured Oscillospiraceae bacterium (assembly GCA_964604615.1). Taxonomy (GTDB): domain Bacteria; phylum Bacillota; class Clostridia; order UMGS1883; family UMGS1883; genus RGIG1927. The sequence goes on from CAZRZU010000046.1 coordinate 13,190, forward strand.
TCGAAACAGATTGATTTACCAAATGGGGACAGACCCCTTTTGGTAAATTTTTGCCATTTGGGGTCTGT
>CAZRZU010000047.1:0-12830 GCA_964604615.1 uncultured Oscillospiraceae bacterium
CGTACATTTCGTAGTATGCACTCTGGGGCTTTACCGCAGGAACAATGTCGCAAAGGTTGTCAATTAATACCTTGTTGAATTCATACAAAGCATCTGCGGCACCTTTTGCCCAATTGTCCCCTGCTTTTTCCATGCAGGGAATTTTAATAAAATCGGGAACGTAGTCAAGCTTGGGGTCCAAGCCTGCAACTGTAGGGTTCATATCTTTTTCAATAATTTTTTTAATAAGTTTATCCATTATACATTACCTTCCCTTCAATAATTGTCATATGAGCTTTACCTGAAAGTGTGTAGCCGTTATAAGGGGAGTTTTTGCTCTTTGAATGGAATTTATCCACTTCAACTGTCCAGATTTCATCGGGGTCAAAAATTGTAAGGTCAGCAATTGCACCGAGGGCAATTTCACCCAAACCGAGGTCGAGAATAGCTGAGGGATTAAATGTCATTTTCTTGAGCATTTCGCCAAGGGTCATCTTTCCTGTTTTAACAAGATATGTTATGGAAAGCGCAAGAGAAGTTTCAAGTCCTACTATGCCGTTTGCCGCATATTCAAACTCAAGGTTCTTTTCATCTATATGATGAGGTGCATGGTCAGTGATGATTGCATCGATTGTGCCGTCGCAAAGACCTTCGATGATGGCATCTACATCGTCCTGACTTCTAAGGGGAGGGTTCATTTTTGCGTTTGTGTCAAAGCCTTCAACAGCTTCGTCTGTTAAGCTGAAATAGTGAGGTGCAGTTTCGCAGGTTACCTGCACGCCACGCTTTTTAGCCTGTCTTATAAGGTCAACACTGCCACGTGTGCTTACGTGAGCAATGTGCACCCTCTTCTTTTCATGTTCTGCAATTAAAATGTCACGGGCAACCATTGCTTCTTCAACAGCAGGGACAATGGGACGAAGACCCATACGTGTGCATGTTGCAGAGTCATTCATTGTTCCTGAGTCAAGAAGACTCAATTCCTCACAGTGACTGATTACGGGAAGGTCAAAATGAGAAGCATACAAAAGAGCACGGCGCATAACAGAACCGTTGGAAACAGGTCTGCCGTCGTCACTTACAGCAACGATGCCTTCCTTTTTCATTTCGCCCATTTCGGCAAGTTCTTTACCTTCTAAGCCCTTAGTAATGGCGCCCACAGGGAACACACGGCAGGAGCCTACCTTTGCTGTTCTTTCACGGATATAACGTACAACAGATGAGTTGTCACAAACAGGCTTTGTGTTGGGCATACAGCAAACAGATGTAAATCCGCCTGCCACCGCAGCCATTGTACCTGTCTTTATGTCTTCCTTATATTCGTAGCCGGGTTCACGCAGGTGAACATGCATATCTATCAATCCTGCAGAAACCACCATGCCTTTTGCATCAATAACTTCTGCCTCACTATCTTCAATATTTTCGCCAATCTGTACAATAACACCGTCTAAAACCAGTATGTCACCGTACATATCTATTTCATTCTTTAAATCTATAATATGACCGTTTTTTACCAGTAACTTCATTTTTTAAACTCCTTTCCTAAAGCCCACAATCAATGCTCCCTCTCCGAGAGAGCTGTCGCCAAAGGCGACTGAGGGAGTGTTGTAAATTCCCAATCAATGTCAATTACAAAGCATGTCCAGTACTGCCATACGTACCGCTACACCGCTTGTTACCTGTTCGTTTATAACAGAGTTGTCACAGTCGGCAACATATGTGGAAATCTCAATGCCGCGGTTAACAGGGCCGGGATGCATGATGAGTACGTCTTCCTTTGCAAGCTTCATTCTTTCTTCGTTCATACCGAAAAATGCGCAATATTCACGCACTGTGGGAAAAAGAGCTGACTTCTGTCTTTCAAGCTGAATGCGAAGATTTATAATAACATCTGCATCTATTACAGCTTCTTCAACACTTTCGCACATTACAACGTTGCCCATCTGTTCAAATTCTATGGGGATAAGAGTGGGAGGACCTGCAATGTAGACTGTTGCTCCCAGCTTTGTAAGGGCAAGGGTGTCGCTTCGAGCAACACGGGAGTGTGTAACATCGCCCACAATTGCAACTTTCAAGCCTTCAAAAGAGCCCTTCTTTTCACGTATTGTGAGCATGTCCAGAAGCGCCTGAGTGGGATGCTCGTTCATGCCGTCGCCTGCGTTGATAACACTCGCTTTAACATTCTTTGCCAGAAGATGGGGAGCACCTGAAGCAGAATGACGAATAACAATAGCATCTGTTCCCATGGAATCCAGAGTTTTACCTGTGTCAATAAGAGATTCGCCCTTCTGGATGGATGAGCCGGATGCTGCAATATTTGCGCTGGATGCACCCATATACTTGCTTGCAAGTTCAAAGGACGTACGTGTTCTTGTGGAATTTTCGTAGAAAAGTGTAATTACACTTTTGCCCTGCAAGTTGGGGATTTTCTTGTTGTCTGATTTTACAATCTTTTTCATTTCATCTGCCTTGTCCAAAATGGCGATGATGTCTTCCTTTGACAACTGGGCAATTCCAAGTAAATCTTTTCTTCCTGAAATCATGGTTAATCCTCTCTTTCTCTTCTGTTTATAAGTATATCTAAAACCTTTTTGAAATCCTCGGGAAGAGGAGTTGTAAAATAAACCTTTTCTTTGGTTTCGGGGTGTATAAACCCTATTTTACCTGCGTGAAGAAGCTGTCCTGCAAGGTTAAACTCTTCTTTCTTCACACCGTATGCCTTGTCGCCCACTATGGGGTGACCTATGTGTTTCATGTGCACTCTTATCTGATGAGTGCGGCCTGTTCTTAATTTACAGCGGACCAAGGTATATATTCCGAACCTTTCCTCCACAAAAAAATCCGTTACCGCTTCACGGCTGTTTTTGTAGGATACAGCCATCTTCTTGCGGTCCGCTTCGCTTCTGGCGATAGGTGCGTCGATGGTGCCTTTATCTTCTTTTATGTTGCCGTGAACAAGAGCATAATATTCTCTTGAAAGACTTCTGTCCCCCAATTGGTCGGACAGAAAAAGATGTGCGTCGTTTGTTTTCGCAACAACGAGCAAGCCTGTTGTATCCTTGTCAATACGGTGAACAATACCGGGACGGATAGCTCCGTTAATACCCGATAGGTTTCCTTTGCAATGATACAGCACCGCATTAACCAATGTGCCTGTGTTATTACCCGGAGCAGGGTGCACCACCATGCCTCGTGGTTTGTTTATGACAAGCAATTGGTCATCTTCGTAAACAACATCAAGAGGAATGTCCTCGGCTACAGCCTCTATCTCTTCGGGTTCGGGAATGTAAAACTCTATCACATCTCCCTCTTTAAGCTTATAGGAAGCACTTTTCACTTTCCCGTTGATTTTAACCTTTTCTTCGTCGAAAAGATTTTTTACAAATGAACGGGATACACCTTCGACGTTCTCGGATATATATTTGTCGCACCGCATAGAGCAGTTGGCAGTTATTGTGATTAACTCTTCCATAAATTAATCCTCTACATTTTTAAATGCATATATTATAAGCAAGCCTGCACCGATACATATAGCGCAATCCGCTACGTTGAAAATGTAAAAATCCACAAACAGGAGATGGATAAAGTCTCTTACATAGCCAAGCATTACTCTGTCTATAAGATTACCCAAAGCACCTCCTGCAATAAGGCTAGTCGCAATGAGAAACAGCATATTTTCGGGTTTGTGCTTTACAAAATAATATATACCCAAACCCAAAAGTGCCAGAGTTATCACAATAAGAAGTATGCGTTTGCCTCCCAGCATTCCCATGCTTGCACCGTCATTCATTTTGTAGGTAAACCTAAAAACATTTTCTAAAACGTCACAGCCCTTGCCCTCTATGCCTCCCGTAATGTCAACTATCCACATCTTTGTAAGTTGGTCAATTACGGTTATAACAGCTGCTATTACACCAAAAACGGCATATTTAACCTTAAGGTTTAATTTCAAATCAATCGCTCCATAACAGTACGTCACAGAAAGAAACCCCCTCTGTGACGAACTAAAATTATTCTAAATTAGCAGCACATCTTGCACAAATTGTGGGATGATTGGGAACTGTGCCAACAGTGGAAGATACTGTCCAGCATCTTTCGCACTTTTCACCCTCGGCTGCAACAATAGTAATATTATCTTCGCCTTTTTCAACCTTCGCAGAGGATACAATGAAAATCTCTGCAAGAGAGTCTTCTATGCTCTTAAGGAAATCATAGTTTGCATCTGTTGTTATAACAACACTTGCTTCTAAGCTCTTACCGATTCTCTTGTTTGCTCTTTCTTCTTCCAGAGCCTTAAGAACACTTTCTCTTACTTCAAGAATCTTAGCCCACTTTTCTTCGATTTCGCTGTCTGCATATTCATTATTAACCTTAGGCATATCGTTCATTACAACACTGAATGCTTCCGCGTCCTTTGTGTGAGGCATATAGCTCCAGATTTCTTCTGCTGTGTAGCAAAGCACTGGCGCAATAAGCTTAACAAGAGAGTCAAGGATAATATACATTGCACTCTGTGCACTTCTTCTGGACTTAGCTGTTGCCTTATGTGTGTAAAGACGGTCTTTAATAATATCAAGATAAACATTACTCATATCTACAACACAGAAGTTGTGGATATTGTGATAAATCATATGGAATTCGTAAGCTTCATAAGATGCGATAACCTTTTCCACAACCTTGTTAAGACTGAGAAGTGCCCACTTATCAATCTCTTCCATTTCGCTGTAAGGCACCATATCGCAATCGGGATTGAAGTCAGCAATGTTTCCTAAAATGTAACGTGCTGTATTACGGATTTTTCTGTAAGCTTCACTGAGCTGCTTAAGAATTTCATCGGAAATTCTCATGTCTGTCTTATAGTCGGCAGATACAACCCAGAGTCTTAAAATATCTGCACCGTATTTTTCAATGATGTCCGAAGGAGCAATACCGTTGCCCTTACTCTTACTCATCTTAGCACCTGTCTGGTCAACAATCATACCGTGAGTGATAACTGTCTTATAAGGTGCACAGCCTCTTGCAGCAACACTTGTCAACAAGGAGGACTGGAACCAACCGCGGTACTGGTCGTTACCTTCAAGGTAAACGTCAGCAGGGAAAGTAAGAGACTCTTTAACATCAAGAACACCACTGTGGCTTGAACCCGAGTCAAACCAAACGTCCATAATGTCCTTTTCTTTTGTGAACTTTGTGCAACCGCATTCACATGCTGTGCCTGCGGGAAGAATGTCTTCGGGAGCATCTGTAACCCATGCAACGGAGCCTTTCTTTCCGAAGAGTGTTGCTACTGCATCGATAGATTCATCTGTTACGAGAGGCTTTTTACAGTCTTCGCAGTAGAAAATCGGAATGTGAACACCCCATGTTCTCTGACGGGAAATACACCAGTCGTTACGGTCAAGAACCATTGACTTGATTCTATCTTCGCCCCAGCCGGGAATCCACTTTACTTTTTCGATTTCAGCTACTGCCGCTTCCTTGATGTCGTCAACAGATGCAAACCACTGTTCTGTTGCACGGAACACAATGGGTTCATGACATCTCCAGCAATGAGGATACTGGTGAATAATGGGTGAGATTGCAAAAAGTGCGTTATCCGCTTTGAGTCTTTCAACAATCTTGTCGTTACTCTTTTCATAGAAGAGACCATTGAATTCACCTGCGAGCTCATTAAGATAGCCCTTTGCGTCTACGGGAACAACAATGGGAAGCTCTTTATACTTCTGGCAAACAATATAGTCTTCTACACCATGACCGGGAGCTGTGTGTACACAGCCTGTACCTGCGTCAAGTGTAACGTGGTCGCCTACGATGATAAGGCTTTCACGGTCAATAAAGGGGTGGTAGCACTTAACATATTCAAGCTCGCTGCCCTTAACGGTTGCTACTGTTTCGTATTCTGTAATGCTGCCCGCTGCCATTGCGGATTCAACAAGCTCTGTTGCGATAACGTAAACTTCTTCGCCGCTCTTTACAAGGCTGTATTCAAAATCGGGGTTAAGAGAAATTGCAACGTTTGCAGGAAGTGTCCATGTTGTTGTTGTCCAGATTACAAAGTAAACCTTTGTTTTGTCAACACCAAGCTTTTCAAATACACCGTTGTCTTCCTTAACGTTAAACTTAACGTAGATAGAGTTTGCTTTATCTTCTGCATATTCGATTTCAGCTTCTGCGAGGGCTGTTTCGCAGTCAGGGCACCAATAAATGGGCTTAAGAGCGCGGTACATATAACCCTTCTTAGCCATTTCGCCGAATATACGAATCTGCTTTTCTTCAAATTTGGGGTCAAGTGTTACGTAAATGTCGTCCCAGTCGCCGATAGAACCAAGGCGCTGAATCTGCTTCTTCTGGTTTTCAACATAACCAAGCGCAAAGTCACGGCATGTTTCACGGAACTTAACAGGACCTGCCTGGTCACGGTTAATGCCAAGCTTTTTGATAGCCTGACGTTCAATGGGGAGACCGTGAGTATCCCAGCCGTGAATGTAGGGAGCTTTAAAGCCGGACATGTTCTTGTAACGCGTGATAATGTCCTTGAGTGTTTTGTTCAATGCATGACCCATATGCATATCGCCGTTTGCATAGGGAGGGCCGTCGTGAAGAATAAAGAGCGGTTTGCCCTCGTTGTGCGCCATAAGCTGACCGTAAAGGTCTTCATCAAGCCATTTCTTAAGAATATCGGGTTCTCTCTGAGGAAGAGATGCCCTCATGGGGAACTCAGTTTTCGGAAGATTCAGTGTCTGACTGTAATCCATCTTTATCACTCCTTGAATTAAGAATTTGTGCAACAAGCTGTTTCTGTGCATCAAGTATTGAATCGATTTGCACACCGTAAGCATACAAATCGTTTGCAAGCTTTTCACGTTCTTTAAGTGTCTGATTAGACATCATTCTTGCGCTTTCGCGAATCATTTCCGCGTCGTTTTCAGCTTTGGCAATAATAGCCTCTGCCTTTTGTGCGGCACTTCTTGAAAGGTCGTCCGCTGCCTTCTGCGCCACAACAAGTGTGTCGCGCATAGTATCTTCCATGCTCTTGTATTTGTTTACAAGGTCTTCCAAAACCTCAAGGCGGTCACGAAGCTTTATGTTTTCCTTGTATACGGTTTCATAATCACCTGCAATGACTGCGAAAATTTCGTCAACCTCCACAGGATTATACTTCCCCATGGACTTTTTAAATTCTATTTTTTGAATTTCAAGTGGTGTAAGCATTATCATTACCTGCCTTAAGTATATTTTTGTATAGTTATAAAAATCCGACCTTTTTTACTTTTTCCGCTTATCTCACTAAGCCTTGCTTTGCCGTGGTGTCTTACGGTAAGAATGTCCTTTTCTTTTATTTCCTTATCGCACTTTGTGCAAAGTACCTGATTCAAGAAAAACTTCTGACTCTCTATGTATTCCTGGGCTTTGCTTCTTGATGTTTTAAGCATTACTGCAACAACACTGTCTGCCCTTAAAGTGGACACTGTGCCCGTTATACTCTCATAGGAAGGAGTTATGCTTACAAGAGCCGCATCTGTCAGGGTGCATTTTACATAAACCCCACCAACCTCAGTCAGGTTTTCTGCAACATAACCGGCAATGGTGTCAGCACAGAAGACCACACATTCTTCTCCGTTTTTTACAATATCGCCAACATTCTTCCTTTCCAGTCCAAGGCTTAGTATGCTCCCCAAAAAATCAGGATGCTTTAAGGAATCAACACCTTTGCCTGCAATGCGAACTGCCGCTATGGGAAAATTTTCACAATTTTCACCAAAGCCTATCATCACTCTGCCTGCGTCCTCATATCCGCCGAATGCCTTAAATGATACCGAATCAATATGTTTACTGCGCAAAAGCACCTGAGCATATTCTCTTTCAGACAAAAAGTCCGTAAACATTGCAATATCTTTTTTCAATGCAGCTGCCGCTTTGTCAAAAACACGGGCAAGCACTTCCCGTTCCTCGCCCGATGCGGCAAGGAATTTTTCACGGTTATTCACTTTTATATGTCCAAAGAGAACTCATCAATACCCATAAGTTCTGCTGCAATGTCACCTGTAATTTCAATACCATAGGGTGTTACAAGGAAAATGTCATTAGACACCTTCTGCATACTGCCGTCAACAGCAAAGGTTGCTCCGTAGATAACGTCAACCACTCTCGCAGCATCACCTCTGTCAAGTCTTGCAATAGAGAACACAACAGGTATTCTGGACTTAAGATGATTAATGATAGGTTTAACACCTGCGGAAGAATCCAGCTTTGCAATAACAATCTGGCTTGCGTTGCCATGGTTAATGCTCACAACCTTAGCTTTTTTCAAGCCTGTCTGTGCAGGTTCTTCACGGCTTGCTCTCACAGGCGCCTTCTCAGGCACTTCCATTTCATCGTCGTCTTCTTCAATGTCGGGAACTATAAATTTTTTGATAGTATCGATAATTGCCATACTACTTTCTCCTATCTATATTCTTTTACCAAAAATCAAGGAACCTACACGCACCGCTGTTGCACCCTCTTCCACCGCAACAGTGAAATCACCGCTCATACCCATGGAAAGCATGTCAAATGCGGGGTTGTCTTTTCTGTAAAAATCAAACAGTTTTTTAGCTTCTTTAAAAACCCATCTGACAAGTTCGGGATTATCTGTTTTAGGAGCCATTGTCATAAACCCCCGAACTCTGACGGACGCAAGTTCCCTTATCTTAATTATTATATCTTCTATTTCCTCTGTTGTCAAACCATATTTGCTCTTTTCACCTGATATATTTAATTCCAAAAGCACATCCTGTACCACATTTTTCTTTTGAGCAACACGGTTTATTTCACAAAGAAGCTCATATGAGTCAACAGAATGAATAAGGCAAGCCTTACCCACCACATATTTCACCTTGTTTTTCTGCAGGTGTCCAATAAGATGCCAGTCTGCGTTGGAAAAAAAATCGAACTTTTCCATCATTTCCTGAACACGGTTTTCCCCAAAAATTTCACACCCTGCCTCCTCGGCTTCTCTGATGTCTTCAACGGGAAATGTTTTTGTCACCGCAATAAGGGTAACATTGTCGCTTCTGCCTGCCCGTTTTTTTGCCTCTTCAATTTCGTTTTTAACAAAGTTAATATTTTCTCTGACAGTGCTCATAATTAACCTTCTATCATTTTCATATATATTTCCAATATTTTGTCTGCACTCTGCTCTTTTTCGATGCCCATGGTGTCAATTTCCGCATCGCAGTTTGCATATGCTTCCCTGCGCGACTCAAGAAGCGCATTTGCTTCCTCCATGGTTTTGCCTGACAAAAGAGGGCGCGAGGCAGTATTGCCGCCAATGTTTTTATAAACACGTTCAATGTCCGCCTTAAGGCAGAAAATTATGCCGCCTTTATCTCGGAGAGTGTCAATGTTATCCCGTCTTATAACTGCACCGCCGCCGGTAGAAATAACCGCACCTTTTCTTCCGGCAAGGTTTTTTATAACCTCACTTTCCAAATCACGGAAATGCTCTTCTCCGTATTTGGAAAAAATATCCGGAATTTTCATGCCTGTTTTTTCTTCTATCAAGGAATCGGTGTCAATAAACTCAGCTCCTGTCATGGAACATAAACGTTTACCTATAACTGTTTTGCCCGTTCCCATAAAGCCTGTTAAAACAATACTTCTATCAAGCTCTGTCATGCGGTAAAGATAATCTACGGTTTCATCCGTTACCGTTTTACCGGTAAAAAGTTCAAAGGCAATCACAGCCTGGTTAATGAGCATTCCTATGCCCCCCACTGTTTTAAAGCCTGCTGTCTTTGCCATTTTTAAAAGAGCTGTTTCCCTGGGGCAATAGACAATATCACATACAACTGCGTTTTCGTTAAGTCCGTCCATACTGTCAACAGGGCACTGCTCGGAATTCATTCCCACACTGGTGGTGTTTACCAGAATATCTACACCCGTATATCCGTTGCATGCCACGGCAACCTCAGGATGATAACGGTTAATTTTCTTTGCCAGAATTTCTGCTTTTTCATAGGTTCTGTTCACAATGCTTATTGTCTTTGCACCGGCATCTGCCAGTGCCATGGCTACACCTGCCGCCGCACCGCCTGCACCCAAAACAGCAACAGACTTGCCCGAAACCTCCACACCCTTGTAGCTAAGAGCGCGGACAAACCCGGGACCGTCTGTATTGTAGCCCTTCAAGATGCCCTTGTTGTTAACAACACTGTTGCATGCGCCCATTTTTTTGGCAAAGGGGTCAACCTCGTCACAAAGAGAAAAAGCTGTCTGCTTATGGGGTATCGTGACGTTAAAGCCCCGTATATTCAAGGCTCTCATACCGTCCAGCGCCTTGCCAACCTCCCCTTCTCTCACACGGAATGCAGAATACACATAGTCAAGAGCCATTTTTTCGCACATTGTATTGTGCAGCTGTGGGGATATAGAGTGCTCAACGGGGTTACCTATGACACCTAATTGTATTGTTTTGCCTGTTACGTTCATTTAATTTCACCTCACGAAAGGTTTTTCCAAAACACGTTTTATTTTTATGTAAAAAGGTTCGCTTTTCAAATTTATGGGGTCAACAAGAACGGTAAAACAGCCCGCACGGTTACCGCCCCAGACATCTGTAAAAATCTGGTCTCCTATTGCAGCCGTTTTCTCCGGTGCAACACCCATCTTTTCAGATGCTTTCAAATATCCGTAGGCACGAGGCTTAAGAGCATCCGAAACAAAATATTCAATGCCGATGCGCTTTGCAAAGGCAGACACACGGTCATTATTGTTATTTGAAACAACGCATACCTTAATCTTGTTTTCCATCATGTCCGACAAAAAAGCAAGAACTTCTTTTGTGGGATTTGGGTCATCATGAGGAACAAGAGTGTTGTCTATATCAAGCACCACAGCCTCCATACCCATTTTAGTGAGCATGGAGGCAGTGATTGAGCTTATATTTTCAACGTGTAAATCCGGATAGAAGTTTTTCATCATAATCTTTCAACAACGGCATCGCCCATTTCTTTACAGCCGACAAATTCCATTCCACCTGCAATATCACATGTTCTGATACCTTCCTCAAGAACCTTACTTACAGCATTTTCAATCATGTCTGCTTCTTCCTGCATGTTAAAGGAGTAACGGAGCATCATTGCCGCAGAGAGGATTGTTGCAAGAGGGTTAGCCTTGTTCTGTCCTGCAATGTCGGGTGCGGAACCGTGAACAGGTTCATACATGCCAAAAGTGCCTTCGCCCAGAGATGCAGAGGGAAGCATGCCGATAGAACCTGTAATCTGGCTTGCTTCGTCGGATAAGATATCGCCGAAGATGTTGCTTGTTGCAATAACGTCAAACTGTCCGGGATTTCTCACAAGCTGCATGGAAGCGTTGTCAACATAAAGATAGTCAACCTCTACCTCGGGGTAATTGGGAGCTACATCACGTGTAACCTCTCTCCAGAGTCTGGAAGATTCAAGTACATTAGCCTTGTCAACAACAGTGACATGCTTATTTCTCTTCATTGCAATTTCAAAAGCATGGATAAGAAGTCTTTCAACTTCTGCCTTGGAGTAGCTTTCTGTATCGTATGCACTGTTTCCGTCTTCACTTCTGCCGCTTTCGCCAAAGTAAATACCGCCTGTAAGTTCACGCACAATCACAATGTCAATACCGTCACCGATAATTTCGCTCTTTAAAGGAGATGCGTCCGCAAGTTCCTTGTACATTACGGCAGGACGAAGGTTTGCATACAGATTCAAGCCTCCGCGAAGACCCAAAAGCGCCTGTTCGGGACGGATATTAGGAATGTTTTCCCACTTGGGTCCGCCAACAGCGCCAAGAAGAACACTGTCAGACTTCTTTGCCGTTGCCAATGTTTCTTCTGTGAGGGGCTTGCCGTATTCATCAATGGAGCAGCCGCCTGCCAGTAAATATTCATACTTAAATTCGTGACCAAACTTTTCAGCCACCTTGTTAAGAACCTTTATTGCTTCATTTGTAACCTCGGGACCTATACCGTCACCGGGAATTACTGCTATATTTTTAATCATTTTAATCTCTTCTTTCTATTACAGTTTCTCCTGTGCGTAGCCTACCAAGCCGCCGCAATTTATAATTTCCTGAATAAATTCAGGGAAGGGGGTAGTTGCATATTCCTTGCCCTTTGTAACATTCTTTATTATACCCTTTGAAAGGTCAGCCTCAATAACGTCGCCTTCTTCGGCCTCGTTAACACATTCCTCGCTTTCTAAAATGGGAAGACCTATGTTAATGGAGTTGCGGTAAAAAATGCGTGCAAAGCTTTTTGCAATAATAAGGTCAATACCGCTTGCCTTAATTGCAATGGGAGCATGCTCACGGGAGGAGCCGCAACCAAAGTTCCAGCCACCTATCATAATATCGCCCTTACTTACTCTCGAAATAAAGGTTTTATCTATATCCTCCATGCAGTGAGCTGCAAGCTCTTTTTCTACACTTGTGTTAAGGTATCTTGCGGGAATTATAACATCTGTATCAACGTTGTCGCCATATTTAAAAACATTTCCTTTTACGTTCATTGTTGTTCCTCCTATCAGTTCTTGGGTGCTGTGATGTAGCCTGTCAATGCGCTTGTTGCGGCAACAAGGGGTGACGCAAGATAAACTTCACTGTCAACGTGACCCATTCTGCCTACAAAATTACGGTTTGTTGTTGCAATTGCTCTTTCACCGTCTGCCAAAATACCCATATGACCGCCAAGGCAGGGACCGCAAGTGGGAGGAGATACAATACAGCCTGCATCCATAAATATGCCGAGAAGCCCCTCGTTCAGCGCTTCTTTATAAATCTTGGGAGTTGCGGGAATAACAATAACACGAAGGTTTTCCTTAACCTTTTTACCCTTT
>CAZRZU010000048.1:0-12561 GCA_964604615.1 uncultured Oscillospiraceae bacterium
GACCTTAACGTATTCGTTGATGATGATTCCTCAGGTTACATTATCGCAGCGGCAAACAACAACGCAAACCTTGGTATCTACAAGCTTAACGAAGACTGGTCAGCAATTGAAGGCAGACTTTGCTTTGTAAGCATGTACAAGTGGAGAGAGCTTCCCTCCGTTCTTAAGAAAGACGGAACATATTACCTCTTCTCCTCCGGTACAGCAGGCTGGTACCCCACACAGGGTATGTTTGCTACAGCAACAGACATGGGCGGTCCCTGGAGTGAATTGAAGTATGTTGGTAACACAAGCACATTCTCTTCTCAGTCAGGTACAATGTTCACACTTAAAGAAGGCGGCAACAACCACATTATGGCAACTTACCGCTGGATGTTCGGTTGGCAGGACGCTACCACAAAGCAGACAACCAACCGCCGTTACCCCGTTTCCGTTTCAAACGGCTACGCATTCTATGATTTCTTTGATGCTCTTTTATACAACTGGGAAAACGATGTTCTTGTTCCTGTGCAGACAGGAAGAATTCTTTCTCAAAAGGTAGCTGTAAAGACTGAAGACACAGAAGGTTTTGCCGTAGGCAATGCTGCAAACGACGGTCATTACCGCACAAGCTGGTATAAGAGTGAAAACGTATGGCCCTACACATGGGAGGCAGATTTGGGCAAGGTTTCAAAGCTTAGTCAGCTCCAGATTTCATGGCTTATCTGGAACGGCAGCGAGCCTTACTACAACTACAAGCTGGAAGCAAGTGTTGACGGCGAAAACTACGTAACAGTTCTTGACAAGCTTGAGGGTTATACGGACTACGGCTTTACAGTTGATAATATTTCGGGCTATGGCAGATATGTAAGACTTACTGTTGTTAATGCAAAACCCAGAAACAGCGAAACAAACACATATCCCGCACAGCTCCAGGAAGTTAAAATTTTAGGCGAATAAAAGAACAAAAGAGGCTGTAAAAAAACAATAGTTTTTTTACAGCCTCTTTTGTTACATAACAATGAATGTACAGCTTCCCGGTTCCAGTTCAACTATTCCCGCTGCATGTTTTACCGGGGTCAGTTCTGGAAGAGTCACTCTATCAGGGTCAACCGTCAGAGCATCACCGTTCAGATACATAACCGTGGAACGGATATTGCCCCCTCCCGTCAAAGAGTATATATCCGCTTCTCTTGGGATTTCCACGCTTGTGGTCTCTGTCATAGAGTTATTTATAACAAGATATACATAGCCGTCTTTACCGTCTCTGCGTGAATGGCAGTAAACGTGGGCGCCCTCTGTGTTGGGGTTGTTGCAATCGTAAACATCATGACCCATAAGATTGTTCCACAGAAGCACCGCAAAATAGTTTGGTCTCGGTTCAAATGTGGTATGCTTTAAAAAGCCGTAATCAGAAGATGCCAGAGTGTTATGGAATATTACACCATCTGTTATTGCAGCAAAACTGCCCAACTCATTAAGGGTTCTTAAAACATCAAGATATGTGGAAGCCCATGTGTCTCCGCCACCGCCTGCATCGCCGGATTCAGTAACCCACATGGGTGCACCGGGAGCATATTTATCTCTGAAGCGGGCATAAACCTCGGCATTAGATACAGCCACCGACAAATATGCATCTGTATGAGCTTCATCACCCGACCAATGTCCCTCCGGCAGCATTGAGGCAAGACGTTCGGAAATTCCGTTATAATAGTGATAGCTGAATATATCCAGGGGAACCTTTGTTCCGCGCATAAGGTCATCAGTTGTACATATTTTCATTAATGCACCGATGCCTGCTCCCATGTTTGCGTCTGTCTGACCCATAGCGCCGTCACCGAGAGAACAGGGACCTGCTATAAGGCAATCGGGGTAATTTTCTTTTACCCATGCATTGAATATATCCTGGTCTCTTGCATAATCTTCTGCCGTATACCCTTTAGGCGCACCTGACATTTCCAGCATATTTGGTTCGTTCATAAATTCTGCGGCATCAATATCCACTCCGTATTCATGGCTGAAATCAAATATTTTCTTTGTCTGGGTCAGATCCAGCGCTCCGCCGCCCGGGTGGTCTCCGATGCAGTTGCTGACAGAAATAAGCAATTTTCCGTCAACAGCCTTCACAAAATCCAGCACACCAGTCCATTGTTCTTTGGTAAGAACACTTTGGTATCCTTCGGGAGCTTTTCCGTTGGTGGTTCCTTCAAAATCGTAGTACGTCTTAGTTGCCCATGAGCCTGAAACACGAATCCATGCAGGACCAAGTTTTTTTGCCATGTAACGTAATTTTTCATTGTATAAATCAATCGGCGGATAATACTGCATTAAATCTGCCATTGTAGTAAAATCGGTAAGCTCTCCCGAAAAGTAAAAATCTTCTGTTCCTGCAATCTGTCCGGGGGTATAAGCTTTCCAGAAAGTGCCCCCTGTTACCTCGGTCATTTCTATGTTATAGGACACAAGCCTTTTATCCACTTGGCGAATTTTTTTCAAATTTTCCGTATCTAATTTAATATGCTTTGCCATTTCACTCTTCTCCTTTTTCAATTTGTGCAAGTGCCCTCTCACGCTTAACCGTGGCTTCCTTTATAAGCATATATGCACTTGATGCTATGGGAACACTTAACAGCATGCCCATAGGTCCGCCTATTCCGCCGCCTACCGTTACAGATGCAAGTATCCACATTCCGGGCAAATTAACTCTGCTTCCCATTACCTTAGGATAAATGAGATTGCCTTCTATTTGCTGCAATATAAGCAAATACACAACAAAAACAACAGCCTTTACAGGATTCACGGTCAGTATCATAAATGCGCCCACAATAGTTCCGATAAATGCACCAACCACGGGAATAAGTGCCGTCACACCAACCAATGCGCCAACCATGGGTGCATATGGTATACGCAGGATTAACATTCCCACCATACAAAGTAAGCCTAAAATCACAGCCTCAAGAGACTGTCCCGAAATAAAGCTCTTAAAGTTTTTGCTCACAACCGAGGAAGCATGAATCAACCATTCTCCGAAGTTGTTGTGAAGCCATGCACGAACCAATCTCTTTGCCTGCTTTTTAAGTGTTTCCTTGTTAAATAAAAGATAAACAGAAAAAACAAATGCCACAAAGAAATCAAAAACAGAGCCCACAAGAGATGTGACAGTTGTAATTGCGGTATTCATGATTACACCGCCCTGATTTTTTATCCACATCTGCAAGGTTACAACCAGCTTATTCCAATCCACACTCAAAAGAACATTTCCCAAAGGTAAACGGGAGAGTTCTTCTTCGTTCATGGCATTGAGCTTGTTAACAAGGTCAATAACGCTTTGCACAATAAGCTTAACCGCTCCTGCCAATTCAGGTATTACAAGCCATATAATGCCCACTAAAACTCCGATTATCAGAGCCAGAGCAAGAATAAAACAAAGAGGTCTGCGGATTTTACTTAAAGCTTTATTACTTTTCTTTTTACCGATATGGGCTTCAAAAAAGCTCATGGGCACGTTCAAAACCACCGCAAACGCAAATCCCAGAATGAGCGGACTTATCAGCGACACACACCAACTTACGGCATCTGCCACAACATTAATATTCTGTACCCCCAGGAATATCAATATACAAACAGCAACAATGCCTATTATCCATTTGCTTAATTTTTTTATTTTTTCAGTCGTGAGCTCCATTTTATTTATCTCCCTACATTACAATATGTTACCCTTGTATTTTGCTGCCGCTTATAATCATTGTAACAATATCTATAATTGCCTCTGCAATAAGTACAATACCTGTAAACATCCACAGAGCGGCAACAGACGCAAACGGGTTATCGAGTATTATGTATGCACACACTACGGAAAGTACCGCACTTACAAGTGCAAAGCCCCATTTTTTCTTCTTCATTCTTATCTTGTCCACTACAAGCTGAGTTTTTACAAGTCCCTCAACTAAAACCAAAGCGCCGTAGATGATTGTCAGAACGGGGAATGTTGCAATAAACCATCCGGAATTAAAAATGCAGAACAAACCTGCAAGCAAAGCCATAAGACCCTTTGCCAGGTATTGACCCAATGCCGCTAATTTAGCATCGCTTTTAAAATACTTAAAAATACTTATTACACCAACAATAAGTAATATGATACCTGCTACGGTAATTATACCTGTTGTAAATGCCACAGGGTTAATAAGCAGTAAAATCCCCACCAAAATTTCAAACAAGCATATAATAACTCCGTTAATATTTCCTTTTAAACCGGTCATAAACTGTCCCTCACTTTCAAAATTTCAAAAAACTTCCTGCTGTTGACAACAGAGCTCTCTGATGTTAAGATTATTATATCGCAACACTTGTTGCATTTACAACAAACAGCTCTGTTCTATTTGATGTAAATGCAACAGTTTGATTTAATTTGTATTGTTGTTTACAAAAAATTTTCACAAGGTGTGTTATTATGAGAGGAAATCAACGAATTGCTTTGACAAAACGGCTTCTTCATGAAGCATTGCTCCACCTTTTGGAGAAAAAAGCTCTTGATAAAATAAGTGTAACCGAATTATGCAACGAATCGGGAATAAACCGTGCCACCTTTTACAGGCATTATAACATTCCCCGTGATGTTCTTTTGGAAATGGAAGTGGATTTTACAGAAAATATACATTCTGCTTTCTACTCCTCTCCACAAAATGATGCAGCCGAAAATCTGACTGCACTCTGCACATATCTGTATGATAATTGTGAACTTATAAAAATCTTCATACGGAATAATTCCGAGGAAGACCTCATTGTTCTCACAAACAGATTGTTCCGTAGCTTCATTAAAAAGGAAAATGCTCTTGATAGTCTCGGAAGTTTTGACGAGGTTGAACTCAAGCTTATCACCACCTGTGTTGCAGGTGGTGGGTATTTCATGCTGCGGCAATGGCTCATGGAAGATATACAAAAATCTCCCCGCGAAATGGCAAATTTGATTTTGTCGTTTATAAACTACACATCAGCAATATTCGACTCGGATAATCAATTCTCCTGAGAACAAAGTGTCTCCGACAATTCTTGGTAATAGCCCAAGCTAAGGTAGACAGAGGAGAAGACAGAACGTATACAGTTGACCGCTGAAATCGGTACTTTTTTCTTTGAAAAATCATTGACAAAGCTGCATGCTGAAAGGCTCCCCGAAAAAACAGGGAGCCTTTGCTGTTATATATTCGGATAATCAGTTTTTCGATACTTTTCTTTGGATCAGTTTTACAATTTCAACAATCGGAACGACGCAAGCACCGAGAGCAATTGCGACAAGATATTCGATAGGCTCGACACTTGTGAACTCAAAGGCAGCTGCAAGGAACGGAACTTCACAAACAAGTGTGGTTGCAACAAGAGAGCCGAGTGCTGCCATAAGGAGCACTTTGTTCTGAGAACCGAGTTTAAAAATGCTCTGTCTCTGAGAACGCATATTAAAGCTATGGAAGATTTCTGCCATAGACATTGTCAGGAAAGCCATGGTAGTACCGTGAGCACTGTTTGTAATTGCCCAGTTTCCGGTCTCCATAAAATGACCGATGAAGTAGGAAAGCAGCACCAGTACGGTAACCAAAGCGCCCTGATAAACTACATCAATTCCCATACCGCCGGCAAAAATACCTGCCTTGGCATCACGCGGCTTACGCTTCATGATGTTTGGCTCAGCCTTTTCCATACCCAGCGCCAGTGCCGGGAAACAGTCAGTTACAAGGTTGATCCACAAAAGGTGTACGGGCTTGAGGATAGTAAATCCCATCAGTGTTGCCATGAAAATACTCAGAACCTCGCTCATGTTAGAGCCCAGTAAGAACTGTATTGCTTTTCGGATGTTGTCGTAAATACGGCGTCCTTCTTCAACCGCACCGACAATAGTGGCAAAGTTATCGTCTGCCAGAACCATATCGGCAACATTCTTGGTAACGTCGGTTCCTGTGATACCCATACCGACACCGATATCCGCCGATTTAATGGAAGGTGCATCATTAACACCGTCACCGGTCATAGCAGTAACATAGCCTGCTTTTCTCCATGCATTGACGATACGAGTCTTGTGTTCGGGCTGAACACGAGCATACACACTAATGCTTTGGAATTTCTGTTCAAATTCCTCATCGCTCATATCATTCAGCTGTGAGCCGGTGATAGCACAGGTTTCATCATCAATAATGCCGAGTTCTTTCGCAATAGCAACAGCGGTGTCGATATGGTCGCCTGTTATCATGATAGGACGGATGCCCGCTTCTCTGCATTCCACGATAGCATCCTTAACTTCGGGACGGACAGGGTCTATCATACCGGAAAGACCGACAAAGCAAAGGCTTTCTTCCAGATGTTCCGCATCATACCGATCAGGAATCGTATTCCAGACTCTTTCGGCACAGGCAAGAACACGCAGAGCCTTGTCTGCCATTGCCTTATTTGCCGTAAGTATCTCTTTGATATATTCCTCGGTTATCGGAACAGCTTGCCCATTCTTCAGATAATGGGTACATTTGCCGATGACAACATCGGGAGCACCCTTGGTGTACTGAATGTATCTGTCTCCGTCCTTGTGAACGGTAGACATCATTTTTCTGCCGGAATCAAAGGGAGCTTCGCCACAGCGTACAAGCTCCGCTTTAAGTGCGGTCTTCTCAAGACCCAGCTTATGAGCCCAAGCAACAAGCGCCGCCTCGGTAGGTTCGCCTGTAACACTTCCGTCTGCATCTATTTCAGCATCGTTGCATAGTGCCATTGCAGAGGCAAGTCGTTTTTCGTTCTCACCGAAGTGATTCACAACAGTCATTTTATTCTGCGTCAGAGTACCGGTTTTGTCCGAACAGATGATCTGTGCACAGCCGAGTGTTTCTACTGCGGTCAGGCGGCGGATAATCGCGTTACGCTTGGACATATTGGTAACACCGATGGAAAGAACAACGGTAACGACGGCGGCAAGTCCTTCGGGGATCGCCGCAACCGCAAGAGAAACAGCGACCATAAAGGAATCCAGCATCACCGTAAAGTCAATGCTGCCTGCCTTGACAATCTGAACACCGAAAACGATAACACAGATGCCGAGAACAAGCCAAGTCAGTATCTTTGAAAGCTGATTGAGCTTGATCTGAAGCGGAGTTTCACCGTCTTCAGCCTGCTGCAGAGCATCGGCTATCTTGCCCATTTCCGTATCCATACCGATAGCGGTAACGACCGCCGTACCTCTGCCGTAAACAACCGTACCGCCCATATAGAGCATATTTTTACGGTCACCAAGGGGAACATCCTTCTCTCCGTCTTTCAGATTGATTATATCAATGAACTTTGTGACGGGAACGGACTCACCCGTGAGTGCGGCTTCTTCCACCTTCAAGCTGGCACTTTCAAGGATTCTTGCGTCTGCGGGAACCGCATCGCCTGCTTCAAGTAAAATGATATCGCCAACAACAAGATCTTCGCTGTGGATGACCTGCACTTTACCGTCACGCAACACCTTTGAGGTTGCGGCGGACATCTCCTGCAAGGCTTCAATAGCTTTTTCTGCCTTGCTTTCCTGATAGACACCGAGTATAGCATTTATCAAAACGACAGCAAGAATGATTATAACATCGGCAAAGCTGTCGTTTTCAACAACGGCAAGAATACCGCTGATAGCCGCAGCGACCAACAGGATAATAATCATTGGGTCGGCAAGCTGCTCAAAGAACCTGCGGATAAGGGATTTCCCCTTTGCGGCCTCCAATTTGTTTTTGCCATTCTTTTCAAGACGGCTTTGTGCTTCTGTCGAGTGTAGCCCGTTTTCCGACGAACCAAGCTCCCGCAAAACCTCTTCTTTGTTTTCACAGTAATATCTCATGATATTTACCTCCTCAGAAAATTTTGTAATAAAGACTTATATTCAAAAAGCCAGCCAAACCAATTAATACAGTACCAAGAAAGTCGGCAAACTGTTCGAGCAAAATTCTCAAAACACTTTTCTTTTGCCTCTCTCAAGCTCACATAAAAGCTCAGCTTTTGTCCTCTGCCGGATTTGTTTCATAAAAAACCTCCTTTATACGCAAAAAGGCGAGCCCTTTGCGCAAAATAATTTTGTGCAAAAGTCTCGCCATTTAAACCCTAAGCGGAGGTTTTCCTCGTACTGACGCTACGGATACATAACCAAATGTCGGCTACTCCCTTTTATGGTTCAATTATATTCATTCTTTCAAAAAATGTCAATCACTTTCTTGAGAAAAATAGTAAACAAATTATTAACAGTATTTTATTATGCGGTCATTTTTCTGCCCAGTTCACGGCATTTTTCAAGTCCATCATCATCAGGAGTTTCGCTAATCATGAGGCCCTCAGCAAAAAGGCTTGCTCCGCTTAAAGACACTCTTTCCTCCCAGTTGCGCATCCACTCTCCGTCACCCCAGCCGTAAGAGCCAAAGAGAGCTACCATTTTACCTGAGATTTTCTCTTCCAGTTCGGTAAAGAAAGGTTCAAATTCAGCCTCTTCAAGAACCTCTGCTCCCATTGCGGGACAACCCAGAATAAGATTATCATACTCTGCTGCATCTGTTGCCGAAATCTCCGCCACATTAAAAATATCAGCGCCTGCTGCACCCTCCAAAATTGCATTTGCCATGGCCTCAGTATTACCTGTGCCGCTCCAATAAATAATTACTGTTTTACTCATTTGTAAAACCTCCTTTAAATTTTATATAACATTTATAATGTTAACAGAATACCTGTGCAAGGGTTTTTCCCCCTGCAATATGCTTGCAAACCGCCTTGCGGCATTTGTCAAAACGCGTAAATGTTTTCCGTGCCTCTTCCGCGTTTTCATAAACCTTCCATTCTCCGCAAAAAAGACAATCCTTGTGAGCCATGAATCCGTAAATATCGTGCAACGGATACCCTAAAAAAGCACCTATTTCATGACTTATCCCTTCGGTTTCAAGATTATGCTTCAAATGCTCAATATATGAATTTAAGTCTCCCGCCTTCGGATAACCGCAGGAAACCAAAAATTCTCTTACGCCTTCATTTTCAATAACACTTTTAAGCTTTTTCTTTCGATATACCATCAGCAGAACTCTGTTTTCACACTCACACAGCACTTCAAGGTATATGTCTTTGGCATTCAGTTCTTTGTTTAACTTTTCTATCTGCTCTTTAATATTTTTAATCTTATTTTTATAGCAGGTAACAATATTTGAAGGCTTTATCCCTGCCAACGCAGGAGCACAGTGATAAGCTATAATATTTTCCATAATGTTTTCTCCCTTTTAGCTCAAAGCCAATACTTCATCCAACGCACACGCACTTGAAGAATGACAATGCTTTATTACTGCACCGCTTTTCGCAGCCTGTTCGGTTGCAATGTTTACCATCTTGTGAGCAACCGCACCCGTAAAAATTACAACCATATCGGGACTTCCCATCTGCGACCTCAGATTTGCCGGGCACTGAGTAAACACCTTACATTTATGCCCATACTTTTTGCAGATTTCTTTATACTTACAATGCATTCTGTCGTGTCCGCCTATAATAACTATGCTCATTTTAACCTGCCCTCATTCAGTTAGTTTAGACTAACTTATTATCAAAATATAAAGTTAGCCATAACTAACTTCCTCTTATATAATACCATAAAATTTCCGTTTGTCAATATATTTATTCACATTTAATTTACTTGATATTTTTTTGTTTTAAGTTTAAAATAATATTCAGGTGATTTATATGAAATTAGGTTTAGTATTGGAAGGCGGAGCGAGCCGCGCCTTATTTTCTTCCGGTGTTATGGATTTTTTCTTAGACAACAACATCAAAGCAGACTATGTTGTTGGTGTATCGGCAGGCATCTCCAACGGCATGAGCTACCTTTCCGGGCAAAAAGGCAGAGCTTATGAAATAAGCAAATATTTCTCTGACCCTCGCTACATGGGTGTAAAGCATCTTTTAAACCCTAAGATGAAAAGCTACTACAACCTTGACTTTGCCTTTGGTACAGTTCCCAATGAGTATATTCCCTTTGACCACAAGGCATATGAAAATGCAACTAAGGGTGTTGCAGGGGTAACAAATATTGAAACCGGAGAGATTGAATTTCTCCCTGTTCCCAACGATCCGTCCTGGAAGGTAATTATAGCAACCTGTGCTTTACCCATTCTGTTTCAACCTGTGGAAATTAACGGCAAAAAATATCTGGACGGCGGCATTGCCGAAGCAGTTCCTGTTAACAAAGCAATTGCAGAAGGATGCGACAAAGTTATAGTAATAACGACCCGGGAAAAAAGCTATGTAAAATCCAAGGATAAGGGAGCCGCACTGTCTGCACGTGTATACAAAAAATATAAAAAGCTGGCAAATCTTCTTGAAAATCGGGCAGAACTTTACAATCAATCCCGCGAGCACATGAAAGAGCTTGAGAAGGATGGTAAAATATTCTGGATTGCACCGTCAGACACATCTGAATGGGGCAGAACAGATTCTGATTCGGAAAAGCTTAAATCCATTTATGACGAAGGCTACAAAACTGCCGAAAGACTTTATCCCCAATTAACTGAATATTTAAAATCCCGCTGAAAATCAGCGGGATTTTAAATTATTCGTTCAAAAGTTCCTTATAAAATTCTGAATAGTCGCTTCTGTTTTCGCTTGAAAAAGCAATTGCTTCTCTGGGATGGCGGTTGAGTAAACCTGTAAACATATAAGAAAGGTCATACCCCCACTTAACCCCGGACTCACGAAGAGTGCTCATGTACTTTTCAATAAATACAAGGATATGGTAAAGATTATACTTTGGGTTCTTCAAAAAGCCTATGAGAAGCTCACTTGCACAGTTGCCTGCACCTCTGCCCATGCCCTGAACTGTTACGTCAAGATAGGAAAAACCGTAGGAAAGAGTTTCGATAGTGTTCGCAAAAGCCAGGTTCTGGTTGTTATGAGCATGGAAACCAACCTTTTTGCCTGCTTTTTCAGCAATTTCGTAATAAATCTTTGCAAGTTCACCTGCATTTTCAGGATAAAGAGAACCGAAGCTGTCAACCAGGTAAATAACATCTACATGGCTTTCGTTAAGTGTTTCAAGTGCCTGAATAACCTGTTCTGTCTGCGCCTGTGAAATAGCCATAATGTTACATGTTGTTTCGTAGCCCAATTCATGGAAGTATTCAATCATCTCGATAGCAGCGGGAATCTGGTGTATGTAGCAAGCAACTCTCACCATGTCAATAACACTTTCGCTCTTAGGCAAAAAGTCGGTCTTGAAATCACATCTTCCAACGTCAGCCATAACTGCAATCTTCATGTCGGAATTGTTTTCTCCAACAATTGCGCGCAAGTCCTCTTCATTACAGAACTTCCACTTACCAAAATCAGCCTCGTTGAACATTATTTTACTAGCCTTATAGCCAAACTCCATATAGTCAACACCGGCTTTTATATTTGCCTTATAAAGCTCACGAACAAATTCGTCAGTAAATTCAAAATTATTGCACAAACCGCCGTCGCGGATAGTTGCGTCGAGAACTTTAATATCGTCTCTTACGCTCATCAGGTTACCTTTTCTTGCCATAATAAAACCTCCAAAGTATAAAACTAATTGCGAATATTATAGCACACCTCAAAGAATTTGTCAAAAAAATTTGCAATTTACGCACAAAAACAGTCGGGACTCCTTATCCCGACTGCTATTTTTATAAATCTCTCACATCTGCCTCCGGCAGATTATTTTCAAGGTTATCCCATGCAAGGTCCGTGTCAAAAACTTCTCTTTCGTTTTTATGACTTCCCCCATGAAAAACTTCACCCGTTAACTCTTCACTCGTTTCCATCAAGGGGTTTGCTTTTGTTTTTCCGCTTTTTGCCTTGCCTTGTATTTCCTGAACCGGCGGTACATCGTTTTTAGGCTTTGTATGGGTAACGTTTGGTCTTTTCATACCTTTCTTGGGCATCATATCACCTCAAGTGTAGTATGTGCATAAATAAGTCTTTCATGCTTCAATTTTATTCAAACAAAACTTTATAAATTGCATTAAGACACTGTCTTTCCTCCAGGTTGATATCATGGAGCAAATCTCTTATTCTTTCAAGCTTATTATAGCACTCCTGAGCAAACAACCTTTCAATTTCGGCAGCATCTATCTTTAACACTTCTGGGTTGTTGGTAATAACCTTTAATATAATTCGCTTGCCCATATCCAGTTCCATAAAATTTCACCTCCTAATATTATTATAGGTCAATTTCACCCTATTTTCAATAGGTCATTTTGCCATAATTATATTAGGTGATTAGTATGAATTTAGGAGAAAGATTAAAACAACTTCGCAAAGAGCGAGGTTTTACACAAGTTAAAATGCAACATCTTACAGGCATAGACCAAAGTGACTATTCCAAGCTGGAAAACGGAAAGCGATATTATACATTTGAACAATGCAAACGTATTGCTCTTGCACTTAATACCAGCATGGACTATCTAGCAGGCTTAACAGATGAAAAAAATCCCTATCCTTTGAGTTAACATGTTTTTGCAATTTTTTAAACAAAGTTGTTGACATTTTCACATTTATAGTATATACTATATCAAGTGGAAAACAGAATAACAC
>CAZRZU010000049.1:0-12462 GCA_964604615.1 uncultured Oscillospiraceae bacterium
GCTCTACCGACTGAGCTATAGAGGAATATTCATTTGCTACCCTGTCATTATAACCGTTGAGGGATGAATTGTCAAGTATTTTTTTGAAAAAAACTAAAAATTTGTGTTTGCAACATTTTTGTGCTATAATCACTTATATATTATTTCATAACACGGTGAAATTATGCAAAAAATAATAAAAGCAGATAAATCTATGAATAATAGAAAAATTGAATATATATTATCGGGAAATCTGGGTTTTTCGGCAAATATTATTAAAAAGCTGAAACAAACTAACGGCATTTGGATAAATGGTGAGAAAGCTCGCCTAAATTGCATCGTTCACCAGGGGGACGAGGTTGTTATTGTGATGCCTGAAGGCGCGGCGGTGAATATTACACCTGAGAATATCCCTCTTAATATACTCTACGAGGATGACGACATTCTGGCAGTTAATAAACCCCGAGGTATGATGACTCACCCTTCAAAGGAGCACTATTCCCAAACCCTTGCAAATGGTGTGGTGCACTATCTGAAAAATGCTGCATTCCGTGTTATAACAAGACTGGACAAGGACACCTCCGGAGTTGTACTGATTGCTAAAAATCATCTTTCGGCTCATAAACTTAATGAAGCTATGAGGCAAGGTGAAATTAAAAAAGAGTATATAGCATTGGTAAAGGGAAGCCCAAATCCGCCGCATGGGACGATAGATGCCCCCATAACTCGCGGAGACGGTATCCGCCGTATTGTTGATGCTAACGGTAAAAGTGCAATAACATATTATACCCTTGAAAAAGCCTGCGGAGACCTTTCGATTGTAAAACTTGAACCCGTAACGGGAAGAACACACCAACTAAGAGTGCATATGCAATACATCGGAACCCCTATTTATGGTGATTGGCTGTACGGGTCGGCACAAAAAGGCGAAAAAACAAGGCTTCATTGCAGAAAACTTGAGCTTGTTCAGCCCATGACAGGTGAGTCAATCGCAATTACAGCATCTGTTCCTCATGACATAAATAAAGTTATTGAAAACCATGATTGAGTGTGATATAATGGTAAAAAATGCTTAGGAGGATAAAGAAATGTTAGCAGATTACAAAGTTTCGTTTATAGAATTCTTATTGGATGCAGGTGTTCTGAAGTTTGGCGATTTTATTGCAAAGAGCGGTAGAAAGCTTCCTTACTTCATCAATGCAGGCGAAATCAAAACAGGTGACCAGATTTGCAAATTGGGCGAATATTACGCAAAGTGCTATAAGGAAAACATTAAGGCTGACAATGTTGTTCTTTACGGTCCTGCATACAAAGGTATTCCTCTTGCGGTAAGTGCAGCAAGCGCTCTTTCCAAAGAGGGTATTGACCTTCCTTTCTTCTTCAACCGTAAGGAAGTTAAGGACCATGGTGAGGGCGGTATCTTTGTAGGTTACAAGCCTCAGGCAGGTCAGAATGTTGTTATCGTTGAAGACGTTATCACAGCCGGTACAGCAATTCGTGAAAGTATTGAGCTTATGAAAACCCTTGAAGGTGTAAAGATTAATGCTGTTATGATTATGGTTAATCGTATGGAAAAGGGTCAGGGCGAAATGAGCGCCATGAAGGAAATTGAAATGCAGCACGGTTTCCCTGTATATTCAATTGTAACTGTTTATGAAATTATCGAATATCTTGAAAGTCACCCCGAAAGAATGAGTGACCCCGATTGCATTAACCGTATAAGAGAATATCTTGCAGTTTACGGCGCAAACGACTAAAAATAAAAGCTGAAAACCAGTTGGGATAATCCGGCTGGTTTTGACTTTTTTGGAGATAAGTGTATGAATGATGAAGAAATTCGTAAAAAATATTCCCACACGGAAAGCGAAGAAATTTCGTGCATAAAAAAACATTTGCTGAAAAGCAAATGCGGTGCCGTATTGCTTGTGGTGGCTTTTGTTTGTTTGCTGTGCTATAAAGCCGATAAGGGCAACATCTTTATATATGCAGGCTTTATTTTGGCAGTTGCAGGAGCTTTTCTGCGTAGCGATGAAAAGGGCAAGAAGCTCATGCATAAAAAGCAGAAAAATCCTGACAGACAGGTTCTAAGTTCCAATTTATTAAAGGCAGATTTGTTAGTAGGGTATTACGGCAGTAAAAATATTGCCACGTTGCTTATTGTAATCTGGAGTGTTTTTGTTGTTGGATTAGGCATTTATGCTTATGTTAACAATGGTGCAGATTATATGGCGCGCAATTGGCCCGGAGTTGTAATTTTAATGGCGGGCGGTTGGGCTTTGTATATGGTATTTGTTATTTTTACAAAAGTAAAAGCTGACAAGGAAATTGAAAGCATCCGTGACGATAGTATGACAGTACTTGAGATGCCTGTTGCAAGCTTTTACGGTGCAGGTAAGAGCGACATGAAAATGATAACATTTAAAAGCGAAAAGTACGGAGCCTATGAGCAGGTTGTATCAGAAAATGAGTATTACAATATCACGGTAGGTGAGAGTGTATATTATCTTATGCTCAGGAAAACAGGAAAGAAGTACAGGCTTATTAAGGCATATAGTGCCGATGCCTGGGAATTGGATAAAGAATTAGCAAAATATTTAGTAAAGGAAGTAATATAAATGAAAATTGCAGTAACATACGAGCAGGAACAGATTTTCCAGCACTTTGGTCATACAGGCGCATTTAAAGTGTATGATGTTGAAAACGGTGAAGTGATTAAAAGCGAAGTTGTTGACACAAACGGCTCAGGCCACGGCGCATTGGCAGGCATGCTTCTCCATTTAGGTGTAGATGCCCTTATTTGTGGCGGAATTGGCGGCGGTGCCGTAAACGCACTTAAAATGGTGGGCATTGAAATTTATGCCGGTGTAACAGGTGACTGCGACGAGGCCGTTGGAAACCTTCTTGCAGGTAACCTGGACGTTAATGCTGAAGCTAACTGCTCGCATCACGAGTATCATCACGATGGACACACCTGCGGCGAACACGGCTGCGGTGGACATCACCACCATTAAATACAATTAATATTAAACTTCTGTCTCCTTTTTTGCTTGACAAATGTCAATATATGTCGTATAATTGTTTGTGGTGTTAGATTGTACAAAATGACTTGAAAAGGTGGGGAGAAAAATGAAGTGTAGTAATCATCCTGAAGTTGAGGCACAGGGAATGTGCGTATATTGCGGTAAACCCTTTTGCAAGGGTTGTCTGGTTGAAGTAAAGGGTAAAATGTATTGCAAGAGTGACATAGGTAACGTTATTGAAGACGCAAAGTCCGCAAACGGTCAACCGACCATTAATATTACAAATGCAAATACGAGCACAAATGTTAACACTAATACAAATGTTAATGCAGGGGTAGGTTATGTAGGCCGCCGTAAGAGCAGAATGGTAGCATTAATACTTTGCGCATTGGGCTTTTTGGGCATTGCCGGTCTTCATAGAATGTATGTTGGTAAGGTAGGCAGCGGTGTTGTGCATCTTTGTACATTCGGTTGGTTGTGGATAGGCACAATTATTGATTTTGTTGCTATTTTAACCGGTAGCTTTCGTGACAGTTACGGTCGCCCGTTGGCATAAAATTGCAAAATTAAAAGCAAACCTTCGTATTATAAATTCGAGGGTTTGCTTTTTTGTATTTCCGGATAATCTTTTGTGGAATTATTTCCCCTGAGTCCGAAAATTAATTGCACCGGTAGAGGCATCCATAGAGTCCACAATTGCAAGGGATTCAAGATTATAGCCAAGGTTGCGAATAAATGTACCGCCTGCTTGGAAGCCTTTTTCAACTGCAATACCGATGCCTTCGACGGTAGCTCCGGCAGACTCTGTGATAGAAATAAGCCCTTGAAGGGCACAACCGTTTGCAAGGAAGTCGTCAATGATTAAGACCTTGTCCCCTTCGTTTAAAAACCTTTTGGATACTATAACTTGATTTTTGCACTTGTGGGTAAAGGACTCAACCTCGGCAATGTACATGTCGCCTTCAATGTTTACACTTTTAGACTTCTTTGCAAAAACAACCGGTACATTAAAGCATCTTGCAACAGAGCAGGCAATGGCAATACCGCTTGCTTCGATAGTGAGTATTTTTGTTATACTTCGGTCAGAAAACCTGTTGTAAAATTCCTTGCCCATTTCATCAAGGAGCTGAACATCCATTTGATGATTTAAAAAGCTGTCAACCTTAAGTACGTTACCTTCTTTAACAATACCGTCCTTCAAAATGCGTTCTTCCAAGAAGTTCATATTATCTCCTCCAAATGCAAAATAAATATTAAATTAATTGTATTACACTTGTAGGTTTTTGTCAATTTATTTATGCCTTGAAAACGGAAAGGCTATATGATAGAATGAGAAAAAAGGAGCTGATTTTATGTTTGATGCGGTAAAGGTTAAAAACGATTGCGTTGAGTGGATAAGAAAGTTTTTTGAGGAAAACGGCCCCGGCTGCAATGCTGTTTTAGGCATTTCCGGAGGAAAGGATTCTTCCGTTGCGGCAGCACTTTGCGTTGAAGCTTTAGGTAAGGACAGGGTTATAGGAGTTCTCATGCCCTGCGGTGACCAGTTTGACATTGATTGTTCCCATAAATTGTGCGACCATTTAGGTATAAAAAGATATGTTGTAAATATTAAGGATGCGGTTGAAGGTGTTTTAAATGCTATGCCGCCTCAATTGGAAATAAATGCACAGTCCAGAACAAACCTTCCGCCCAGAATAAGAATGAGTGTTGTATATGCTGTCAGCCAGAGCTGTAACGGCAGAGTTGTTAACACTTGTAATCTCAGCGAAGATTGGGTTGGCTATTCCACACGTTACGGTGATGCGGCAGGGGATTTTTCACCGCTTTCTAACCTGACAGTGCAGGAGGTTAAGGCGATAGGCCATGTGCTGGGTCTCCCGGGTGACCTTGTTGAAAAAACTCCCATTGATGGGCTTTGCGGTAAGACTGATGAGGATAATCTGGGCTTTACATATGCGGAGCTTGATAAGTATATCCGCGAAGGTGTAATAGAAGACGAAGCTAAAAAAGCTAGGATTGACAGATTACATAAAATGAACTTATTTAAGCTTCAATTGATGCCTTGCTTTAAACCTGAGATTTAAATAATTAAAATTCAATTAAAAACACTCAACGAAAAATTTCGTTGAGTGTTTTTTGTGTAATCAAAGGCGGTTATCGCATTTTTAACCGCTTTTCCTTAATATACTATATTTTCGGAGATAGACTTAAGCTGTACAAAGTTATAGAGGTAATCAACCGTACCTGTCTTTGCTGTTGTACCGCTCATGTTATAGCCGCCAAAGGGATGGTTGTAAACAACTGCACCTGTACACTTACGGTTAATGTAAAGGTTGCCTACAAAGAAGTTGTCTTTTGCGTATTCGATATTTTCACGGCTCTGGGAGAACACGGAACCTGTAAGACCGTATTCGGTAGCATTTGCAAGGTCAATTGCATCTTCAAATGTGTCAACCTTCATAACTGCAACAACAGGTCCGAAAATTTCCTGGTTTGCAATAATGCTTGTAGCGGGGTCAACGTCTGCAATAATTGTGGGCTTTACGTAGAAACCTTCGGAATCGTCGTATGTACCACCGGTAATGAGTCTGCCTTCTGTTTTACCCGTTTCAATCATTTTAACAATCTTGTCGTAAGATGCCTGGTTGATAACAGCACAGATGGAAGCATTGTCCTTGCCTGCACCCTGGTCAAAGGCTTCGGCAGCTTCTTTGAAGTACTGAATAAATTCGTCGTAAACATCGGAAAGAACTATCGCACGGGAGCAAGCGGAACACTTCTGACCCTGGAATGTAAATGCTGCGGCAGCTGCCTGCTGTGCAGCCCACTTTAAATCAGCGGAAGAGTCAACAACAATTGCGTTCTTACCGCCCATTTCAGCAATAACTCTCTTAATCCACTTCTGACCTTCGTTAACCTTTGCGGCTCTCTCCGCAATTCTGAGACCTACTGCCTTACTGCCTGTAAAGTTAATAAAGCGAGTGAGAGGATGGTCAACGACAAAGTCACCGATTTCACTGCCGCTACCGGGGATAAGGTTTATAACACCTGCGGGAATACCTGCTTCCATACACATGTCAACAAATTTGCAAGTTGTGATGGGGGAGTCACTTGCAGGTTTGATGCAAACTGTGTTGCCTGTAACAACAGCACTAACTACCATTCCTGCCATGATAGAGAAGGGGAAGTTCCACGGAGGGATAACAAGACCTACACCAATGGGACGGTACTCGGCACGGTTATTTTCCACCTTGGAATCAACAAGGGGAACGGGATGCTCTTCAAGATAAACAGCGCCCTGTGCATAAGCATTGAAAAAGTCAATAGCTTCGCAAATTTCACCGTCCGCTTCGCCAAAGTTCTTGCCTGTTTCAAGAATCATCCAAGCTGCAATTTCATAACGGCGCTTCTGGAGAATGCCGATAAGACGCATGATGTAGTCAACCTTAACCTTTGTGGGAACAAGGCGCCATTCCTCGTATGTGTCGTAAGCTATGCGGATTGCTTGATCTGCCTGTTCCTTTGATGCAGAAGAAGCATAGCCGATAACTTCACTCTTCTTACAAGGGTTGATAGATGTAATTTTCTTTTCTGTAAAAATTTTTTCTCCACCGATAACTAAAGGATATTCCTTGTCAAGTTCACTTTCTGCTTTTGCAATGGCAGCTTCAATAGCTGCTTTTTCACAAGGAAGAGAAAAATCCTTTTCGGGTTCGTTTACAAAAATTCTGTTCATGTAAATTTCCTCCTGAGTATATAAATTTAAAATTAAAAACAAAAGACTGAAAAGTGCAACACTCTTCAGTCTGTATTGTAGCACGAAAATGCTGAAATGTAAAGATTTTTTATCTTACACTTATACCTTTTGCGGCAAGATAATTCTTTAAGTCCTTGATTTGTATTTCACCAAAATGAAATAAACTGGCAGCTAAAACGGCATCTGCCTTACCGTCCTCAAAGGCTTGGTAAAAATGCTCCATACTGCCGGCGCCGCCTGAAGCAATAACGGGGATAGAAACATTTTCTGAGATTGTTTTTGTGAGCTCAAGGTCGTATCCTGCCTTAGTTCCGTCACAGTCCATGCTGGTTAAAAGTATTTCTCCTGCGCCAAGCTCTTCTGCCTTTTTTGCCCATTCTAAAGCATCAAGCCCTGTGTTTATTCTTCCTCCGGCAACGTAAACATCCCAACCGGATTTGTCCTCACTGCGCTTTGCGTCGATAGCAACCACAACGCACTGGCTACCGAATTTTTCGGCAGCTTCACGTATAAGCTCCGGGCGTTTTATTGCAGAAGAATTTACAGATATTTTGTCTGCTCCTGCCAAAAGAAGCTTTCTGAAATCCTCCACAGTTTTGATTCCGCCGCCCACAGTGAAGGGAATAAAAACGTTTTCGGCAACTCTTTTAACCATGTCCTCCACAGTGTCACGGTTGTCGCTTGTGGCAGTTATGTCCAAAAATACAAGTTCATCCGCACCCTTTTTGTCGTAGGCGATTGCCGCCTCCACAGGGTCACCTGCATCCACCAGATTTACAAAATTTACACCTTTTACAACCCTGCCGTCTTTAACGTCCAAACAGGGAATTATTCTTTTTGCGTACATAAAAGCTCCTCCTATAAAGCGGCGAAGTTTGAAAGCATTTTCAATCCTGATTCACTTGATTTCTCCGGGTGGAACTGTAGCCCGAAAACATTACCCGACTCTACTGCCACCTCTATTTTAATGCCGTAAGTTGTCCTGGCGGAAACGACAGATTTATCAAGAGCATCTAAGTAATAGGAATGAACAAAGTATACAAAGGGTTTGTCCAACCCTTCAAAAAGCTTGCCGTTACACTCAAGGTCGTTCCAACCCATGTGGGGAATTTTTAAATCCCCGACTTTAGGCAGTCTTCTGATAGTGCCTTTTAAAATGCCTAACCCTTCCACTCCGGGAGACTCTTCGCTTTTTTCAAAAAGCATCTGCATCCCAAGGCATATTCCTAAAAGAGGCACACCTTTTTTTGCGGCATCTTTTAAAACGGTATCAAGCCCGCGGCTCTGAAGATTTGCCATGCCTTCGCCAAATGCGCCAACACCGGGAAGGACTATTTTATCTGCCTGCTGTATAACACTTGCATCGCTAGTTACAGTATTCTCCACCCCCAGGTAGTCAAATGCTTTTGCTACATTTTTTAAATTGCCGGCGCCGTAATCGATTATGGCTATCATATCAGTCTACCTTCTCTTTCATGGCAATAACTATTTCCTGCACTCTGTTTCTCTCCATTTTTGCGCTGACGCGGTTTACTATAATACGGGCGCTTAAGTCAGTTACTTCTTCCAGTACGTCCAGACCATTCTCGAAAAGAGTTTTGCCTGTTTCAACAATGTCCACAATAACGTCGGACAAGCCCGTAAGGGGAGCAAGCTCCACCGAACCGTTAAGCTTTATAAGTTCAATTGTAATGTCGTTGTCGTCAAAATACTTTTTTGCAATGGCTGTATATTTGCTGGCAACACGAAGTGGAGTCATCGTTTTGAACTTGCCCTTTAACTCTTGGGGTCCGCAAACGCACATTTTGCATTTGCCAAACTTCAAATCAACCATTTCGTAAACGTTTCTGCCTTCTTCAAGTATTGTGTCGCTGCCCACAATGCCTATGTCGGCTGCACCGTATTCAACATATGTAGCAACGTCGCTTGCTTTAACCAATATAAATTTAAGCTTGTGCTTTTCGTCTGTAAAAATAAGCTTTCTGGTTTTTTCCAAAATTTCTCCGCAGTCATAGCCCAGTTCCATCAGAATTTTAACCGAAAGCTCACTGAGCCTGCCTTTGGCAAGTGCTATGGTAAGATATTTCATAATAAGGTTCCTTCCTATCAGATAAAATAAACGTTACTGATGCTTCTTTCAG
The DNA here is from genome assembly GCA_964604615.1 of uncultured Oscillospiraceae bacterium. Lineage (GTDB taxonomy): Bacteria > Bacillota > Clostridia > UMGS1883 > UMGS1883 > RGIG1927. The sequence goes on from CAZRZU010000049.1 coordinate 8,898, forward strand.
CGGATGACTTTTTTGCGTTTTCCTTGTCCGGGCTGCAAACATCCAAGATAACCTTTTTACCTTCGCTTCTCAACTGTGAAGCCAGCTTGTATGCTTCACAGCGATTTTCTTCGCTTGTGAAAATTATGGCATCAACAGTGCAGTTTGTGCTTCTTGTGCTCTTTAAAGCATCGGTAAGGCGGTCAATCCATATTGCAACACCTGTTGCTGCCTCGTCAAAATCAAACCTTCTGCCCAATGTGTTGTAACGTCCGCCACCGCATATGGGGAAGGCGGATGCGCTTGTGAATCCTCTGAAAATCACACCGGTGTAATATCTGAAACTTCTTATCTGGGAAAGGTCAATTGTAACGTACTGTTCCAAAGAGTAGGACTTAAGTATTTCATACACCTTGCCCAGTTCGCAAAGAGCATTTTTGCTGACGGGATTTAACTTAAATGCATCCATACTCTTTAAAACATCTCCGCCGTTGCCGTATCCTAAGAGAATATGCGTAAGCAATTCTGTGCCGCTGTTGTCAATGCCGTGCCGCATGCAGAACTCTTTAACTCCCGGAGCAAACTTGCGGTCAATAAGGTCGCGAAGCTCGTCCTCGGAAGCTTCGTTCAGGTTGTAATGTTCTGCTATGCCCTGAAGAAAGCCTGAGTGAGTCAGTTCAATTGTGAAATCTTCAAGCCCGGATGCTAAAAGAGCATTTATTGTAAGGGCAATAACCTCAGCATCGGCTTCGGGTGTGTTTGCGCCGATAATTTCTACACCGCTCTGGGTAAATTCCTTCTTTTTTGCGTTTTTGTAGCTTTCGCCGCTGCGGTAAACATTGCCGGAGTACCAAAGTCTGAGGGGAAGGGGCTCGTTTGCCATGTGCGAGGCCACGGCACGGGAAATTGATGTTGTGAAATCCTGCCTCAGTGCCAAAAGCTTACCGGATTGGTCAATAAATTTTATTGCCTCATCGGATGGTATGCCGGAATCCGAGCCGAAAACCTCCCAATATTCAAATGCGGGAGTTTGTATTTCACTGTAACCGAATTTTTCGAATGTATCCGAAACTGCACGGATGGTACTGCTCTTTAAAGCACAGTCCTGCCCGAAAATGTCGGCAACACCCGAAGGGGTTCTGAATCTGTTCATGTTTTATCACTTGCCTTACAAAAATATTTACTGTATATTATAATAAATTGTTTGCAAAAAAACAATATAAAAGTGAAAAAAATCTGAAACCTTGCGCAAAAAATGGAAGTGTTAAAAGTCCGTTAAAATTAAAAAAAAATCAACAAAATACTTGAAATAGCGAATGTATTGTGTTACAATAGCAATGTGTATTATCGGGTTACTGTCGGTAAATATGCAAACGTATTTAATTTTATAGTTTAAATAAAGGAAGGTGCAGTTTATGAAAAAACGTATCTTGAGTCTCGTACTTGCGATCTCAATGTGCTTTACAGTTCTTCCTACATTAGCTATTGCTGATGATTCAGAACTTTTTGGCCTCAAAGACACAATCGAGCTCTACACAGAACGTGCATGGGACTGGCAGGATGCTCAGTTCGGTGCAATGACAGACGAACAGAAGGATGTTATTGACAATGCTTACAATGCTTATCTTGACAATACAGATGAACTTGAAGCATTGGCATATTCCACAGCAAATGATCTTGTTGCAGAAGGCGGAACAACATTCCTCTCCGCAGCAACTATGCTTGACCTCTATAAGTGGAAGCTTATGAGAGACATCATGGAAGGCAATGTTGACATTAGCCTTGAAGGCGATGAATATGTAACTTGGCTTGCTGATTTCACAGCTTTTGAGGAAACTAACGACGAAGCAATCTCCGCTTCTAAGCCTAATGCAGCTCTTAATGGTCTCGGTGACTATTCCAAAGACCTGTCTGTATACTACGATGACCTCTACTTGATCTGGAAGGGCGGCGCAGCAGTTACAGGCGAGGATGCAGATAAGTTTGTAGTTTACGCAAATGCTTACGAAGTTCAGGAAGATAAGGTTGAAGATGCAACAATGGATGAGGATGCATACTATGCATACCTTAAGGAAGATGTTGTTGAAATTATCGTAGCCGGCATGCTTGACGGCTTCAAGTTGGGTATTGAAATTGCTTGCGGACAGAGAGTACGCGGCGATTCTATATTTGACGAAATCGATGATAAGTCAATGAAGGGTGCTTTCCTTCTCGTGGGTGAAGACCTTACAAGATACTTCATTAACCTTGTTACACCTTTGAAGAATGAACTTGTAAACCTTGACAAGAGAGACATTCTTGCTCAGGTTGCAAGCGCAAAAGGTACACAGGTACTTAACGGTTCAAACGAAACTACATTTGAAGCAATGTATGAAGTTATGAAGTCTGTTTCCGCATATATTGAAGGACAGGACTTTATGGCAGAACCCATTGATGCTGTTAAGAATCTTGGATTCGAAAACATAGTTGAATGCAGAGACATTCTCATTGGTGCTGCAAAGGACGCAATGGGTATCCTTGATGCAAATCACGGTGTTGAACTTGTTCACTTTGACGTATACGTAGGAAGAGCTTTCCTTGATGCTGAAGTAGTTGACGGCGACGGCACTGTATACGGCATGGGCGATACAATCGAAATTGAAGCAGGCAATGAATACGAAATTGATTTGTCCTTCTCTCACAACAGATATAAGTTCATTGGCGAAACACTTAAGAACTTCTCCATCGAACAGTTTGACGTTGAAACAGTTTCCGGTTCCGGTATCGAAGCAGTAGCTTCTCAGACGATTGGTGTTATCGAAGTTGATGCAACAGCGGCAGAACCTGGCGATGAAATTGTAATTAACCTTTACCGTGGTTACAACGACGACAGAAGTGCAAACGAAATGGATGCATATCGTTATGTAACAACATATACAATCAAGGTTAAGGGCGAATCCGTAGAACCTGTAGAGCCTTACGTAAGACTTGACGATGTTGCAGATACAACAGTTGATGGTACAATTACAGTTAAGGGTGAAACAAACCTTGATTACGTGACAGTATCCATCATAAAGAACGGCGATTCTATCTACGCAGTAGTATACACAAAGGCAGAATTTGAAGCAGGTATCGAACTTAACGTTCCCGATGCAGCTGAAGCAGGCGATGTATACACAGTAGTAGTTGGTACAGAAAAGGCAGCTGCTTCTGATGAATTTGAAATTATCGGTGCAACTGAAGAATACGAAGTAACACTTGAAGATGTAGCTGACACAACAGTTGACGGCATCATCACAGTTAAGGGTACAACAACAAACCTTGACTACGTAACAGTAGCTATCGTTAAGGATGGCGACACAATCTACGCAGTAGTATATACAAAGGCTGAATACGAAGCAGGTATTACACTTGCTGCTCCTGACAATGCACAGGTTGGCGATGTGTACACAGTAGTAGTTGGTACAGAAAAGGCAGCTGCTTCCGACGAATTTACAATTGTTGAAGAGCCTGACGAAACAGAATACGAAGTAACACTTGAAGATGTAGCTGACACAACAGTTGACGGTACAATCACAATCAAGGGTACAACAAATCTTGACCATGT
>CAZRZU010000050.1:0-12413 GCA_964604615.1 uncultured Oscillospiraceae bacterium
GTCTTGTTGGTACACCCAATGAACTTAAGCTCAAGTATCTGGCAGATAACGACTTCGCAGACCTTTCCGGTGAAGCTTTGAAAGAAGCCATTTCAAAGAGCATTAAGGAAAAAGAAGGTAACCTTGTAGGCAATATGGCATCTCAGGGTACAACACCCCGTCAGCTTACAGACCTTATAGGTTCTCTTTGCGACTTGACAAGCGGTTCAGGCGATAAGGGTACACCTGTTGTTTTGGTTCAGGGTTATTTTGACAACTATACAAATTAAACATTAAAAAGCGACCACCGGTCGCTTTTTTTGTGTCATTAAACAAAAAAATCTTGTTGCATTTTTTGCGTGTTTATATTAAAATATATAAGAATATCCGTGAAAGGAATGATTTAAATGTATTTATCTGAAAAATATTCTTCAATCAGCCCTTCTGCCACATTGGCAATAGACTCCAAGTTCAAAGCAATGAAGGCAGATGGCGAAGACGTTGTGGGCTTTGGTGCAGGCGAACCTGATTTCCCCACACCTCGTCATATAAAGGACGCAGCTATATATGCCATTGAAAATAATATGACAACATATACTCCTGCTTCCGGTACATTAGATATCAAAAGGGCTATATGCGAAAAATTCATGAAGGAAAATGCTCTGGAATACAAGCCTGAAAACATTGTTGTTTCAAATGGTGCAAAGCACTCTCTGAACAATGCCCTCGGTGCTATTTTAAATCCCGGTGATGAAGTTATTATTCCTGCTCCGTGCTGGGTAAGCTATCCCGAAATGGTTCTTCTTGCAGACGGTGTGCCTGTAATTGTCGAATCAACAGAAGAAGAAGGTTTCCTTCCCACTATTGAAAAAATCAGGGCAGCTGTTACAGACAAGACCAGAGCTATTATTATAAATAACCCTTCCAATCCCACAGGCATGTGCTATACTGAAGAAGTTCTTCGTCAGATTGCTGCACTCTGTGTTGAAAAGAACATTTATATTATCGCAGACGAAATTTACGAAAGCCTTGTATATGACGGCAAAAAAAATTTCTCTGTTGCTACAATCAGCGACGAGGTAAAGGCTCTTACAATTGTTGTTAACGGTGTGTCAAAGACATATGCCATGACAGGCTGGAGAATAGGCTATACTGCATGTGATGCCCGTCTTGCTAAGATTATGAGCAACGTACAGAGCCATGCAACAAGCAACCCCAATTCTATTGCACAGTATGCATCTATTGCAGCTCTTACCGGAACTCAGGAGCCGGTTAGCGAAATGAAAAAGGCATTTGAAGCAAGACGTAACCACATGGTAGAAAGAATGAACAACATTGACGGCATCTCCTGCATTATGCCTGACGGTGCATTCTATGTAATGATGAATATCTCTAAAATTGTAGGTAAGAGCATTAACGGTACAGTTATCACCGGCAGCGATGTGTTTGCTGAAAAGTTCCTTGAAGTTGAAAAAGTTGCAGTTGTTCCCGGTAAAAGCTTCGGAACAGATATCCATGTAAGATGGAGTTACGCAACCAGCATGGAAAATATAGACAAGGGTCTTGACAGACTTGAATCCTTCATTTCAAAATTGAATTGATAAGAGAGGAAGAGTAGTATGAAATTGGGCATTATTGGTGCAGGTAACATGTCTTCTGCTATTTTGCAGGGGGTTATCAAAGCAGGCGCATTCCGTGTTGAAGATATTTATGTGAGTGAAATTCTTTCCGACAAGCTCGCAAAAGCAGCTGCTCTTGGTGTTCATACAACTATCAGCAGCCGTGAGGTAGTTGAAAACAGCGATTACGTTATGTTTGGTGTAAAGCCTAATGTAATACTTCGTGTTATGGAAGAGGTAAAAGACATTATCGGAAATAAGGTTGTTATATCCATAGCCGCAGGCATCAGTGTAGAGTCTATGAAAAATGTTTTAGGTGAAAATGCGAAGGTTGTTCGTACAATGCCTAACGTGCCTGCTCTTGTAGGCGAGGGAATGACTGCCGTTTGTAAAACAAACGATGTAAGCGGTCAGGAAATGCAGGTAGTTCTTGATATTTTCAATTCTATCGGTAAGACAGCTCTTTTGCCCGAAACTCTTATAAATACTGCAACTGCAACTAACGGTAGCGGTCCTGCGTATGTATTTATGATGATAGAAGCTATGGCGGATGCCGCTGTTTTGCACGGCATTCCTCGCGATACTGCTTATTTGCTTGTATCTCAGACCATTTTAGGTGCTGCTAAGCTTGCTCAGGAAACCGGCACACATCCCGGACAGCTTAAGGACATGGTTTGTTCTCCCGGCGGTACAGCTATTGAGGCTGTATATCAGCTTGAACAGGACGGATTCCGTGCATCTCTCATCAATGCAATTGACCGTTGCGTGAAAAAAGCTAACAGCATGGGTCAGCAAAGCAAATAATACGGACAGACTATTCATAAATTCCCCCTTGATGTCATAATAATTATTAATGACACTAAGGGGGAATTTTTTTTGCTTGCACGAAAAAACAAAAGCCGCGGACCGCTCCCGGCAGTTTTAGCTGTTGTTTTTACGGTGGGACTTATATTGGGCGCAATGTCCCTTTTTTATATTCCGGAAGAAGTCGTCAATGAGGCACGTGATGCATTTGGAACTGGAATAGTAATGAATAAAACTTTCCGTGAGATGTATAAAAACAACTTCGCGATGGAAGTTGTTTGGATTGTTTCCATATGGATATTGGGGAGTGTAAGCTTTTCTGCGCCTTTTTCCGGGGCAGTGTTATCTGTCAGGGGCTTTTTTGTAGGGTTTTCATCGGCTTTTCTGCTCACGGGAGAAGGCAGCGGAATGAAATTTATGGCATGCTATATATTGCCTCAGTGCCTGGTTGCTTTTCCCGTAATGACAATGTTTACAATGCAATGCCTAAAGGATGCCGTGGAAAGAAAATATAACGATAAGGCAAACGTAAAATATTTTGTGCGAGGTGCAATTTTTGTTGGGATAACGGTAGTAACAGCTTTTACAGAAACCTGGCTCACAAGACTTTTTATAAGTTATTTATAAAAATAATACAAAAAATTTTACTATTTTGCTATGTGTACTTTTTTGAAAATATGAGGTAGAATTAAGCAGAAGGGAGTGAGAAGTGTGAAAAAAATATTGGCTGACTACAAGCATTTGCTGGAAGAGAACTGCTCCTATAATACTGCGCTGGCATACATGGGAGATCTTTTGCGATTTATTGAAGAAAACGGCATTACAACAAAAAAATCATTGGTAAAGCTGAAAAGCAAGGATGTTAGCGATTACATACTTCTCCTCAAGAGCCGAGGTATGGCATATTCTTCTGTTTCCAGAACTGTGGCATCATTAAAAAAGTTCTTTGATTATTGTCGGGATAACGGTATAATCGCCATTAATTTTACAGATGAAATAGAACGACCTAAAATAACACGTAATCTTCCTAACACTTTAACAAACGAAGACGTTGTTAAGCTTTTGGAGGCGCCTGATGTCACCACTCTTAAGGGCATACGAGACAGGGCTATGCTTGAGTTTATGTATGCAACCGGAGCACGAGTGAGCGAGGTTATTGGGTTAAAGACAGGTGACGTAAGCCTTAAAAATGAGCTTGTTGTTTTAACAAGCGGGAAAAAACGCAGATTCGTACCCTTGGGCAAGGTTGCGATAGATACGATTTATGCATACATGAAAGATTGCAGACCTGAAATAGCATCTGCCGATTCAGGTGATGTGTTTTTTCTCAATTTGCACGGTCAGCCACTGACAAGACAGGGCTTTTGGAAAATAATTAAAACATATATTACCGAAGTAGGGATTGATTCCGACGTAACTGCTCAGACACTGCGTCATTCCTTTGCGTTGCATTTGTTAAGTAATGGTGCTGACATACAGTCTGTTTCGGAAATGCTTGGTTATAGCGACGTGTCTTCCACAAAGATTTATCTTGAGGTAATGAATAATAAAATTAAAGAAGTATACAAAAATGCACATCCTCGGGCATGAGGGTGTGCGTTTTTTTATGTGGACAGCATTTTTGTTTTGTGATAGAATTAACACTGTCAGGCGGTGATAATATGCGTACTATACTTCATTGTGATTGTAACGGATTTTTTGCATCTGTTGAAGCAATGGATAATCCGGAATTAAAAAACATACCTATGGCTGTCGGCGGAAGTGTTGAGAGCAGAAAGGGTATAATCTTGGCAAAAAATGAATCTGCCAAAAAGTATGGAATTGTAACTGCGGAAACAATATGGTCGGCAAAGAAAAAATGTCCTCACTTGGTAATTGTGCCGCCCAGACACGACAGATATGCTCAGATTTCCGAAATGGTAAATAATATATATAAAGAGTATACAGAATTTGTTGAGCCTTTCGGTATTGATGAATCATGGTTGGATGTAACTGATGTACACAGGCTTTTCGGCAGCGGTAAAAAAATAGCCGACGAAATACGAAGCAGAGTTGCTAATGAAATCGGTATAACTGTATCTGTGGGTGTGTCGTTTACAAAATCATTTGCAAAGCTTGGCAGTGATTATAAAAAGCCCGACGCAACTACCGTTATTACCCCCGAAGATGTTAAAAGCATAGTTTATCCGCAAAAGCTGGACAGTCTCATTTTTGCAGGGAATAAAACCTGCGAAGAATTTAAAAAATACGGGATTGTTACAATAGGCGATCTTGCGTTGTGCGATGAAAGTTTCATTAAAGAAAACTTTGGTAAGAACGGGATGGTTTTATACAATTATGCCACAGGCAGGGACAATGACCCGGTGAAAAGCATTTACGATAAAGACGAAATAAAATCCATAGGTAATTCCTATACATTTCCGACGGACCTGCACGGCGAAGAAGATATAAAACATGCGATTGTCTGGCTTGGCGATGTTGTGTCTTCACGCATGAGAAAAGCGGGGGTTAAGTGCACTGTTGTGGGCATTGTTATTAAAGATGAAAACTTAAAGAGCTTAACGAGGCAAATTAGCATTTCAAAACCTACAAATCACGGAAGGGATTTAGTGAAATACGGAATGGAGCTTATAAAAAAGAACTGGAACATGGCTTGCGGAATACGCATGCTCGGCATATCAGGCGCAAATCTTGTTTCTGAAAACGAAGAACAAGTGTCGCTTTTTGATGTTGCGGATAACTCTAAAAACAAAAAACTGGATACTGCAATTGATTCTATGCGTGCAAAATATGGGCAAAGTGCTGTAAAATTTGCATCAGAGGGAGAATATCATACCAAATATGACGAAACAGATACCGAAAACGACTAAACTTTGTGATTTATGTTGACAACAAACACTATATTTTGATAAAATACAATGAGGAAAATATTTGAAGAAAAGAGGATTTATTATGAAAACTCCTAAAGTTGCACTTATTATGGGCAGTGACTCTGACTTTGAAGCAGTTAAGCCCTGTATTAAGAGGCTCAAAGGCTTTGGTATTGAAACAGTAGTAAGAGTTTTGTCTGCTCACAGAACACCTGATGAATCTAAAGAATTTGCGGTGAACGCAGAGGCTAACGGGTTTGATTGTATTATTGCGGCAGCAGGTAAGGCGGCACATCTTCCCGGTGTTTTGGCTGCATTTACAACTCTTCCTGTAATAGGCATTCCCATTAAGTCGTCTACAATGGATGGAATGGATTCGCTTTTCTCAATTGTACAGATGCCTCCGGGAATTCCCGTTGCAACGGTAGCCATTAACGGTAGCGATAATGCCGCAATTCTGGCTTGCCAGATTCTTTCCCTGCGCTACGAAGAGCTTGGTGTAAAGATGAAAGAATTGAAAGCGGAAATGAGAGCGAAGGTTCTGGAAAAGGATGCGAAAATTCAGGCACTTGCTGATGAAATATAAAAGAGAGGTAGATAACAATGAGTGAAAGTTACAAGAATGCCGGTGTTGATGTTGAAGCCGGTTATGAAGCTGTAAGGCTGATGAAGTCTGATGTTAAGAAAACATTTATTGACGGAGTTATGAGCGACATCGGCGGTTTTGGCGGACTCTTTGCCATAGACAAGGAAAATTACGAGGAACCTGTTCTTGTGTCGGGTACAGACGGTGTTGGTACAAAGCTCCGCCTTGCTTTTATTGCAGACAAGCATGACACAGTAGGTATTGATGCAGTTGCAATGTGCGTTAATGACGTTGTATGCAGCGGTGCAAAGCCGTTGTTCTTCCTTGATTATGTTGCGGTAGGTAAGAATGTACCCCAAAAGGTTGCAACAATTGTTAAAGGTGTAGCTGACGGTTGCGTACAGGCAGGATGTGCGCTTATCGGTGGCGAAACAGCTGAAATGCCGGGCTTTTATCCCGTTGATGAATATGATATTGCAGGTTTTACGGTAGGTATTGTTGATAAAAAAGATATTATTGACGGAAGCAAACTTGCAGCAGGCGATGCACTTATTGGTATTGCGTCCTCGGGTGTTCATTCAAACGGTTTCTCTCTTGTAAGAAAGGTGTTTGATATAACAGAAGGTAATGAAAAACTTAACGAATATGTTGATTCTTTAGGAGACACACTTCTCAATACTTTGCTTACACCTACAAAAATTTATGTTAAGAGTGCTCTTAAACTTATCGAAGAGTGTGACGTCAGAGCGATTTCTCATATCACAGGTGGCGGTTTCTATGAAAACATTCCCAGAATGCTTCCTAAGAACCTCAAAGCTGTTATTAAAAAGGATTCTTTTGAAATTCTTCCCATTTTCAAACTTTTGCAGGAAGTTGGCAACATTCCTGAGAGAGATATGTTCAACACATTTAACATGGGTATCGGCATGATTGCGGCTGTTCCTCACGAAGATGCAGAAAAAGCAGTTAAAGTTCTGGAGGCGATGGGCGAAAAGGCTTATATTATCGGTACGGTTGAAGAAGGCGAAAACGGAGTTGACCTTGTATGAAAAGAATAGGTGTGCTTGTATCCGGTGGCGGAACAAACCTTCAGGCGATTATTGATGCATGCGAGAGCGGAGTTATAAAATCCGGCAAGGTTGTTACCGTTGTTTCAAACAAAAAGGATGTATACGCATTAGAAAGAGCCAAAAACGCAGGTGTTGAGGGTGTGGTTATAGAGAAAAAAGCTTTTTCAACCATTGAAGAGTTTGACGAAGCTTTGTGTAATCACATGAAGTCCCGAGAGGTTGACCTCATTGTTATGGCAGGCTTTTTGTGCATTGTAGGGGACAGGCTTATAAATGAATTTGAAAATAAAATTATCAATATTCATCCGTCCTTAATTCCTTCCTTCTGTGGTGAAGGATTTTACGGTCTCCGCGTTCACGAAGCGGCACTTAATTACGGTGTAAAGGTTTCGGGTGCTACGGTTCATTATGTGAACGGTGTTGTTGACGGCGGTAAAATTATTAAGCAGAAGGCTGTATATGTAAAAGAAAATGATACCCCTGAAACTCTCCAGAAACGTATAATGGAAGAAGCTGAATGGAAAATACTTCCCGAAGCTATTGAAGAAATCTGCGCAAACATGTAAAAAGAAAGGACAGTTAAAATGATACTTTCAGAAGAACTTAAGAATAACTCGTACCCCGGAAGAGGTATTGTAATAGGCAAGAGCAAGTGCGGCAGGTATGCTGTTACAGCATATTTTATTATGGGTAGAAGCGAAAACAGCCGTAACAGAGTTTTTGTAGAAGAGGGCGAAGGCATCAGAACAGAAGCATTTGACCCTTCTAAGCTTACTGACCCTCATCTTATTATCTATGCACCAGTGAGAGTGCTGGGCAATAAAACAATTGTAACAAACGGAGACCAGACAGATACTATCTACGAACTCATGAACCAACAGATGACTTTTGAACAAAGCCTTCGCACTCGTGAATTTGAAGATGATGCACCGAATTATACTCCCAGAATTTCGGGTATTATGAAGGTTGAGAACGGCAATTACAGTTATGCTATGAGCATTCTTAAAAGCAATAACGGCAACCCAGATTCTTGTCTGAGGTTTACTTATTCCTATAAAAATCCCATTGCAGGACAGGGTCACTTCATCCATACATATATGGGCGACGGAAATCCGCTTCCTTCTTTTAAGGGCGAGCCTAAGGAAATTGTAATCAATGAAAATATTGATGAGTTTACAAACACAATCTGGGAATCTTTGAACGTAGATAACAAAGTGTCTCTTTTTGTGAGATATATAGACATTGAAACAGGCAAGTATGAGACGCGCATCATAAACAAAAACAACTAATGGAGGAACCTAAAATGAATTCTATGCAGTTAAAATACGGTTGTAATCCCAACCAGACACCTTCCCGTATTTATATCGAAAACGGAGAGCTTCCCATTGAAGTGTTGAACGGTAACCCCGGTTATATCAACCTTCTTGACGCATTTAACGGCTGGCAGTTGGTTCGCGAGCTTAAAAAGGCAACAGGTCTTCCTGCGGCAACAAGCTTTAAACATGTTTCTCCCGCGGGTGCTGCTGTTGGTGAACCTCTTTCCGACACGCTAAAGAAAATTTATTTTGTTGAAGATAAAGAGCTTTCTCCTTTGGCTTGTGCGTATGCAAGAGCAAGAGGTGCTGACAGAATGAGCTCTTTCGGTGATTTTGTTGCACTTAGCGATGTGTGTGATGTTCCCACGGCGATGCTTCTTAAGCCAGAGGTTTCCGACGGCATTATAGCTCCCGGCTATGAACCTGAAGCTCTTGAGATTTTAAAGAGTAAGAGAAGAGGCACATATAACATCATTAAAATTGACGAAAACTACACTCCCGACCCTATCGAACGTAAGCAGGTTTTCGGTATTACATTTGAACAGGGCAGAAATGAGCTGGACATCAATGCCGATATGCTCACAGAAATAGTTACAAAGAACAAAGAGATTCCTGACAGCGCAAAGAGAGATTTGCTTATAGCGCTTATTACACTTAAATATACACAGTCTAACTCCGTTTGCTATGCAAAGGACGGTCAGGCTATCGGTATCGGTGCAGGTCAGCAGTCCAGAATTCACTGTACCCGTCTTGCTGGCAGCAAAGCTGACAACTGGTGGCTTCGTCAGTCTCCTCGGGTTCTTGGACTCAAGTTCCTTGACAGTGTAGGCAAGCCCGACAGAGACAATGCCATTGACGTATATATGTCAGATGATTACATGGATGTGCTGGCTGATGGCATATGGGAAACAATTTTTGCAGAAAAACCCGCAGTATTTACTCCCGAAGAAAAAAGAGCATGGCTTGACAAAAACACAGATGTTGCACTTGGCTCTGATGCATTCTTCCCCTTTGGTGACAATATCGAAAGGGCATATAAGAGCGGTGTTAAGTATATTGCACAGCCCGGCGGAAGTAAAAGAGACGATGTTGTTATTGAAGTTTGCGACAGATTTGGCATTGCAATGTGCATGACTCACAACCGTCTTTTCCATCACTGATTTTGGGAGGATTAAGCAATGAAAGTTTTAGTAGTAGGTGGCGGCGGAAGAGAACATACAATTGTATGGAAACTCTCCCAAAGTCCTAAAGTTGATAAAATTTACTGTGCTCCGGGTAATGCAGGTATTGCTGCTTTAGCCGAATGTGTTGCAATTAAGGCAACCGATGTTGAAGCCATGGTTAACTTTGCCTTAGACGCAAAGGTTGATATGGTTATGGTAGCGCCTGATGACCCGTTGGTGCTTGGCATGGTTGATGCCATGGAAGCTAAGGGAATTCGCGCATTTGGCCCCAGAACAAATGCGGCTATAATTGAAGGCAGTAAGGTTTTTAGTAAAGACCTTATGAAAAAGTACAACATTCCCACTGCAAAGTATGAGGTTTTTGACAATGCCGAAGCCGCTGTGAAGTATCTTCAAGCTGCACCTATTCCCACAGTTATCAAAGCTGAAGGCTTAGCTCTCGGTAAGGGTGTTATTATTGCAAACACTCTTCAAGAAGCTGAAAAAGCTGTCCATGAAATGATGGAAGACAAGGTTTTCGGCAACGCAGGAAACCGTATTGTTATTGAAGAATTTTTGACAGGTCCCGAGGTCAGTGTTCTCGCATTTACAGACGGTAAAACAATAAAACCAATGGTTTCCGCGCAGGACCATAAGAGAGCATACGATAATGACGAAGGTCTTAACACGGGCGGTATGGGAACGTTTTCGCCCTCCAGAATCTATGACGAAAAAATGGCAGAAGAATGTATGAATAACATTTTTATTCCCACAATGGATGCCATGAATAAAGAAGGCAGAACATTTAAGGGTGTGCTGTATTTCGGATTGATGGCTACAAGGGATGGTGTAAAGGTTATTGAATATAACTGCCGCTTTGGTGACCCTGAAACCCAGGTTGTGCTTCCCAGGTTGGAAACTGACCTTTACGAAATTTTTGATGCTGTTATTGACGAAAGACTTGCTGATGTTGATATTAAGTGGAAAGACGGAGGCGCTGTTTGCGTAGTTTGTGCAAGCGGCGGGTATCCCGTAAAGTATGAATCCGGCTTTGAAATTACCGGCATAGAGGATGCAGAAAGCTTGGGAGATATTACTGTTTTCCATGCAGGCACTAAGAATGTTGATGGTAAGATTGTAACAGCAGGCGGCAGAGTGCTTGGTGTTACAGCGGTTGCAGAAAGCCTGGATGCGGCTATTAAAAAGGCATATGAGGGTGTTGAAAAGGTGCATTTTGATAAGATGCACTACCGTAAAGATATCGGCATAAAGAAATATTGATATGAACAAGAATACACAAAATAAAACTTCATTTTTTCTCACCGTTCTTGACGAAAGATACAAGAACGGTGAAGAGTATTTTCTTGGTATAGACATAAGCTTTAAATCCGGCACTAAGACTTTTCCTGCTGTTGTAAAAAAAGACGGCGAAGAACTTGTTTTCATTCATAACGCGGCAAGAACAGTGTTTGAATGGGGTAAAATCACGGAAGCGATGTCAAATTACGACTCTATGCGCCTTGTGTACAAGGAACGCGGCACGAACGCAGTGATTGAGGCAAGCGACCGTAATGTAGCTCTTAAATATGAAGACAGTGCTGAAAACACCGAGGAATTAACGGCGACTGTTCAAAGCAAACGAGAATATCTCATTAAACCGCCCAAGGCAAATGTTCTTTTGAAAGAAATTGGCATTATGAGTGAAAACGGTAAGATAAAGAACGACATGATTCGTAAATACAACCAGATTGACCACTTTGTTGAGCTTGTCAGCGACCATTTAAAGAGGCTCGACGGCAAAGTAGAGGTTCTGGACTGTGCTTGCGGTAAAAGTTATCTTTCTTTTGCGCTGAACTATTATCTGCGTGACGTGCTGAAAAAAGAATGCCACGTAACAGGTGTTGACTATTCCGATATTGTTATAAAAGCTTCAAAGAAAAGTGCTGAAAACATGGGTTATGGCAATATGTCCTTTGTTAAAGCTGATTTGACTGATTATAAGGTTACAACGCCTCCTGATGTGGTAATAAGCCTCCATGCTTGCGATATAGCAACCGATATGGCAATAGCGGCAGGAATTAACAACGGAGCGAAGGCGATTTTTGCGGTACCTTGTTGCCACAAGGAGATTTTGGGGCAGTACTCCTATGAGGAGTTTGCACCGCTCTTAAAACATGGTATATTTAAAGCAAGAATGGCGGATTTGCTGACTGACAGCCTCCGTTGTCTGCTTCTTGAAGCCAGCGGATATACCGTTACGGCGCAGGAATATATTTCACCTGTGGAAACTCCGAAAAACCTTTTGATTAAGGCATTTAAAGACGGAAAACGTCAAAAAGAAGCAAAAGAAGAGTACTACAAGCTAAAAGAACTTTTGGGAGTTACACCAAAATTGGAAACTCTTATAAAATTGTAGAGGTAAGATTATGAAAATAATGTTTGCATCGGATATACACGGAAGCGAATATTATGCGAAAAAGCTCGCTGGCAAGTATAGCGAGCTTTCTTGCAATAAACTTGTACTTCTCGGAGATATACTTTATCACGGTCCGAGAAACGATTTGCCGAAAGGCTACAACCCTAAAGGGGTAATATCATTGCTTAATGAAATGAGCAGCGAAATTCTTTGCGTGCGCGGCAATTGTGAAGCTGAAGTTGACCAGATGGTTCTGGATTTTTCGTGTATGAGTGACAGCTTGGTTATGTACGAAAAGGGCAAAATGTTATTTATAACTCACGGGCATCAATTTAATATACAGAATCCGCCTAAACTAAAAAGCGGAGATGTACTCATTCATGGGCATACTCATATTCAGACGGTTGAAGAATTCGGAGATAATTTATACATAAATCCGGGTAGCATATCTATTCCCAAAGATGGAAATCCGCCGTCCTTTATGGTTTATGAGAACGGTAAGTTTACAATATATGATTTCGATATGAACATTCTTAATGAGGTGACTAACTATTAAAAGTCAAGAGGTTTTTGGAAAAAATTTAATGAAT
>CAZRZU010000051.1:0-12184 GCA_964604615.1 uncultured Oscillospiraceae bacterium
ATTCATTAAATTTTTTCCAAAAACCTCTTGACTTTTAATAGTTAGTCACCTCATTTGTTATTTTGCCCTTAACTCCCAAAATGCCACAGCCGAAGCGGCAGCAACATTCAAAGAGTCTACATTGTGATACATTGGGATTTTTACCGTATAGTCACAGACTGAAATGGTAGTGTCCTTTAATCCGTCGCCCTCAGTGCCTAAAATTATTGCGAGCTTGTCTTCCTCCTTAAGGCGAGGGTCATCAATGGAGAGAGAATTGTCGTTTAATGCCATGGCGGCAGTTTTAAACCCAAAAGATGCCAAGGCCTGGCGGACGGCATCGTTCCATGCGGGCAGAAAAGTCCAGGGAATCTGGAAAACTGTACCCATGCTTACACGTGCACTTCTGCGGTAAAGAGGGTTGGAACACCCCGGAGTAAGCAGAACCGCGTCCATGCTGAGTGCTGCGGCAGAACGGAAAATTGCACCTACATTGGTGGGGTTCATAACATCTTCCAATATTACAATGCGTTTTGCATTTTCAATAATATCCGAAACAAGCGGCAATGCCGGTCTGCGCATGGCGCAGAGAAGTCCGCGGGTTAAAAGGTATCCGGTGAGATTTTTTAATACATCCATGGGTGCTGTAAAAACGGGTATATCGCCGACACGGTTGATAATGTCAAGGCTTTCACCGTGCATACAACCTGTTTCAACCAGTATAGATACAGGCTCGTAGCCTGCGTCCAATGCCCTGCCTATTACTTTCGGGCTTTCGGCTATAAAAAGCCCCTCAGCGGGGAATTCCCGATTTAAAAGCTGTGCTTCGGTTAAACGTGCATATACGTCCAGCCTGGCGTCTGCAAAATCTGTTATATGTATAATGTTTGACATTAAATTTCTCCTTATTTGTTAACAAAAACTTGAAGTGTTATTGTAAGGTTTCTGCCGGGGGCGCGCACTATTTTGCCGTCATATGCAAAAGCTGTGGAACCGCCGCCGTCAAGATTTATTGCATCAATACAGCCTAAATGGTGCATAAGTTCCTTTAACTGCTGAATTGTTGCACGTGGTGTTGATACTATAATAAGCCTGCCCTTTGCATCACGGCCTATGGCAGTACGGGTTGTTGCCAATGTGGTAAAACGTGATTCATTGTAAAATGGCTCTAATACGGTGTAGATTTCGCCGTTTTTTACAAGGCGCGGACCGCCCGAAACAATGTTTGTAACATTGTCCATAGTAAAGCCTTCGCTGTCAGCTGTGAAAAGTGTAGGTTCCATTGTAACTTGTGTTCCGATTGTGGGAGTTGCAAAATAGTCGGTAGATGTGTAGTTGTCTCCTAAAAACAGTATGTAGCCGTTTTGGGGGATGGCTACTGTTGTATTCGCGGCAACGTTTTGTATGTTTGTTATTACGGAATTTTCAACTACTACAATCATGGCGGGACACTTTGTTGTTACAGACTGACCGAATGCAGGTGTGTAGAGAATGGAATAATCGGGAGTTTGGGTTGCGGAGTTAAGTTCATAGCAGGGCCATAAAGCAGTTGCGCTCTTTACCGTGAAAAACAGTGCAGGAGAACCAATTTTTATTTGTCCGTTTGCAGTAAAGCCAAAAGAATACATTCCCGATACACCGTAGAGGAACTCTCCGTTGCTCATAACGTGACCCACAGGGTACCATACGGGAGAATATGCTTCAAAGAAGTTGCCGTTTACAACGACCTTTGCATCTGTTGAGGCTACAATCTGTGAAAAGGGTAGGGAAGAGCCAACTGTATTGTTTGCCATTGCTGTTTTTACACTTACAGCAGGATTCTGAAGGTTTGCATACACCACATCTGCACTGACTTTGCCCGAGGGTAAAGAATAAGTGTCGTTCGTGCGGCTGACGGTAGATGTATAGTCACGTTCTGTATAAATAAAAGGCTCCTGTGAGGAGAGTATGGCTGCTTTCTCGGCACTTGTAGCATCAAAAACACCTTTTTCGAGAAGATTATGTGCAAGAGTTGAATTTGAGTTTTTCATGTTTGTTGTGAGCGCGGAAACGGATAAGTCAACCATATCGGCACGATAAAAGGGCTTTTCTGAAATAGAAAGAAGATAGGCGCTTGAAGGGTCAACCAAGTCTGTTAAGCCTGCAAGATAAAAGCATGCACTGTACGAAAAATCGCCTGCTTTATCGTCATAGCCTAAAGCACGAAGCAGAAACGTAACGTAATCCTGGAAGCGGACGTTTGCATCAGGGGTAAAGGTTGTATCGCTTGTGCCTGAGGTGTAGCCCTTTGAATACGCATAGCCGGCATAGCATTTATAAGTGTCTGCTGTTATATCTGTAAAGGGACAGTTGCCATTATAAGAAAGTGCAGCATCCTCTTCGCCTAAAAGACGAATAAGCATGATAAGTGCATGCATACGGGTTGCAGTTTTTTCAAGTGCATAGCCCGAATCGGTGCCGCGGAAAAGCCCCAGAGTGTTAAGCCTATCTGCATTTGTTACAGAATCCGAGGCGAAAACCGTGAAAGTTGAAAAAATAAAAATGGTTGCAATGAGTAAGGCGAAAAATTTTTTGCACATATTAAAGGCCCTTTCTTAATTGATTTAACTTGCAAATTCCTTAATTTGGTTATAATAATTATATTGTATAAAATAAAATATGTCAACAAAGTATGTTACGGCAGGTATTATTCTTTGCAATGCTTTGATTTATTTTGGAACAGTTTAACAGAAAAGCTCTCTTTGGTGGTTTTTAAAAATTTTTATGACGGATTTTGTAAAAAAAGAGAGGAAAAAATTTCCAATATTTTAAAATAAATGCTTGATAAAACTGTAAATAAATGGTAATATATACCCAGGTTAAAAAATACCAAATTTTTACAGGAGGAATGAATTATAATGGAAAATCAGATTAAGATTGTAGTATGTGATGACAATAAGGACATACGCGAAAGGATTTCCGAGTATTTGTCCGGGAAAAAGGATGTGAAAGTTGTAGCATCTTTAAAGGACGGAGCAGATGCTGTAACCATCGCGGAAGAAAAGGATGCAGATGTATTGCTGCTGGATTTAATTATGCCAAATGTTGACGGAATAGGTGTTCTTGAAAAGCTTAACGGAGCAAAGGGAAAGAAGCGCCCCGTTGTTATAATGATGACGGAGAATGTGAACGACTCCATAGCGGCTACCTGCCTTGATTTGGGAGCAGATTATTTTATGATAAAGCCCTTTGACATGGAGCTGTTGTATGAACGAATAAATCTTTTGTGCCGCAGGATGCCCGTTAAGAGACGTGAGGGTATAAAGTATTCAAAGTCAGGACCCTCTGAACGCACACTGGAAATTTCGGTTACAAATACAATCCATGCGGTGGGTGTACCTGCAAATATAAAAGGGTATCAGTATCTTAGAGATGCCATTATAATGAGCATTAACGATACAGAACTTATAAATGCGGTAACAAAACAGTTGTATCCCAAAGTTGCAGAGAAGCACAATACATCGCCGTCACGTGTTGAAAGAGCAATCCGTCATGCAATAGAGGTTGCCTGCGTAAGAGGCAGTGAGGAAGAATTGTATTCGCTTTTCGGTTATACTGTGAACAACGCAAAGGGAAAACCCACAAACAGCGAATTTATTGCAATGATTGCAGACAAATTAAGACTGGAAATGGTGTCCTGATACAGTAAAACAAAAATCACCGATGTTAATCTGTACTGCTCCCTGAAAGTTAGACCTAAAAAATCTAACTTTCAGGGGGCAGTACACATCATCGGTGATTTTTTAATACCGCATAGTTGCGCACACATTTCATTATTGTGTTTACTATTACAATGCCTAAAAGTATTGCACCTATTGTACTTCCTGTCTGGGCAAAATAGTGCAGTGCGTCGCTGAACTCTCCGTGAAAAAAAGCCTCAATTGTGTAATAAAGAGTAGACCCCGGAACAAGGGGCAGAATTGTAGGTGTAAGAAACACCGTAACGGGAGCTTTAATACGTTTTGCCAGAAACTCGGAAATAAAGCCTGCAAAGAGTGCTGCTAAAAAGTTCGCCATAAATGCTGCCATGTTAAAGTGGATGCATAAAAGATATATGCTGTAACACAGCGCAGTTGAAACTGCGATAACGGGAAGGCGCTCGTGCTTAAGGCGAAGCATTAAGGAAAAGCCCACAGTACCTAAAACAGCCGCCAGAACCGCAATAATATTTTCTACCATGTTGACACCCCCGTAGCAATCATTGCAAACCAGAAGCCCAGAGCAATTGCCAAGGCTGTGAGGAGAGCTTCGCAAAAACGAAGGAACCCTGCCATTGTATCGCCGTTCATCATGTCTTTAATGGCATTGGTGAGCATAAGCCCGGGTATGAGAAGCATAATGTCGCCAATCATGATTTTGTCAAGATGGGCACCAATGTTGAGAGATGCAAGCTGAAATGCCAGCACTCCTGCCAGAAGGGAAGAAATAAAGTTGTAAAATATGCCGTTGATAGAAAGCCGTGTAAAAACCCGTTCTATCAAAAATATAAGCACCGATATTGCCGCCGCGCAAGCTGCGTCTAAAACGGAACCTTTGAACAGCATGCAAAATCCGCCTGAGGTGAGGATAAAGCCTATAAGCCTCAAAAGCTTGCTGTAATGGCTATGCTTTAATATTTCGTCGAGCATAACCTGCAAATCCTCAGGAGACGGAAGAGACTTGCAAGCCGTACGTGAAAGGGCATTTAATTCTTCCAGCCTGTAAAAATTAAAAATATAAGAGGCTATACGCCTGGACTGGGAAAAGCATGCACCGTCTTCGTCTCTGACAGAAACCAGAATAAGGCTTGTTATGGAAAAAATCTCCGCGTTATTGAGCCCGTATGCAGAGCAAAGACGGGAAATAGTGTCCTCAACACGGTTAACCTCCGCACCGCACATAAGCATTTCCTTGCCAAGGTTCATTATAACCGTGAGAAGCTTTTCTGTATTAGAATTTGTAACCATAATTTTATCTCCGTAAAAAATAGTACAGAATAATTATATATCATCATTTTTGATTTGTAAAGATATTTAGTTGTTATTGACGAAAGGCAAACGAGAGTGATATAATATGATAGATATAATGTACTTAGGAGGACTCACTATGTGGGCATGTGAAGATTGGAAAGATTACGAATGTATAGATACATGTGACGGCATGAAGCTGGAAAAATGGGGAAGTGTTATGCTTTCGAGACCTGACCCTCAGGTTATATGGAAAAAGAAGTGTAACGAAAAAGCATGGTTTGGTGCCAATGCTGTATACAATCGCTCTTCGTCAGGCGGCGGAAGCTGGGACTATAAAAAGTCCACACCCGACAGATGGGAAATAAAATACAAGCACCTGACATTTAATATTAAAACCATGGGCTTTAAGCATACGGGGCTTTTCCCCGAACAGGCAGTTAACTGGGACTGGATGGCTGAAAAATTAAAAAGCCGCCCCGGCGCAAACGTGCTGAACCTTTTTGCATATACAGGCGGTGCAACGGTAGCATGCAGTGCGGCAGGTGCCAATGTGTGCCATGTTGATGCTAGCCGCGGCATGGTTTCCTGGGCAAAAGAAAATGCCGTTTCCAGCGGATTGGAGAATAACTATATCCGCTATATTGTAGACGACTGCATGAAATTTGTTGAAAGGGAAATACGCAGAGGCAAAAAGTACGATGCGATTATTATGGACCCTCCCAGCTATGGCAGAGGCCCCTCGGGAGAGGTGTGGAAGCTTGAGGAATGTTTGTGGGATTTTGTTGAAAGATGTGCCCTTTTACTTTCCGATGACCCCATATTCTTTTTGATTAATTCGTACACAACAGGTCTTCAGCCTGCTGTTATGAAAAACATTCTTGAGCTGACTCTTCCCAAGGGAAAAGTAGAGGCAGACGAAATAGGACTGCCCGTAACAAGCGGAGGGATATATCTTCCTTGCGGTGCAACGGCACGTTGGGAAAAAGCTTAATAGTTTCCCTTTTGAATTAATAATTAAAAGCTGATAGTGAATGATATGATAAAATGTGAAAACCTCACTTTTAAATACGAAAGTGAAGAAAAAGGCGAAAAATTAATACTGGATAATATAAATCTTGAAATTGAAGAAGGCAGCTTTGTGGCAATCCTTGGCAGGAACGGCTCGGGTAAATCCACTTTGGCAAAGCATTTTAACGGGGTGCTCACTCCCACCGGCGGAAAGGTTTATTCCTGTGGGATGGATACTTCCGACGGGAAAAATCTGTTTTCCATAAGGAAAAATGTAGGCATGGTTTTTCAGAATCCTGACAACCAGATTGTTGCAACAACCGTTGAAGAGGATGTTGCCTTTGGTCTGGAAAACTTAGGCATGCCCCATGATGAAATGATTGTAAGGATTGAAAGGGCACTTAAAAGTGTTGACATGTATGACTATTGTAAGGCGCAACCTCATCTTCTTTCCGGGGGACAGAAGCAACGGGTTGCCATAGCGGGCATTATGGCAATGGAGCCAAAATGTATAGTGCTTGACGAACCGACAGCTATGCTTGACCCAAAAGGCAGGAAAGAAGTTATGTCAGCTGTTAAAAACCTGAACAAAAGCATGGGTATGACAGTTGTTTTAATAACACACTTTATGGAAGAAGCGGCAAAGGCAGACAGGGTTATTGTGATGGATGACGGGAAGGTTGTTATGGATGATGCTCCCGGGAAGGTTTTTTCAAGAGTGGAAGAAATTAATGCCCTGGGGCTTGACGTACCTCAGGTTACACTTTTGGTGAACGGACTGCGCAAAATGGGCATACAAATTGAGGATACCCTGCTCCGTACAGATGAGTGCGCGCATGCAATTGATATATTATTAAGCGAGAGGCAGAAAAATATTGATTGAATTAAAAAATATAACTCACATATATGAAGAAAATACTCCCGATGAACGTGTGGCATTGAAAAATGTAAGTTTC
This sequence comes from uncultured Oscillospiraceae bacterium, assembly GCA_964604615.1. Lineage (GTDB taxonomy): Bacteria > Bacillota > Clostridia > UMGS1883 > UMGS1883 > RGIG1927. The sequence goes on from CAZRZU010000051.1 coordinate 6,932, forward strand.
AGTGTTCAAGACGGGGAAACATGGTGTATTATAGGCCATACGGGAAGCGGAAAATCGACATTGACTGAAATAATGAGCGGACTTTTAAGACCAACGGAAGGTCAGGTTTTGCTGGACGGAAAAAATACCGGAGAAGCAAAAAGCCTTGCGGGAGAATTTAAGGGTAAGGTTGGGATGGTTTTCCAATATCCGGAGCATCAGCTTTTTGAGGAAACTGTTATTGCCGACATTGCCTTTGGTCCCAAAAACATGGGTCTTGGTGCTGATGAGTGTGCAAGCAGGGCAAGAAGTGCCATGGAATTGGTGGGTCTTGACTCAAAATATGAAAATCTTTCTCCTTTTGAACTTTCAGGCGGTGAAAAAAGAAGAGTTGCCATAGCAGGCATACTTGCAATGCACCCGGATGTGCTTATACTTGATGAACCTACGGCAGGGCTTGACCCCATAGGAAGGGATATGCTTCTGGATACATTAAAAAAGATAAAAGGAAGCTGGTGCAAAAGCATTGTTTTTGTTAGCCACAGCATGGAAGATGTTGCCCGCTTTGCAGACAAAGTTCTTGTTATGAACAAGGGCGAGGTTGTTATGGCAGGTAACGTGCGCGAAGTTTTTGCAAGGAGCGGAGTATTGCAGGAGGTAGGACTGGATATTCCTCAGATAACACGTCTTATACACAAGTTGAATGAAATGGGCTACGGCTTTGATAAAACCATTCTCACGGTTGAGGAAGCCCGAGATGCCATATACAATAGATTGAAAGGATAAGAATAATGCTCAGAGATATTACCATCGGACAATATTTTAATACAAAGTCTTTTGTGCATAAGCTGGATCCGCGCACAAAGCTTATTTGCCTTTTGGTAATGATGGTTGTAATTTTTACCGTAAACAGCAGGTTGGAGTATCTTTTTGTAGTTTTGGTTACGGCAGCGGCAATTGCCGCATCACGAGTGCCCTTTTCCTACATAATGAAAGGCATGAAACCCGTATGGCTTATAGTTGCATTTACGGCAGTGCTGAACCTTTTTATGGGTGGAGGCACAGATGTGATATTTCAATGGGGAATTTTGAAAATAACAAGTGAGTCGGCAGAGCTTTGTGTAAGCATGGTGCTGAGAGTGGTATTGCTTGTGTGCATAAGCAGTCTTTTAACATTGACCACATCGCCTATGGAGCTGACCAGCGGCATAGAAAAGCTTATGAAGCCTCTTGAAAAAATAAAATTTCCTGCCCATGAAGTGGCAATGATGATGAGCATTGCATTGAGGTTTATACCAACACTCACCGAGGAAGCGGAAAAGATTATGAAAGCTCAGGCTGCCAGAGGAAACGATTTTGAAAGCGGCGGGTTTGTGAAAAAGGCAAAGGGTATGATTCCGTTGTTTGTACCGCTTTTTATAAGTGCGTTTAGAAGAGCGGATGAGCTTGCAATGGCAATGGAATGCCGATGCTACAACGGAGGAGTTAACAGGACAAGTTTTAAGGTGTTAAAGTATAAAAAGCAGGATGCGATTGCATTTTTGTTTTTTGCACTTGTGGTTGTGATTTTGGTAGTATATCGGGTGATGGTATGAATTTAAAATTAACAATAAAATATGACGGAACGGAGTATCACGGCTGGCAACGTCAGCCAAACGGGCTTACCGTACAGGAGGTTTTGGAAGATACTCTTGAAAAGGTTTTTAAAAAGAAAACCGTGGTAACAGGGTGTTCAAGAACAGATGCCGGGGTTCATGCAAACATGCATGTGTCAAATTTTAAGGCGGATACATCTATACCGATAAGTAAAATCCCCCTTGTGTTAAATCAGTTTTTACCTTGTGATATACGCGCGGTGGAGTGCGAACAGGTAGAAGAGGACTTTAATGCAAGGTATCGCACTGTGGAAAAAACATACCGTTACAGAATTCTTAACTGCGAGCACAATGACCCGTTTCTTTCGCGCTTTGTGTGGCATTATCCCATAAAACTGGATGTGGATAAAATGCGAGAAGCGGCAGGCTATATGGTTGGAGAAAAAGATTTTACCGCATTTATGGCTTCGGGTAGCAGTGCGAAAACAACTGTGCGAAACCTTAAAAGAGTAGAAGTTGAAAAAGACGGTAATCTTATTACGGTTTCTGCTACTGCAAACGGTTTTTTGTATAACATGGTAAGGATTATTGTGGGAACCCTTGTTTATGTGGGGAACGGAAAATTAACTGCCCATGAAGTGAAAACCATACTTGAAGAAAAAGACAGACGTCTGGGCGGTGTAACGGCGCCTCCTCAGGGGCTTATGCTTACAGAAGTTGTTTATTGATAAAGGAGAAGAAATTATGGCTAAAAAGAAGTCAAAGGTCATAGATATTATTGTAACGGTGCTGCTGGGCGCGGCATTGGTGTTTTTTATTATGATTGCAGTTTTTCAGATATATGAATCAGTAGTCATAAATGATGATAATGAACGCATAGTTTTAGGTATAAGCTCTGCGTCCGACTCTGCGTTGGGTTCAACTATTAAAGGGTCTCCCGTGCCTGTGGGAGACTACATAGGAATAGTATCCGGAGGCAACTTTTCTGTTGTGGATTTCAATGCGGATATAAAAACCTCCGAAAATTTTGTTCTTTCGGACCCAATACTCCATTCACGCGGAAAATATTGTGTTGCGGCAGACTACAAGGGCGACACTGTAAGGCTTTATAAGGAAGGTGACGTTGCGGCAGAGGTTGAATGTGATGGTAAAATTATTTCCGTGGCTACAAACGCAAACGGCTTTTTTGCCGTAGCCACCGAAGAAACAGGCTATAATGCCGTTATTAACGTTTACAGAAAAAACGGTGAAGCCATATACAGATACCGTATATCGGAAAATACTTTTGTTGACATGGACATAAGCGCAAATAACCGTAAGCTTATTGTTGTAGAGGCAAACGTCAGTGGGGCAACAGTGAGCAGCAATGTTGTTTTAGCTGAGTTTAACCGTGAAGATGTTGAAAGCGAATTTAATGTTGAATCGAACCTTTATGTAGGGGTACACTTTAACAAAAACGGTTCGTTTGTGTGCCTTGGCAGCGAGGGCGTTGATTTTTACCGCTCTGACTGCGCTAAAGTAGGGCAGATTAAATTTGACGGAAGAAGCCTTCTTTATGCGGATATTACCACGGACGATATGGTTGCCCTTGCCTTTGACGGAGCTGAGGGAGCACCCGTTGGAAGCAGTGTTCTTGAAATTTATGACAAAAACGGAATATTGCGGGGAAGCATGGCTTTTGAAGATGCCATCGAACATATTTCCGTGAACGGAGCTTACGTGGGGGTGGCTCACGGAGAGGTGCTTGATATTGTAAAGTCTAACTGTAAAATAAAGAAGACCTTAGAGGTTACGTCTCCCATAAAAACTGCAATGCCTTTTGTTAACGGAAACAGTGCATTGATTTTTGCCGGAGGCAATACAACAATTTTAAGATAAGGATAGGTTTTTTACATGATTTTTGATATTGTTGCAATAGTTTTTGTTTTGGTTTTTTCTCTTGTAATGATGAAAAGAGGCGGTACACGCGCAATTTTAAGCCTTGGCGGTCTTGTGCTGTCAATGATTGTCGCATCTTTTTTGTATCCCGTGCTTACAGATGCGGTTTATAAAACCCCGCTTCCTGAAAATCTTGAAGCAATTGTTCGCGAGACAATAGATGTTAATGATACATATGATGCGGAAAGCATTGATGCTTTGCCAGAATTTATTAAAAATGCAATAGACACCGCAGCCACAACCGTGGCAGAGGATGTTGCAAGTGCTGTTGCAAAGTCAGTTACAAGAACTATAATAAGTGTAGTAATTTTTGTGCTTTTGGTTATACTTACAAAGCTTATTATAATGTTTATAACAGGAACTTTGAATCTTGTAATGAAGCTTCCGGTATTAAGTGAGCTTAACATGCTGGTTGGATTTGTGTGCGGCTTGGCAATAAGCGGAATAATTGTATGGCTGGCAGTAGCATTTATAAGCTCTATCGGCGCCTCAAATGTTGCTGTTGCAGCATGGATTGAAGGTTCACGGGTGGCAGAAATTATGAGTAATATTTCACCCTTCTGATAATTAATCGGAGTGATACTGATGACAATAGTTGAATTTTTTGATGATGAAATTATAGATAATGCAATGGGCACTATCCTGCTTCGTCCTGAACAAGCGGTGTTCCTCTTTGACAGTAAGAAGAACGAGGGGTTTATTCCTGCCTTGGAAAATATTCTTGAAAAAAAGGGGATACAAACCCGCCTTTTTGCGGAAAGCATTGATGTGTCAAATCTTCAGCAGGCAAAGGAGAAAATAGAAGAGATTGCAAATAAATATCCTCAATGCGATTTTGATATTGCAGGCGGAAACGATATTGTTCTTGTTGCAATGGGCGAGGTTGCTAAGAAATTTAACCTGTCGCTTCACACGGTAGACGTAAGAGGGCAGAGGGTTATTCCTGTTAACAGCAATAAAGAATACACTGTGTACAACACATCTTTAAGTGTAGAGGAGCTGATAACTCTTCATGGGGGTAAAATAACAAATGATGCCGGAGTGGAGATTTGTGCGTGGGAGGAAAGCTCCGCCTTTGAGGAAGATATTGAAAAGGTGTGGAATATATGCCGAAGTGACCCGGGAGCATGGAATGCGGCAATAGGCGCGCTGAGAGGTTACAGAGCAGACAAGAAAAGCATACTTGCAATGATATGGTCAAAGCTAAAAAAGGCACAGCTTGTAAGACGTGATGAAACCTCCGTCAGATACAAAAACGATATGGTAAAGTACCTTTTGGCAAAGCAAGGGACTGCACTTGAAATGTTTACGTTTACGTCGGCGAAAAGCACAGGCTTTTTTTACGATGGGAAAAGCGGTGTTATTATTGACTGGAAGGGCAAAAGACAGGTGGAAAACGAAATCGATGTGCTTTTGACCCGTGGTGTTGTGGGCTATTTTGTGTCGTGTAAAAACGGGTTGGTTGACTCAGACGAGCTTTATAAGCTCAACACCGTAGCAAGCCGCTTTGGTGGGCGGTATGCAAAAAAAATTCTGGTAGTGTCTGCGTTTGAACCGGATATGAGTTTTATGAACAGGGCGGAAGAGCTGGGCATAAAGGTTATTAAGAACGTAAGGCATTTAAAAAAAGCTGATTTTGCAAAAAGGTTGATAGGTTAAAAGAGCGGTTAATACCGCTCTTTGAGTGTGTCGATAAAGTGTTATCGACACGCGACCTCAAAGGCGGACTAACGTCCTTCAG
>CAZRZU010000052.1:0-12063 GCA_964604615.1 uncultured Oscillospiraceae bacterium
GGTGTGTCAACGGAGTCGGGTATACCTGATTTCAGAAGTGTGGACGGGCTTTATAACCAAAAATATAAATATCCGCCGGAAATGATTATAAGTCACAGCTTTTACAGGAAAAATCCCGAGGAATTTTATCGCTTTTATAAAGACCGCATGATATTTAAAGATGCAAAGCCCAATCCTGCGCATCAGTACCTTGCAAAGCTGGAACAAATGGGAAAGCTTAAATGTGTTGTGACACAGAATATTGATGCATTGCACACTGCGGCAGGAAGTAAAAATGTGTACGAACTTCATGGAAGTATAATGCGCAACTACTGCGAAAAATGCGGAAAGTTTTACGGGGTGGATTTTGTTGTGAATTCTGACGGTGTGCCTAAATGCAGCTGTGGCGGAACGGTGAAGCCTGACGTTGTGCTGTATGAAGAGCCTCTTGACGATAATGTTGTATCCGGTGCGATTGATGCTATAAACAAGGCGGATATGCTTATTATCGGAGGCACAAGCCTGGTTGTTTATCCTGCGGCAGGGTTTATTAACTATTTTAAAGGCAATCACCTTGTACTTATTAATAAAACTGCCACAAGTGCAGATAACATGGCAGACTTGGTTATACACGAACCCATAGGAAAGGTGTTTAGCTGCTTGTAATTAAAAAGAGGGAGAATTTTCATAATTCCCCCTCTTTTTTATTGAAATTATGGATTATTAGTGATATAATAAAACAAGTATATGCATTAGGGGGTGCTTGAGTGAAAATAACATCGCGAGGCAGATATGCTCTTAAGGTTATGATTGACATTGCGGAGCAGAATTCGGGAGAATATATTAAGCTTAACGATATTGCCGAAAGGCAGAGTATAAGTGAAAAATACCTGGAAAGTATCATTGCATCCCTGACAAAAGCGGGTATACTTATTGGTGTGAGAGGCAAAGGCGGTGGCTATAAGCTTTCAAAAAAACCTGAGGAGTATACTGTTGGCAGTATACTTAAAGTAACAGAAGGCTCACTCACACCGGTCAGTTGTTTGGACTGTAAGCCCAACACCTGCACATCTGCGGAAGATTGTAAAACACTTCCTTTGTGGGAGGGGCTTGACAAGGTTATTGACAATTATCTCGAAAGTATTACTATTGCAGACCTTGCGTTTGGTAAAAAATCGGGAGATAATTACGTTATATAGGTGAAAATCCCTAAAACCTATTGACAAAGTAGGTTTATAAGAATATAATCTTAACAAACGGTAAATCATTAGGTAAAGGGGATTTGATATGATTTGTAAATCTGTTGATGAGCTGATAGGTAAAACACCTTTGCTGGAGCTTACCAATATAGAAAAAAAGTATAATCTCAAGGCGAAAATTTTTGCCAAGCTTGAATATTTTAACCCCGGTGGAAGTGTGAAAGACAGGGTTGCAAAAGCAATGCTTGATGATGCTGAGGCGAGGGGATTAATAGACGAAAATTCTGTAATAATTGAGCCAACAAGCGGTAATACCGGCATTGGGCTTGCCTTGGTTGGTTCTGCCAGAGGTTACCGGGTAATAATTGTGATGCCTGACAGCATGAGCATGGAACGCAGAAGTTTAATGAAGGCTTACGGAGCAGAGCTTGTCTTAACTCCCGGCAGTCAAGGCATGACAGGTGCCATAAAAAAGGCAGAAGAGCTTGCGAAAGAAATACCGGGAAGCTTTATTCCCGGGCAGTTTCAGAATAGTGCTAATCCGCAGTCTCATTTTAACACTACGGGACCTGAAATCTACAACGACACAGACGGCAATGTTGACTTTTTTGTTGCAGGTGTCGGAACAGGCGGTACGATTACAGGTGTTGGTAAATACTTAAAAAATAAAAACGAAAACATAAAGATTATAGCTGTTGAACCTTGCTCTTCGGCAGTTTTGTCCGGAGGTAAGGCAGGAGGGCACAAAATACAGGGCATAGGTGCAGGGTTTGTGCCTGAGGTGCTTGACACCGGAGTTTACGATGAGGTTGTGCCGGTAAAAGACGAAGATGCATTTAAGTGGGGCAGAGAAGCAGGAGTATGTGAGGGTGTTCTTGTGGGCATAAGCTCGGGAGCTGCACTCAGTGCCGCAATAGATATAGCACAAAAAGAGGAAAATGCAGGCAAAAATATTGTTGTGCTTTTTCCTGATACAGGTGACAGATATTTGTCGACAGAAATGATTAACCAATGATTGAAAGGATTAGAGATTATGAGAGTATATGCAGATAATGCCGCAACAACTCGTATGAGTGAAACGGCAATAAAGGCAATGATGCCATATATGAGCGAGGTTTACGGCAATCCGTCAAGCCTTCATTCCATAGGTCAGGAAGCTAAAGAGCATCTTGACGAAGCAAGAAGCATAATGGCGAAAAATCTGGGTTGCGAACCTTTTGAAATTATTTTTACATCGGGCGGTAGTGAAGCAGACAATCAGGCGATTGTTTCTGCGGCAACGATTGGTGCAAGGAAAAATAAAAAGCATATCATATCAACAGCATTTGAGCACCATGCAGTTCTTCATACACTTAAAAAGCTTGAAAAGCAAGGGTACGAAATCGAATTGCTGGATGTTCACGAAAATGGCATGGTAACTGCAGACCAGGTTAAAGATGCTATCCGTGACGACACCTGCCTTGTTACAATCATGTATGCCAATAATGAAATAGGCTCTGTTATGCCCATTAGTGAGATCGGTGCAGTATGCAAGGAAAAGGGTGTGCTTTTCCATACTGATGCTGTGCAGGCGGCAGGCCATTTGAAAATAAATGTTAAGGAACAAAACATTGACATGCTTTCTCTTTCGGCGCACAAGTTCCATGGCCCTAAGGGCATTGGTGCTTTGTACGTAAGACGCGGTGTTATGCTTACGAATATTATCGAAGGCGGTGCACAGGAGCGCGGCAAGAGAGCAGGCACCGAAAATATTCCTGCCATAATGGGTATGGCTGCAGCTTTTGATGAGGCTTGCAGCAAGATTGACGAAAACACAGAAAAACTCACCGAGATGCGTGACAGGTTAATCGAAGGCTTGAGCAAAGTTCCTCACTCTGTTTTAAACGGAGACAGAGAATCAAGGCTTCCGGGCAATGTGCACTTCTGTTTTGAAGGCATCGAAGGCGAAGCTTTGCTCCTTCTTCTTGACATGAAGGGTGTTTGTGCATCCTCGGGCTCTGCGTGTACGTCGGGCTCGCTAGACCCCAGCCATGTTCTTATGGCAATCGGCAGGCCCCACGACATTGCTCACGGCTCTCTGCGTCTTTCTCTCTCAAGTGAAAATACAGAGGCAGAAGTTGACCATATATTAGAGGTTGTTCCTCAGGTTGTTGAACAGTTAAGAAACATGTCGCCAGTATGGCGCGATTTGCAGGAAGGAAGAAGAGAATATGTTATACAGTAAAACAGTAATGGACCATTTCACAAACCCCAGAAATGTGGGTGTTATAGAAGATGCCGACGGTGTTGGCGAAGTAGGCAACGTAAAGTGCGGCGACATCATGAAGATTTATCTTAAGATTGAAAACAACATCATTGTTGATGTAAAATTTGAAACATTCGGTTGCGGCAGTGCAATTGCTTCAAGCTCTATTTCAACAGAAATGATTATGGGTAAAACAGTTGAAGAAGCGCTTGCTCTTTCAAACAAAGAGGTTGTTGATGCATTAGGCGGTCTTCCTGCTCCCAAGCTTCATTGCTCCGTTCTGGCAGAAGAGGCAATTAAAGCAGCTGTTAAAGATTATTACGATAAAAACGGTATTGAATACGATAAAACATTGTTCCCCGATTGTGAGCATTGCGACCATTGTGACCATCACTAAACTAAACAAAGGAGAAAAATTATGGACATTTTAACAATCCGTGACGAAATCCTCCGATTGAAAAAAGAACAAGATGTTTGTATTTTAGCGCATAGCTACCAGACTAAGGCAATTACCGAAATTGCCGACTTTACAGGTGACAGCTATCAGCTTAGTGTTATGGCATCAAAAACAGATGCGAAGACCGTTATTATGTGCGGTGTACGTTTTATGGCTGAAACTGTGAAAATACTTTCTCCTGAAAAGAAGGTTATTTTATCAAGTCCTATTGCAGGTTGCCCCATGGCTGAGCAGATGAGCAGGGAATACATTGAAAGCATTAAAAAGTCTTACCCGGATTATGCGGTTGTGGCGTATATAAATACCACCGCAGAACTTAAGACAATCTGCGATGTGTGTGTTACAAGTGCTTCAGCAGTTAAAATTGTTAAAAATATTCCTAACGATAAAATCCTTTTTATTCCCGACTGTAATTTGGGTAGCTATGTGGCAAAAAATGTTCCTGATAAAACATTTAAGCTGCTTCATGGCGGTTGTCCCATACACGGGGGTATAACAGGCGAAGAAGCAAGAGCTGCAAAGAGGCTTCATCCTAAGGCATTGTTCTTAGTGCACCCCGAATGCGTTCCTCAGGTAGTTGCACAGGCTGACTTTGTTGGCTCTACAACTGCCATTATGGATTTTGCTAAAAACAGCGATGCAAAAGAATTTATCATTGGTACGGAAATTGCAATTGCAGAATATTTGCAGTTTGAATGTCCCGACAAAAAATTTTACACTCTTTCTTCAAAGCTTATTTGCCCCGATATGAAGGCAACAACCCTGGTTGATGTTTATAATATCTTAAAAGGCGATGGCGGCGAAGAAATTGTGCTTGACCCCGATACCATACATAAAGCAAGAAATTGCATTGATAAGATGATTCAGCTTGGAGGCTGAAAAGGTAAAATAATATAAATTGACAATATCCTACAATTTATATAATGTAAATTGTAGGATATTTCAGACTGCAGAAAAACCCAGACAGTTTATGCTGTCTGGGTTTTGTTAGTTTGAAAACTGCCGCCCTGTATGGTCAATTGAGTAATTTTCTTTATAAATTAAATCGCTCACTTTTACAAAGGTATAGCCATCTGCTTTGAGTGCAGTTAAAATACCCGGCAGAGCATCAGCGGTTTGTTTTGTGCCGTTATGGAAGAGCAGTATTGAACCCGGCTGTACACGGTCAAAAATGCGGTTTTTCATTTCTTCTTCGGATAGTTCTTTCCAGTCGAGAGAGTCAACGTCCCATTGAATACAAAAACGGTTTGTTTCCTTTGTTGCTAAAATAGAATTGTTCGTATAATCTCCCGAGGGTGCGCGCATTATACTTGGTTTGAAGCCCAATACCGATTCAATTACACCGTCGCATTTGTCCATGTCGGCGATAATTTCTTCTTTGGACAGCGTGGAATACAACGTGTGATTGTAACTATGGGAGCCAATTTCATGACCTGCGTTGTACAGCTTTTTTAAGCTTTCGGGAAACCGCTCTGCCCAGTCGCCTGTAACAAAAAATGTTGACGGGCAGTTATGTTCGTTTAAAACGGAAATAATTTTATCAATATCGTCGTCATTCCATGCGGAGTCAAAGGTGACGGCAATTTTTTTATCTGCACATTCAACGGAGTAAATTGGCAATTCCCGTGCTGAGACACTTGTTTCAATGCTTTGAAAAACCCGCGGCATAGAGAGGGCGGCAATCAGAAAGAAGACCGAAGCAAGAACCAGGGTGCGTTTGGTAAATATAAATATTTTCATTGTTGTTCCTCACTTTTTACAATATTTATTTTTTCATAGTCTTCAACGTTTTTATAATATTCTATAATGCCATCACATATTGCCACTGCTATTCGAGTCTGATAAGATTTGTCAGTCAGGAGTTTTTCTTCTTCTGGATTTGACAAAAATCCGCATTCAACAATAACGGCTGGTAAGGTAGCATTTTTCATAAGAAAAAGAGATTTGTCTGCTTCTTTTATGCTTCGTGACTGGTTAACGGGGTCAATCAATTTTATGTTATCCATAATAAGCTGAGCCAAAAGGGTGGACTGAATGTAATTTGGCGAATATAAAACCTCTGCACCGCGATATTTTGACTGGCTGAATTTGTTGATGTGTATGCTTACAAACATATCGGCAGAGGTTGTTTTCATTATATCCAGACGCATGTTCATGTCCTGTCGTTTCTTTTTATCCAACCCGTTTTCGTCCTCGCGGGTAAGGATTACGTTATATCCCCGTTCGGTCAGTTCTTCTTTCAGTTTAAGGGCTATTTGCAAATTGATAGGACTTTCCGTAATGCCCGCTTTGCTTACTGCACCTCCATCGGGTATGCCATGCCCGGGGTCTATAATTATACACCTTGCATTTTCGTGGTTAAAGCTGGCGACAGGCATGCTTGCGTGAGATACAGACAGGATTAAAAGGATAATTGCAAGCCCAATGCCTAGCAAAACGATGCCTCGTTTAACAACTATAATCAAAAAAATTCACCTCGTTTATACACATTATGAGAGAGTATAATAAAAAATGCCCCTATCTCATTGTAATAAGCACATGTTTTTTGCATATACTTATTAACATAGTGTACATAAAGGAGTTGTTGCAAATGGAAAACAATTTTATAAGTTTGCAGGGTAGGGTTGACGGAGATATAGAATACAGCCATAGTGTGTTGGACGAGGAGTTTTATAAGTTTAAGCTTAATGTGTCAAGGCTTTCGGGAGTGGTGGACTCTTTGCCTGTTACAGTGCCTAAAAAACTTTTGGAAAATACGCAACTTGCGGACGGAGACAAAATTTCGCTGACAGGACAGTTAAGAAGCTATAACAAGTATCAGGAGAACAGAACAAGACTTATACTTACAGCTTTTGCAAAATCCATTGAAGTTGAAGAAAACGGGGAAGAAAACCCCAACAATGTTTTATTGAACGGATTTGTGTGCAAGGCGCCTACTTACCGAAAAACACCCTTTGGAAGAGAAATAACCGATGTTATAATAGCTGTAAACCGCGCTTTTAATCGGTCGGACTATATACCAACGATATGTTGGGGCAAAAATGCGATTTTGTGCCGTGATTTACCTGTGGGAACAAACGTAATTATAAAAGGTAGACTTCAGTCCCGTGAATATACAAAACGCATGGGGGAGGAGTTCGAAACCCGTACTGCATATGAGGTTTCAGTTGGAGAAATTGAAGAAATTTCGTAATAAATATTGCATGTGCGCCAAAAATATAGTATAATCAGTTTGCTATTAAACAAGAGAGGTGCAACATGCGAATTATAGGACTTGACTACGGCGAAGCTCGTATAGGTGTGGCTGTGAGCGATATGCTGGAAACTATTGCAAATCCGCTCGACACTATTAGTGAACACGATAGGGAAAAGCAGCTGGAAAAGGTTATGGCTGTTATAGAACGTGAAAAGGCGGAAAAAATAGTTGTGGGGCTTCCCAAAAGAATGGATGGCACCATGGGCCACAGAGCGGAATACACAAAGGAATTTGCTGAAGAGCTTAGTTTAAGATGTAATTTGCCTCTTGTAATGTGGGATGAGCGCTTAAGCTCGTCAGAAGCACATCGCATGCTTGAAACAGGTGGTGTAAGCGGAAAAAAACGTAAGACAAAGGTTGACAAGATTGCAGCAGTTTTAATACTGCAAACCTATCTTGACAGCCGGATTAAATTTTGAAAGGAAGATTAAGATGGATAACAACAAGGACGAAATTCTTGAAACAATGGAGGACTTTGACATTTTAGATGAAATCGAATACGAAGGCGCTACATACTTTGCTATGACTCCTATCAGCGATGACAGTGACGAAGCAGGCGAAGTTTTTATTATGAAGCTGGTTGAAATCGATGGTTCTGAAATGCTTGAATCTGTTGAGGACGATGCATTATTTGACACCATTTACGAAATTTTCAAGGAAAATAATGCGGACGAATTTGACTTTGAAGATTGATTTTCTGACAGAATAATGTTATAATAACACTAGATTAATAAATCGCTCTGCGATGTACGTATATATTGAGGCACTATTTGAACCAACACTCTTTTAAACGGGAGAAAGTCTCGGACCGCTGCGTGTAAGCTTTCCCTCCTTAGGGACGAAGAAAGAAACCCATAACCGGAACGGATTTCACCCACCTGCTATGCAGGTTTCAAATAAGCCCGATTACGGCATTGTGGGGCATTTGTTGTATTCACAAAAGAAAAAGGTCGTGTAGATATGAGCAAAATTAAGTGTAACAAATGTGGGTCTGATATTAAAATCAAAACAATTTTTTTGGAAACTGCCGGATGCGAAAATTGCGGCAACCGCATTGATTTTTCATCTATGGACCAGCTCTCGGGATTAAAGCAGGGGCTGCTTCTGGCTACTGCTATTGTATGCGGAATCTTTTTGTTTATTGTATTGGCAGTAAACGGTGTAGGCTTAAGTGAACTTACTACACTTATTTCCGAAATGAGCATTGGTGCGGCGGGCATGCTTCTGCTTTTTGCATGTGTAGTTGTTCTTATTGTGGGAACACTCGAAAGGGTAATAGGTTGCTCCATTTATGAACAGTGGCGAAAACAGGAAGAAGAAATTGAGCGCATGGCTGAGAAAAAGCGCAGGGAAGATGCCCTCCAGGCAATGATGGATTGTGATAATGAATAAATTAAAAACCAACGCATTGCGTTGGTTTTTAATTTACAGCTACTGTAATAAATTCTTCTTTAATAAAAACTTGCCTGTACCCTTGGCTACTGTTGAGAGCGGGTCTTCAGGGATATTTACCTTTATGCCGGTAGCTTTGCTTATAAGCTTGTCAAAGCCGTACAAAAGAGCCGAACCGCCCGTGAGGGTAATGCCTCGGTCAGAAATGTCGCCGGCAAGCTCGGGAGGAGTCTGTTCAAGAACGTTTACAATTTCTTCAATAATTGAATTAACAGGCTCGTTTAAAGCCTCCATTATTTCGCTTGATGAAATCAGCATCGTTTGAGGAAGACCTGACACAAGGCTTCTGCCCTTGATTTCGCAGTTCAAATTTTCAGGTCGCTCAGCAACGCAGCCAATTTCTTTCTTTACGTATTCAGCGGTTTTTTCGCCGATGATTATTGCAAATTTTTTCCTTGCGTAGCGAACAATTGCATCATCAAAGCGATCTCCTGCAATTTTAAGAGAACTTGATGCCACAATGCCGTTCATAGAGATAACAGCAATGTCTGTAACACCGCCTCCTATATCAATAACCATGCTACCCGTAGGGCGGGATATATCAATGCCTGCACCGATTGCCGCTGCAATAGGGGAGGAAACTACATGAACTTTACGGGCACCGCTTTTTAAAACGGCATCTATAACTGCTCTTTTTTCAACCTCTGTGGCACCACCCGGAGCAGACACAACAACCAACGGCTTAATAATGTTATGAGCACAAACCTTTTTAATGAACACCGTAAGCATTTCCTCTGTTGCCTTATAGTCAGCAATAACACCGTCTTTCATAGGGCGCACTGCAACAATGCCTACGGGTGTTCTGCCCAGCATTACTTCCGAGGTCTGTCCTACTGCGTGAACGGTTTTACTTGAACGGTACATTGTGACAATAGAAGGCTCTTTTAAGGCTATGCCTTTCTTTGTGCTGATAAGAACGTTTGATGTGCCTAAATCCAATCCTATTTCATGAACATAGTTGAACATGTACACTCGCCGTCCTTTCTCAAAAAAATGATAATTATGAATGAATTTATAATATCAAATAATTTAAAATAAATCAATGATTTTTTGATATATTTTGCACCACTTGACAAAAAACACTATTTGTTATAATATATACGGGAAATTTAATATAAAGGATTTGATTTATTTTATGGACAGTAGTCTATGGATTGTTTTGATAATTCTCCTTTTTTTGTCGGCATATTTCTCTGCCAGTGAAACTGCGTTTTCATCTTTTAACCGCGCGAGAATGAAAAATCTGGCACAAAACGGAAACAAAAAAGCAACCCTTGTGCTCAAAATGAGTGACAACTTTGAAAAGTTGATTTCAACCTTACTTATCGGCAATAATATTGTCAATATTTCGGCATCAACTATTGCAACACTTCTTTTTGCAGAGCTTATTACAGATGCCAATCTTGCCGCTACAACTTCAACGGTTGTTATGACTTTACTTGTACTTATTTTCGGTGAAATTACTCCTAAGTCTATGGCGAAGCAGGCTCCCGAAGCATTTGCAATGTTTTCGGCTCCGTTTCTCAATATGCTTAGTTTTATTCTCACTCCGTTGAGCATTATTTTTATGACATGGCAAAAGAAAATTGTATCAAAGGTTTTTGACTTTGGTGCGGATGACGTAATCACTGAAGATGAGCTTCTCACAATTGTTGATGAGGCGCAGCAGGATGGCGGCATAAATAGTCAGGAAGGCGAGCTTATCAAAAATGCAATTGAGTTTAACGACATTGAAGTTAACGAGATTCTGACACCTCGTGTTGATGTGGTGGCTGTTGATGTTGAATGGGATAAAGATAAAATTGCAGCTATTTTTGAGGAATGCGGTTTTTCCAGATTGCCTGTTTATAAGGACACGATTGATAACATCATAGGTGTGTTGACTCACCGTGACTTTGTAACAGAGGAAAGAAATGAAATTTTCCGCATAGAAAATGCCATAAAGCCTGTTAAGTTTATTTTTTCTACCATGAAAATATCAAAGCTTTTGAGGCTGTTCCAACAGACCAACTCTCATATTGTTGTGGTAAGTGATGAATATGGCGGTACAGAAGGTATTGTCACATTGGAAGATATTTTAGAGGTTCTGGTTGGTGAAATCTGGGACGAATTTGACAGTGTTGAAAAGTCTGAGTTTGAAAAAATATCTGACAATGTCTATAAAGTTAGCGCATCGGCTCTTTTGGAGGACATGTTTGAATTTTTTGAAATCAAATATGACGAAGAAGAAAATGACGATATTAACACCGTGGGCGGTTTTGTTACTGCACAGCTTGAAAAAATTCCCGATGTGGGAGACAGCTTTGAATATGAAAATCTTAAGTTTACAATTACAAGTACGGATTCTGCAAGAGTGCTCAGTGTTCTTGTAAAAGTAGGCGAGAAAGAAGAAAAAGAGAGCGACTGATTATAAACTGGTTCCGGTTAATCGGAATCAGTTTTATTTTTTTGAAAAAAATCGCTTAACTTGGAAAAAATACTATTGAAAAATAGAACCAGTGGTGCTATAATTATTTCTGGTATTTTTGACACCGTTAAAAACTAAACAGGATAGAGGGGATTAAAGTGGCAAACAAAGAAAGAAGAGTAGGCACAGTATCGAGAGGTATCCGTTGTCCCATAATCCGCGAGGGTGATGACCTTGCTACTATCGTAGCAAACAGTGTTCTTGAGGCGGCAGAATATGAAGGTTTTGAGATCCGAGACAGAGATGTTATTTCTGTTACGGAATCTATTGTTGCAAGAGCTCAGGGCAACTATGCAACCGTTGATGATATTGCAGCAGATGTTAAGGCTAAGCTTGGAGGAGAAACCGTAGGTGTAATTTTCCCTATTCTTTCCCGTAACCGTTTTGCTATTTGTTTGAAAGGTATTGCTAAGGCTGCTAAGAAAATTGTTCTTATGCTTAGCTATCCTTCCGATGAAGTCGGCAATGAGCTTATTAGTATCGATAAAATTGACGAAGCAGGTATCAATCCTTACAGTGATGTTCTTTCTCTTGAACGTTACCGTGAACTTTTTGGTGAAAACAAGCATGAATTCACAGGCGTTGACTATGTTCAGTATTACAGCGACCTTATTAAGGAATGCGGTGCTGACGTAGAAGTTGTTTTTGCAAATCAGGCTAAGACAATACTTGATTATGCAGATTGTGTTATCAACTGTGATATTCATACACGTGCACGTACAAAGCGCATACTTCTTGCAGCAGGTGCTAAAGTTGTGTGCAGTCTGGACGATATTTTGACTAATCCCGTTAATGGTAGTGGCTGTAACGAAAAATATGGTCTTCTTGGCTCCAATAAGTCCACAGAGGACAAGGTTAAACTTTTCCCCAGAGAATGTAAAAATCTTGTTTTAGACATACAGAAGAAGGTTATGGAAGCTACCGGCAAGCACGTAGAAGTTATGGTATACGGTGATGGTGCTTTCAAGGATCCTCAGGGTAAGATTTGGGAACTTGCAGACCCCGTTG
>CAZRZU010000053.1:0-11725 GCA_964604615.1 uncultured Oscillospiraceae bacterium
TTTTCATTCGGTTTGTCAATTCTGAACAATTTTCCCTATCCCCTCAAAACGGGGGCATAAAAAACAATTAGTTTTTTACACCCCCGTTATTTTGAGCTTCATTCAAAGCATAATATAAAGTATGTCAAGAAAAATGTAAATAACAAGTCCTTTTACAAAAGGGATAATAACACTCGTATATTTACTGTTCAATTACCTCGCTTACAATTCTTGCCTCAATCACACCGCCTGCACAACAGCTTGCGCCATTTACCTGCCATTTTACGGTTACCGCTTCCTTGCCGGATGTTACTTCTTCGGGGATTTCGTAATAGCAATAATAGGGACTGTTTGGCTTATTGTTATCTATAACCTGTGTGCCTACCTTTACACCGTCAACATAGATTGAGAAGTCACGGTTATATAATACACCGTTGTTCCAAAAGGGTACGTCACTACCCCAGTATGCAACACAAAGGTAGTTTTTCTCTTCGCCATCAACACCTAACATGTAGGAGAAGTAGCTGTCCGCTGCTCCCCATGCATCGCGCCACATGTAGTTGACACCGCCCGAGGAGAAAGAGCCGTTATGATAGCCTGTGCAGTTTGTGTTAAGGTCATGACCTAATTCGTCCTGCTGACCGTCGGGCTGTACCTGGTCAATAGTAACGTTGTTTAATCTCTTGGTGAACAAATCTCCTGCCATATTCATGTTCCAGTAAACGTTATGGAACTGGTGGTGGATTTCATAGAAAGGTTTAAGAGTAACATCCTCGCCCTCGCTCATAAACTGCCCGTTGAGCTTAAATGTGAGGCTATTACGGTCAACAAGTGTTACAAGCTCGTTGATATTGTCTCCGTCATAGATAATATAAGGAACATCTGTTGTTGTAGTATCAAGCCCTGTTTCCTTTTCGACTGTGTCGTTGGGGAAGTTTTCTGTTCCCAAGGGTGCTGCCAAAACAACAGGACCGTATGTGAATGCAACCTGGTTTGCTGTTCTGGAATTGTAAATTTCAAGCTCCATGGGGATTGTAAGTTCAATTACATCACCTTTTTTGAAGCTGCCTTCAATTTCCAGATAGCCTGCGGAATTTTTGGTGTAAGTTTCGCCGTTGTATACAGCTGTTGCGCCTTGTTTTGCCCAAGAGGGTACACGAAGCTTTAATGCTCCGTCAGCCTCACCCTCTTCAACCGTAATTTTAACAGTATCTTCGTAAGGATAATTAGTTTCCTGTGTAAGTGTCAAGCCCTTTTCTTCCCATTCAACGGTAGAGGGAATGTAAAGGTTAACATACAAATCGTCCTTGTCTTTATAGTAAATGCATTTTGAATATCTTCCGGGGTTTTCCATACCTGTGCCTGTACAGCACCAGAAGGAGTCATATGGTGTGCCGTAGATTCGGTAGTGACCCTGAAGGAGTGACACGAAATACATCTTGTTTCCTGTGTCGGGGTCCTGTGAGCCTAATATATGGTTGTAAAGGGCTGTTTCGTAAAAGTCCATATATTCGCTTTTATGTTCCCAGTTAAAGAGGTGCTCAGTTAATTTGAGCATATTATATGTGTTACAGCTTTCAGCCGTTTTGTGATGAAGCGATTCCAATCCGAGGGCTTCAAAATGTTCGCTGACACTGTTACCGCCGATAACATATGAACGGCTGTTTACAACTCTGTCCCAGAAAAACTTTGCTGCCTTGCCGTAAGACTGATACTTAATGCTGTTATTTTCAAAAATTTCGGCAGCACCTATAATTTTGGGAATCTGCGTATTTGCATGCAAGCCTGCAAGAGAGTCTGTTTCGTTAATAAGCGGATTAAGAATACTATCGTGTGTAAATCTCTTTGCAGTTGTTAAATACTCTTCCCTGCCGGTAATTTCATAAAGCTCTGCAAACACATCATTCATGCCGCCGTACTCAACATTGAGCATGCTTTGGATTTGCGCATCTGTCATTTTATTGAGTCCGTCCATAGCCCAGTCGGCAAAATTAACGCAAACGTTCAAAGCTTCTGTATTGCCTGTGTATTCATAAGCATCAATAAGACCCTGGTAAATTTTATGCACACCGTACCAGGGCACCCAATAATTATCTGCCCAGGCAGTGTCGCCATTAAAACACTTAGTAAAGGTTTCTTCACTGCATCCGCCTATGTAACCGCTCTTTGTAGTGTCCTGTATGTATTTAAGCTGCTCTATGGCATAATCAAGCATTTCTTTAACTTCTTCATTACCCGTTGAAGCATACATAACACTTGCCGCACTCATCCAGTGACCTAATGTGTGTCCTGCTAAGGTAAATGTGTCAGCCGACCAGCCCCAGTTGCTTGCACCTTTCTTTTCCCAACCGCCGTAGCGCTCCACACCGTTGGGAGTGGGCAGACTTGCCATTTCAAAGCTGGGTGCCAAAAGACGGTCAACATCCATTTTGAGAACATATTCAAGCCCTAATTCCTGACTTATCTTAAACATACCGTCATTAAGTGTAACGGAGCTCATATCCACAAAGCCTACTCCGTCATTTTTTTCGTAAACAATCGTTTTGCCGTAAATTAAAGGTTTCATAAAATTGTCCCACAGCATCGCCTTAATGCTGAATCCTTCCTTCATAGTAACATTTGTGTCCAAAGTAAAATCTGTCTCATCACTTCCATTAAAGACTTTTGTTATAACAGACTGAATAATGTTTTCATCATCCATTACAACAAGTGATGCCCTGAGATTTTCCTCATCGCTTTCAACATGGAACGTTGCCTCTGCCTTGCCTTCTTCCATATTTAAGGAACAGCTTGCATAATCATCCGCGCAGACGGGCAGTTGACTCATGATAAGTAAGACTGATACCCCAAGTGCCAAAATCCGTTTTTTCATTTTCCTGTATTTTCTCCTTTACTAATAATTTAATCTGTGTTAAACTACTAATATAATACATTTTATTTTACTCTGCTTCAACCCCTATTTCCGTAGTAAAGGTGGCAAAATCCGATATGATTAAGTTTGACGAATGCGGAAAATTTGAATTTGAAAAAAATTTTGTTCATATGAGGCGTACAATGCGCTTTAATGAGCTTATTTTCATGCGAAAAGGCACAATGTACCTTGCCGAGGAGGATGAGCATCTCACCGTATGCGAGGGGGATGTTGTCTTTCTTAAAGCCGGAAGGCTTCATTACGGTTACAAGCCATCGGAAGGCAGTGTGGAATTTTATTGGGTGCATTATTTAACCGATGATGAGCTTGATGCATCCTTCCCACTTATTTCATCCTTTGAAAATACTACCCATATTCTCCAGCTTTTCAGGCAGCTTTTTCATTTTGCCCCGTTGTCGCCTTTGGATGCAGACTGCGCCACCACTTTGCTTCTTCACGGTGTAAAAAATGAAATTTTGGGAAAGCAGTTTCCCCACTTAAGTCTTGCCAATGATGTGTGTAAATGGATTGAAGAGCACTTTTCCGAAAACATCACCGTGGCATCCATTGCAGAAAATTTTGGTTACAGTGCTGATTATGTTTCCGCAAAGGTAAAAGGGAAAACCGGGCTGAGTGCAAAGAATTATATCACTCACTGCCGCATAATGTACGCAAAGCAAATGCTTTTGTGTTCTGACCTTCCCATAGAAATAGTTGCTCACCGATGCGGTTTTTCAGACAGCAAAGCTTTTTTTAAGGTATTTAAAAAATCCGAGGGCTTAACACCCACACAATACAGAACAACTTATCCCAACGCGGCAAACGTTGGTATTTCAATAAAGAGAGTAAATGTATGAAAAGTTTAACTGATAAAGATTTAATCGAAATTATTAATACAAATGAATATGACAGTAAGCTCTTTGCAGATGCGGACCGCATCCGCCGCGAAAATTACGGAACAGATGTTTATATTCGCGGGCTTATTGAGTTTACCAACCACTGCAAAAACAACTGTTACTACTGTGGCATACGTGCAGGCAATACTAAAGCTGTCCGCTACCGTCTCACAAAAGAAGAAATTCTTGGTTGCTGTAAGGAGGGCTATGCCTTAGGCTTCCGCACCTTTGTACTGCAAGGCGGTGAGGATGTGTTTTTCACAGATGGAAAGGTTTGCGACATTGTATATTCAATCCGCACACAATACCCCGACTGTGCAATTACCCTTTCAATAGGCGAAAAGAGTAAAGAAAGCTACAAAGCTTTTTTTGATGCAGGTGCAAACCGCTATTTGCTCCGTCACGAAACAGCAGACAGTTGCCATTACTCACGTCTCCACCCTGAGCGCATGAGTCTTTCTGTGCGCAAGCAATGCTTGTATGACCTTAAGGACATAGGCTACCAGGTGGGAAGCGGCTTTATGGTTGGCTCTCCCTATCAGACAGCAAAAAACCTACTGGCTGATTTGAGGTTTCTGGAGGATTTGTCCCCCGATATGATAGGCATCGGTCCTTATATAAACCACAAGGAAACACCCTTTGCCAACATGCCCAACGGAACATTGGATTTGACCCTCAGAATGATTGCAATACTGCGATTAATGTTTCCACATGCGCTGATACCGGCAACTACTGCATTGGGTACAATTCACCCCCAGGGCCGTGAATTAGGCTTAAAAGCAGGTGCTAATGTTGTTATGCCAAATCTTTCACCTGTGAGAGTCAGAAAGCTTTATGATTTGTACGAAAACAAAATCTGTACAGGTGATGAAGCGGCGGAGTGCAGGCTTTGTCTTGAAAAAAGAGTTGAAAACGCAGGGTATAAAATAGTTACGGCACGAGGGGATGTAAGGCGATAATAGAAAATTGTTGCAATTACCTAATTAAACTTATCGGGAGTGTGATTCTATGACAAAAGTATTAATAGCCATGAGCGGCGGAGTTGATTCCTCTGTTGTGGCATTACTTATGAAAAATAAAGATTATGACTGTCAGGGTATTCTCATGAAGCTTTTTGACGGAGAGGATACTCCTGCTTGTTGCACAAAAAAAGATATTGAAGATGCCCAAAGTGTTGCAGACAAACTGAACATCCCCTTTACGGTTGTTAATATGTCAGAGGGGTTTAAAGAAAACGTAATTGACAGGTTTATTTTCGCTTACGAAAACGGCATGACACCTAACCCCTGCATTGACTGTAACCGCCACATGAAGTTTGAAAGGCTTTTTGACGAGGGTGCAAGAATGGGCTGTGACTGCGTTGCAACAGGGCATTACGCACGCATTGAATACAACGAAGAAAACAGCCGCTATATTTTGAAAAAGGCATTGGACGAGACCAAAGACCAGAGTTATGTTCTTTATTCATTAACACAGACTCAGCTTTCAAGAGCAATGTTTCCCTTAGGTGAAATGACCAAGGACGAAACACGTGCCTTGGCAGAGGGTGCAGGTTTTATCAACGCCGACAAGGGTGACAGTCAGGATATATGCTTTGTTAAAAACGAAATGTACTATGACTTTATTGAGCGCACCCGGGGGAAAACATACCCCCAGGGAGACTTTGTAACTGTTGACGAAAAAAAACTTGGCAAGCATAAGGGCATCATCCGATACACTGTAGGTCAGAGAAAGGGCTTAGGCATTGCCTACACTTCCCCGTTATATGTTGTAAAGGTTGACCCCGAGGAAAACAAGGTTATCTTGGGAAGCAACGAAGATTTATTCTCAGACACTCTGATTGCAAAAAACATAAACCTTATTTCCGTAGCTGAAATTAAGGAGCCTATGCACATTTATGCAAAGGTTCGCTACCGCCACACAGCGCAACCTGCAACAGTAACCCAGCTTGATGAAAATACAATAGAGGTTGTGTTTGACGAACCCCAAAGAGCAATTACAAAAGGACAATCCGTTGTACTTTACGATGGCGATATTGTTGTAGGCGGAGGCATAATTCAATAACAACAAAAAGCAGACAGTTCATTTAAAACTGTCTGCTTTTTGTTAATAACTATGATTACAATAGGGACACTTAGGATAATCAAAATCATGCTCTTTCCCGCACTTGGGGCAAGTAACCGAAGGCAGCTTGTCTTCCTCTGCCGAACTAAAAAACTCAATCTTTCCGCACTTGGGGCAGGTGTATATATCAACTGTCAATGCACCTGCAACAAGATTGGGCAAATCTCCCGTTAACCAGCCGGTTTTACCAAGCTGCACATTTTCGGTTGATGCGTACTGCATTTCACCTTTGCAACGCAAACAGCCTAATTTTTTATTACTCATTATAATCCTCCAAAATTCTCTTAATCTCCTGCTTTACATATTCAAAGTCATTCTCTTCAAACCAATTGTGGCTGGAGCTTTTAAGAAAATGATTTGTAAAGTTTTGATTTTGTTTTAGATGCTTACAGCTTTTCCGACTTACCATTTCATCCTGACCGCACATAAAAATACTGCAAGGGATATTTACATTATTAATTTTCCCCTTTACCTCGCGGATAAGCCATAACAATTCAATATACCTTGGCGCAAACCCGATATATTTCCACAATCTCCAATCGGGTTCGATAGAATATTGCTTTTTTGCCGCAAGCTCTTCCGCCTCCTTATCTGATGCTGTTTTAAAAACAACCTTTAATGCCATAGTAAGTGCAACAGGCTTCACAAAAGGCACCAACGGCACGGCAAAAAGCACCATCTGTTTAATTTTTGTGCCATGTCTCATTGAAGCATCAAGAGTCAAAAGTGTTCCCATGGAATGAGCAATAACAACAATCTCTTCATGGTCATTTTCAAGCTTTGTTATTATGTCTTCAACCTGGGCTTTCCACTTTTTCATGCTTGTTTTGCAAAAATCCTCCGCCTTTTTTCCGTGCCCGTCAAGGAGTATGTTGTATATGCTCCATTCCCGGGGCAAAAGGGGGATTAACTTGTCAAAATACCTGGGTGTGCCCACAATGCCGTGAACCATTAAGCATGCAATTTTTTTGTTATCGGAAATTCTTATAAACTCTTCGTGTTTATTCTGCATATGCATATCTTCCCATAAATAATATTTCGTCGTTTACATTGTCACGGATAACAAACCAAAAGGGCTTGTCCGCTTTAAATTCAACTATGTCAGAGGGCTTGGCAGTTGCCCCTGCCATCTTTATGCTTGTTACCGCTGCTGCCTCTGTCCCCTTTTCGTCAACCTTTATATATGTCTTGTGTAGAATATCATCAATCTTTAAAGGCTCGTTTTCTAAAATTCCGTTAAAATTGAAGTCGAAGGCTTTTTCCATGCCCATTACGGAAAGCTGTTCTTTTAAGCTTATAGAATACTCAATATTAAACTTCGGTATTGAAAGCTTTACACGTGTTCGGGCAAAGTTATCAAAACCGCCGGTTACAGCACTAAGCTTTTCCTCAAGATTTATATTATCTTCACTCATTATAATATACATGCTGATGTCTAAGTTTTCGTGAGAATTGCGGCTTATTTCACCCGTTTCTTCGTCTACGAAAACGTCGGTGTTTTTATAAGGCAGTTCAACAATTCTGGTTGTGGTATCGCTATAATAATTAAAATAATTTGTTTGATTCATAAACAGGGTTTCAACCGCGGTGCCGTCATTGTTGGTGAATATATCCTTTTGGGTGAAGTGTTCATTAAATTCGTTTTCCCATGCGCCTTTAAAATATACAGCATTTACAACAGCTGCGTAAAAGTCGGTATATCCCTCGGGAAGTATTGAGTTTATCAAGCCTTTTGTTTTATCACTTACCCAGTTGTTTACGGTTTCAACTGCATTTGTTTTGTTTACCGTTCCTATGTCAGCACTGTAAAACTTTTGGGCATTTTCTTTAAATGCTTTTGTAAACTCTCCGTCTGTCATGCTCTTATTGACCCATACAGAATTTGCAACATTTAAAGTCAATACATCAGCCTCTGAATATTTATCTATCAGTTTTTTTGCTTTTTGGTTATACTCACCCACACTGTACTCGTCAAGGATATTGCATATTTCATCTGCCGTTTCTTGGTTTGCTCCGTTTGCCGCCAGCATCAGCGCCATTTTTATTGATAATGGTGAAAACATATAGTTTTCATCATTGGGCATTAAAGAATTCATTTTATCGGCAAACAATGCAGCCTCTGTGCTCCACCTTATATTATAAAGATTTGTAAGGATTTCGGTTGCCTCCTTTTCCGTAAGTTTTCCCTTAGGTTCAAAGCCCTTGTCTGTTCCCTGAATAATATTTAGCGCAGACAGGCTATATACAGCCGATTTCGCCCAGGGGGAAATATCGTTGTCGTCAATGTATGCAAAATCAATCATCAAATCATTTTTGATGTCAGCAATCTTATGATATTTTAAACAGTCAATTACTCTTTGAACAATAACAGCTGCTTCCTCACGGGTTAAATAATCATCGGGACAAAAGAGGGTTTCACTTTTTCCTTCTACGATATCAAGACAATACAGATACCTTATGGCATATTCCTCTTCTTCATAACATTCATCTATGTCTGTTAACGGTGTTGACATTGCCCTAAAGAGTACATTCAATCCCATCTTTTCCAAAAAGCTTGTTGTTAAAAGGCAAAATTCTCCTCTTGTTATATATTCTTCGCTAATTTCTGCCAAGGAAGGAACACAGCCCAGGCACAACACGACAGTCAAAATCAAACATAAAACTTTTTTCATTTGTTTCACTCCTTTTTACGGAAGTCTCTTTCCACACTTATTGCAATACGTATAATCTCCTGCAACCACGGTTCCGCAGTAAGGGCAAAATTCGCTGTCTGTCGCAGAATTTATATCCCTTTTACCAAAACGTTCATTCAAGGGGTCAGCTTCTTCCTCATCGTTGGTAATGTCAAAAGCTGAATATCTGTTTTTTGACCCCGCATTTTTAAAGTTATACACTGCCTGTATAATTGCTATTATAACAAAAAATACACCGAACAATGCAAATGCACCGCTTGCCCTGCTTGCCAATATTGTCCAGTACACACCGAACAATGCTACAAAAATGCTCATTATACCGCCCATAAACGACGGGCCTCTTCCCGGTTTAATACTTCTCATGTTTATCCCTCCACGTAAAACTGTGCATAATATATTTTCTCATCAAAATCTCCTGTCGCTCGAAAATCCGTTATTTCCTTGCTTATGCGATATGTTCCCTCGTCAAGCTTTCCGTATAGCCATTCCCAGTTTACTTCCCATTCAACACGGTTATTTTTCGGAATTATATATGCCGCACTTGTCCATGCAACGTCATAATCCTGAGGCAGGTATTCAACATTTTTCCACTGACCGTTGTCATAATACTCTAACTCATACCAACTGCCTGACTGCAAAGCTCCCGAAGGCTCACCGCCAAACTGTTCGCATACTAATGTTAAAGAGCTTTTCGTAACGTCCTTAGCAAACAATTCTATTCCCCATTCATCTTCCTCAAGTATTGGTATAACATAAATATCTATTTGGTCGCTAAGATTGGAAGAGAACAAATGCTTTTCAACCTTGTCAAATGTTATATCCAAACTGTTTGCCAGAACAATATATTCACTTTTGTTTACTGCATTGGGGTGTTTGCCCCTAACCTTATAGCAATAAGTATACTTACTAAAGTCTCTTTCATCATCAGCAATTTTTTTGAAAATAACCCATTCGCCGTCAATGGGCACTTCTTTTGTCATGCCTGTGGCACTCTGGTATCCGCTTGCCCCTTCAAAGTTACATTCATTGTCGTTTTTGGGTATTTCAAATTCATATGCCGTCATTTTAAGACTGTCGGACATAGTTCCGCAGCGAGGAATTAAATCGCTCACCTTTCCGCTGTCATAATACAGCTCACCGTCAACCTTTATCATTTTTACACCGGTCATTGTCTGGCTGTTTTCACCCTCAGAGACAAATATAGTTGTGGGACCGTCACTACCGCCAATAATGCCCACACTCGTTCCGCATCCGGCAAGCATTGTACATACAAGTATCAACAATATAACTTTTTTCATCTTTGTCATCCTTTCTCCAATGTTACAACAACTATTTCGGGATTATTATTCACCCTGAAGGGAAACAGGCTGTTACCGAGACCACGGCTTACAACCATTGTTTTTCCATCTTCTTTATATATGCCTGAGTCATATTCTGGGAACAATCCCTGTCCGGGAGCAAACAATCCGCCTATAAAGGGAAGCCTTATCTGTCCGCCGTGTGCATGACCCGAAAGTATCAGGTCCACTCCGTTATATTTGTTAAAATATTCAGGGCGGTGTGCAAGAAGTATTTTATAATTATCGCTTTCACTGTTAACCTCCTCCAGAGTGTAATCAATTCCCGTATTAAAATCAAACCCCGTGTCGTGCAAGCCTATCAGCGATATTGATTCATTTCCAATGCTTAAATTACATTCCTCATTTTCTAAAACCGTTACCCCAAAAGAGGTAAGCTGTTCTTTCAACAGGCTGTATTTGTCCCGAACACGCGCTTCGTGGTTGCCCGTAACGTAAAAGCAGGGAGCAATCTCCACAGCTTCTTTTGCAAAAGCTGCTGCCACATCTACCTTTGTGTTTCTTGAGTCAATCATGTCTCCTGTTATGACTATAATATCAGGATTTGTACCTTTGAGCTTTTCAATTATTTTTTCATTATTTGTATTATGCAAGTCGGAAACCTGAGCAATCCTGAACCCATTGAATCCGTTGGGTATATCCCCCTTAATTACATATTCGTTAACTTCAACCATGCTGTTACTCTGCCATATCCAAACCGACATAATAACAAGCACAAGGCAGAGAGCTGCTGCCGTTATACGTTTTGCTATCATAAACCATCACCTATATATAATACTTTTCACAATAGGAAAAAGTTGCATAAATATAATATCATTATTTATGCAAATAATCAATCGCATAATTGATTGACTAAAATACGGATTTTTTGTATAATTAACATGATAAGGAGGCATAAATCATGGCAGAAAAACGCAGACAAAGAATGCGAGCGCGCTTTTATAAAGAAGGTATTGACAGCTTTGAGCCTCACGAGGCTTTGGAAATGCTTTTATACTTCACTATTCCGAGGCATGACACGAACGGCATAGCACACAAGCTGATTGACCAGTTTGGTAGCTTTCACGGAGTGCTGGAAGCAGACCGCAAGGATCTTATAAAATTCGGCATGACAGAAAACACGGCTGCACTACTTAATATGATTCCTGCTTTTGCAAATTATTATATGCAGAGCCATGCAAACGGAACACCCCAATTGACCGACTGCACCGCAATAGGTACCTTTGCAGTTAATAAAATCGGTGAACGCACAAACGAGGTTTTCGGTTTAATATGCCTCACAATGCAACGCAAGTTAATCAATTTTGAAATAATAGCCGAAGGTTCGGTTTCCGGTGCATCCGTTCATCCAAGGACTGTGGCAGAGTGCGCTCTCAGAAACAATGCTGCAAGAGTAGTCTTTGTACACAATCATCCGGGTGGCTCTCTTCTTCCTTCTAAAGAAGATAAAGAGCTGACTCAGACTCTCAGTGCTATGCTTAATTCCATAGGAATAGGTGTTGTTGACCACATAATAGTAGCTAATGGACGGTTTTCGTCTATGAATGAACAGAACTTAATCTAAAAAGGGGCTGCAAAATAGTCCAGACAGCAAAAAGGCATAAACAGAAGCTAAAAAACCCCTAAGAGCTTTTAAAACTCTTAAATTCTTATCAATGTAGGAAACCATGGCATTTTAGCGATGGTTTCCTGAGCATGTCGATAACCCTTTATCGACATGCGACCTCAAAGGCGGACTAACGTCCTTCAGCACTTTGAGGTCTG
>CAZRZU010000054.1:0-11721 GCA_964604615.1 uncultured Oscillospiraceae bacterium
AGGATAGATTGAGCGAAGTAATGTACAATCTTTGCGACTGTATAATTACAATTGCCAGCCTCTTAGAGCCCTTTATGCCCCGCAGTGCAAAGGCAATTAGTGAGCAGTTAAGCTGTTCACTGAGAAGCTTTGAAGACTGTGAAAAGAGTGGTCTTTATCCCGAAGTGGGTAAGGTGACAGATAGCCCCGAAATGCTCTTTGCAAGGATTAAGCTTGAAGACGTTTTAGCTCAGGTTGAAAAGATTATGGGTGCACAAAAACCCAAGGAAGAAGCTAAGAAGGCAGTGGAAAAGCCCGAAGCAAAGGAAGAAATTTCAATTGATGATTTCTGTAAGATGGACTTGAGAGTGGGCACGGTTATTGCTTGCGAAAAGGTTAAAAAGTCTAATAAGCTCTTAAAGTTCCAGCTTGACTTTGGCTATGAACAGCGCCAGATTGTGTCGGGTATAGCAAAATACTACAACCCCGACGATTTAATAGGCAAGCAGGTTGTGGCTGTTGTTAACCTTGCACCCGTTAAGCTTTGCGGTGAATTGAGTCAGGGCATGATTTTGTCTGCCGCAAACGACGAAGAACTCTCTCTCGTTTCTCCCATAGCGGAAATTGCAAACGGCAGTGAGGTAAGATAAGGATGCTTTTTGACGTACATGCACATTACGATGATGAACGTTTTGACGAGGACAGGGATATTCTCCTGTCCTCCATGTATGAGAATAACGTTGGTCATATTATAAATATCGGCTGCGATATTGAATCCAGCCAAAAAAGTATCGATTTGGCTGAAAAGTTCGACTTTGTATATGCAGCTGTGGGATTTCATCCCCATGAAGCGGCAAATGTTAAGGACGGCGACTATGATGCTATTATAAAAATGGCACAGCATCCTAAGGTTGTTGCCATAGGCGAAATCGGGCTTGATTACTACTACGGTAAGGACATAATGGAAATCCAGAAAAGACGTTTTCGCGAGCAGATAGAGCTTGCCAAAAGTGTGGACCTGCCCTTTCAGGTACACTCCCGTGATTCCACCCGCGATTGCCTGATGATTTTGAAAGAAGCACAATTAGGCGGCAAGTGTGGGATGATGCACTGTTTCTCAGAAAGCAAGGAGACTGCCCGAGAGATGCTCAATTTGGGCATGAAAATATCAATAGGCGGTATTGTAACTTTTGCAAATAATGTTAAAACCGTTGAGGTTGTAAAGTATGTGCCAATTGAAGAAATGATGATAGAAACAGACTCTCCTTATTTGGCACCTGTGCCTTATAGAGGAAAGCGTAATTCGTCAATTTATGTTCAGGCGGTAGCCGAAAAAATTGCAGAATTAAAAGCCATGGATGTGGAAGAGGTTATTGAAATCACGGAAAGGAATGCAAAGATTTTTTTTGGGATTGATGTGTAATTGAAACACTCCCTCAGTCGCCGACGGCGACAGCTCCCTCGAAGAGTGAGCCTTGGTTGTGGTATTTAGGAAAAGAGTGGTAGATTTATGAACATTATCGCTTACCCCATTGGGGATAGCTTGTACTTAAACTTAACGAACCGTTGCACCAACGCATGTACCTTTTGCGTCAGGACAACAACCGATGCAGGAATGGGTTATGATTTGTGGATTGACAAAGAGCCCACCGTCGAAGAAATGGTTGCAGACATAAAGGCAAAAGGTGTTGAAAACTACAAAGAGCTTGTTCTTTGCGGTTATGGCGAGCCTACCGAAAGGTTTGACGACATGATTGAGGTTGTGCGTCAAATTAAGGAATATGCTCCCGTAAAGGTGCGGCTTAACACAAACGGTCATGCAAATCTCATTGCAGGGGAAGACGTTACTCCGAAAATGAAAAACATGATCGACATTGTGTCAATATCTCTCAATGCGCCTAATGCAAAAAAATACAACGAAATATGTGCTTGTCAGTACGGCGAGGACGGCTTTTACGGCATGCTTGATTTTGCAAAACGGGCAAAGGCATATGTGCCTGAGGTTGTTTTATCTATTGTGGATGTTATGGACGATGGTGACAAAGACACATGCCGCCGTATCGCAGATGAAATTGGCGTTAAGTTAAGAGTACGTGAGTTGATTAAATAAAAACGAGGTGAGGTTATGAGGATAGGTATTATCGGAGCGGGTCGCGTAGGTGTAAGCTTTGGAAGAATTCTTGACGAGCATAGCCTCTTATCGGGTTTTTATTCGGATGTTTATCCTGAAATGGATTATCACGTTTTTGAAAGTGCACAAGCTCTTTGCGAAAAATCCCATATAATATTTTTAACTGTTCCGGACGGAAAAATAAAAGAAGTATGGAACCACATAAAAGGCTTTTGCGAAGGAAAAATTATGTGCCACATGTCGGGTGCAATGAGTGCGGAGGAAGCATTCCCCCAATGTGAAAAAAGGGCAAGCCTGCATCCTATGATGGCAGTGCCTTCGCAGCATGAATACAACACTTTGAAAACTGCACAGTTTACACTGGAAGGAACTGCTGCGGAAGAAATAAAGGATGTTTTCAGCTTTCTTAACATAAGAGAAATAGAGTCTGATAAAAAGGCTGTTTATCATGCATCCTGCGTGTTTGCAAGCAATCTGATGCAGGCAGTTATGGAAATGAGTATTGAAGGGCTTGAACAATGCGGCTTTGGGGAGCAAGAGGCTCTGGAGGCAATCGAAAGGCTCGCCAAAACAAATGTTGAAAATATTTTTGATAAAGGCATAGCCAAAAGCTTGACGGGTCCCGTTGAAAGATGCGATACGGAAACTGTTAAAAAACATCTTTCTGTATTAAGCGGCGACCGGAAAGAGATATATAAGTTATTGTCTAAGAAACTTACAGATATAGCAGAAAAGAAAAACAGCAAAGATTACAGTAGGATGAGGAAGGAGTTAAACTTATGAAAAATACAACACTGACATTTGCTCAAATGAAAGAAAAAGGCGAAAAGATTACTATGCTTACCGCTTATGACTATTCAACGGCAAAGCTTGTTGATGCGGCAGGTATTAACTCAATCCTTGTAGGGGATTCGTTAGGTATGGTAATGCTTGGTTATCCCGACTCCACCTTGGTAACAATGGAAGACATGATTCACCATACAAAGGCTGTAACAAGAGGTGCGGAAAATGCGCTTGTAATCAGCGATATGCCCTTTATGAGTTACCAGACGAGTGTATATGACGCGGTTGTAAACGCAGGAAGGCTGGTTAAAGAGGGCGGTGCAAGCTCGGTAAAGCTTGAAGGCGGAGTTACCATAGCACCTCAGATTGAAGCAATTGTGAATGCGGGCATTCCCGTGTGCGGGCACATTGGCTTGACCCCCCAATCCATAAACGTTTTTGGTGGTTTTAAGGTTCAGGGTAAAACAGTGGAAACTGCCCTTAAAATTATTGAAGATGCAAAGGCCGTAGAAAAAGCAGGTGCTTTTGCGGTTGTGCTTGAGGGCATCCCTCAAAAGCTTGCAGAAATTATTACAAACATTCTCACAATACCCACAATCGGCATTGGCGCAAGCGGGGCTTGTGACGGACAGGTTCTTGTATATCAGGACATGGTGGGTATGTTCTCTGACTTTACCCCCAAATTTGTAAAGAGGTATGAGTCTGTTGGTGAAGTAATGATGAATGCATTTAAAAAATATAACGAAGAAGTTAAATCCGGTGCGTTCCCCACAGAGGAATACACTTATAGTATAGATGAAGATGTATTAAAAGAAATTGAGGCGCAGTTAAAATGAAAATTTTAAAAACAATTAAAGAGGTAAGAACTTTTGTTGCCGAACAAAAAGCTTTGGGTAAGACGGTGGGCTTGGTGCCCACAATGGGATATCTCCACGAAGGTCATGCATCCCTTGTTAAAAAAAGTGTAGCAGAATGTGACGTTA
This sequence comes from uncultured Oscillospiraceae bacterium, assembly GCA_964604615.1. Taxonomy (GTDB): domain Bacteria; phylum Bacillota; class Clostridia; order UMGS1883; family UMGS1883; genus RGIG1927. Next base: position 3,877 of record CAZRZU010000054.1, read on the forward strand.
CCGTTGTGAGCATATTTGTAAACCCCACACAATTTGCTCCCAATGAAGACTTTGAAGCATATCCCCGTGATTTGGACCATGATGTAGCTCTTCTGACGGAGTGCGGAGCGGATTGTGTTTTCCATCCGGAAGCTGACGAGATGTACTTTTCTGACGCATCAACAACTGTTGTGCCTGATGTTTTAAGTAAAAACCTTTGCGGTAAAAGCCGACCCATTCATTTTGGCGGTGTTTGCACTGTTGTGAGTAAGCTTTTCAACATTGTAACACCCGACAGGGCATTTTTCGGTCAGAAGGATGCTCAGCAGCTTGCCATTATAAAACGCATGGTAAGAGATTTGAACTTTGGTGTTGAAATTGTGGGTTGCCCCATTGTCCGTGAAGAGGACGGTCTGGCAAAGTCAAGTCGTAATACATATCTCAACGCAGATGAAAGAAAGGCGGCATTGTGCCTTTCTCAAGCGGTAAAAATCGGACAGGATATGGTAAAGAGGGGCGAAAAGAGCACAAAGGTTATTTTAGATGCTATGATAAAGCATATCGAAAATGAACCTCTTGCTAAAATTGACTATGTGCAGGCGGTTGACTCAGTTACCATACAGGACGTGGACACAATCTGCGGTGACACTCTTTTTGCAATGGCGGTATATATTGGTAAGACCAGACTGATTGATAATTTTATGGTGTAATTAGGTAGTTGCAACACTCCCTCAGTCGGCTATGCTGACAGCTCCCTCGGAGAGGGAGCCTTGATTGTGGGACCTAGTTTACAGAGAGGGTGATTATATGACAATAACAATGTTAAAGAGCAAAATACATCGTGCCAAAGTAACCCAAGCGGAGATAAACTACGTGGGCAGCATAACAATTGATACAGATTTGTTGGAAGCGGCGGGAATACTTGAATATGAAAAGGTACAGGTTGTTGACATAACAAACGGCAATCGATTGGAAACATATACAATTGCAGGCGAAAAGGGCAGCGGAGTAATATGTCTTAACGGAGCTGCGGCAAAGCTTGTAGATATAGGTGACAGGGTAATCATCATGGCATATGCTCAAATGGACCGCGAAGAGGCTGAAAGCTTTAAACCCAGAGTTGTATTTGTAAATAAAGAAAATAAAATAGTAAAAAAAGCTCACTACGAAAAAGCAGGCGAATTGTTTGAAGAATGAGATAATGCGGTAAATAGAACTTATTTACCGCGTTTTTTGTTTTAAAAACACAAAAAATTAACAATAAAAATATTGCGTAATTATGGGTTGTATGTTAATATAAAATTAGCTGAATATCAGATAAATTTTAGGAAGGGTGTTTATTATGAGAATGAAAAAAGTTTTAAGCTTTGTTCTTGCAATGGTTATGATGCTTAGTGTCATTCCTGCAGTGTATGCTGATGACATTTCGCTTGTTAGCTACCAAGTAAATGGTACAGCAACTATTGTTGGTACAATGCCTTTGCTCCCTGACAGAGCTATACTCACTTTTGACAACGGTGATATGTTGATTGAGTATATCACATGGGATGAGTTTGATGAAAGTCTGTATGCCACAGAGGGCACTTTTGAGGTTACAGGCATTACGGAATCGGGCTATGAGGTGAAAACAACCGTTACGGTTGAAAAAGATGCCGATACGGATATTGCCTCGGGTCTTATTGCACATTATAACTTTGATAATATCGGCACAAACCCCACAGTTATTTCCGACGTGTCGGGCAACGGTAACGATGCAACTGTTTTGAATACTGTTGTTGCATCTGAAAATCAGTGGATGCAGGGCGCTAACAATGTACTTACAATTACTGAAGACGGAGTTGCGGTGTTCCCCGGCAATACAAGCGAATGGTGGAATAATTACCTTGGTGCAGCAATCAAGCTTCCCAATAATATTAACTCAGGTGTATCTTCATTTACATATTCTGCATGGATTAAGGCGGACGGCGATTATCAGTACGCAAATAACCTTACAAGATTTTTTGACTTCGGTAATCTTGGTTCAAGCTCAAGCGATGCTTATAACAGCATTTTCGCAAGATATACATCTTCCTCGGGCCTTCTCCGCATTCAGGACAGAAATATAAACAAATACCAGGAAACTACCCTTTCCGCAATGCCTTTTACAGATGCATGGGGTCACTTCACATTTGTTTATGAACTTAACGAGGAAACAGGCTACTACGAAACAACTGTTTACGTAAACGGTGAAGAAGTGGGGGCATTGTCCACAACAAATGTTTACACACGCGCTCTTTCCGACTTGGGCGAGCTTACCGATGCTTCTAACGGTTTCTTTGTAGGCAGAACGGTATGGGCTGCAACAAATCAGAATGTTACCGACAACCCCGACTTCAAGGGCGAAATGGACGAAATTCGCCTCTATGACAGAGCCTTGACAGCAGGTCAGGTACAATACATTTACGAAACAACAGCTCCCGTTGGCATGATTGAAATGGAAGATTACTATGTTGAAGATGTAACTACTCTTGCGGGAGATTATCCTCTTATGCCCGAAACAGCAACTATCGTGTATAACACAGGTGCCATCAGGGAAGAGGCTGTTGCATGGGATTTCATCTCATCTGACAAGTACGCACAGGAAGGCAGCTTTACTGTTGGCGGCATTACAGTTGAAGGCAATTACATTGAAGCTTTGGTTTTAGTTATCAAAAAAGATACTTCAACTCTTAACGAAGGCCTTCTGGCATACTACACATTTAATAACGACGGTGAGACTCCTGACACAATTATTGACTCCTCGGGTAACAATAACAACGCAACTGTACATAACCTTTATAGAGAGGTTTCTTCCGGCGGCGGTTGGCAGGGTTCTTATACAACAGTAGTTGAACGAAAGATGAGTGTCGAGGACGGTGTATTACATTTCCCCGGTGCAATAATCGGCGAGGATGCCGGCTTAACAGGCAGGAATCAAAAAAATCAATTCTACTCAGGACCTGCAATCCGTATGCCTGACGGCATTAATGACGGCGCAGAAGAATTTACATATTCTGCATGGATTTATGCCGACACAGACTACCGTTATGCATCTTCCATTCAGAGATTTTTTGACTTTGGTACAGGAGCGAGAGACTCGATGTTCTACCGCTATGTGCCCGCAACAGGCGAATCAAGATTCCAGGACCGTGGAGTAGGTTCAAGCAGTGATGATGCAAATTCTCTTGTTTCAGCAACATTGGAGGATAACCCCTTTGCCGACAAATGGGCGCATCTTGTTGTTACATACGAAAAGAGCACTCAGGGAGAATACTACATTCCCAGAATTTACGTTAACGGTGTTGAAAGATACGAATACGACAATTCTATTACTACACTTACACGCTCCTTCTCTGATTTAGGCTCCACAACAAATACAAGCTACGGCTTCTGGATTGGTAAAACCCAGTGGGCATCAGACTCAGGCGAAGCTGCTAACAACCCTGAATTTAAGGGTAAAATGGACGAAATCCGTCTTTATGACCGTGCGCTTTCTGCAAGCGAGGTAAGTGAGCTTTATAATTCGAAAAAGCCCTCTGATGTGCCTGTTGACTACGACAGCATGCCTCAGACAAAAATTGCCGTTGATGAGGATGTTGAGCTTAGCGGTAAATTCCCCTCAACTAACATGAACGGCGAAACTCAGTTGTTGGTTTCCTCCAACAACGGTGCGGCATATACACGTTATGCCCTCATGAGAGCAAGCGATATTACAAACGGTCAGGTTGCTTCTCTTGCAAACTGTGAAAAGGCGGTTCTCAGTGTTTATGTAACACTTATTGATAACTGGGGCACAGCAGACGAGTTCTACTGCTATGGTCTCACAGGTGATTCCAACACATGGGACGTTGACACCGTTACTTATGAAAATTATTCCGAAACTTTAGGCGGCAGTATTACTGATGTTGGTGTGAGCTCCGTTGGCGAGCTTTTGGACACACAGGTTGCCACAGGTCAGAGCAAAAACTTCTATATGCAGTGGGACGTTACCGATTTTGTAAAGGAACATGCAGGAGAAGGCTTCTCGTTCCTTTTAACATGCGGCAGTAACGTTGCATATATCAACACAGCAGAGTCCGGAATTGAAGGACAGATGCCCGAACTGATTGTTTATCAGCAGGGTACACCTGTTAACATAAACCGTGTAGATGCAGAGGGTAATGCAATTTCTTCTTCTGTGGTTTATGCCCTTGAAGGCAGCAGCTACACATATAACGTAGCAGATGCTCTTATAAGCTATAACGATACATTATACGTGGTAAATAAGGACGCGTCTTCTCTCACTGTTGAATCTGTTACAGGCGAAGAAGCTATAACAGTAGTTTATGACAAAGCAACAGACGTAAGATGCGACATCGTAAACGTAAGAACATACGTTGGCAAAGCACCCACACTTCCCAGAGTGCTGAATGTTTACTCAGGTGATTACAGCTCAATCTTTGCTGTATCCTGGGAAAGCATCGATTCCTCGCTTTATGCTCAGACCGGTGCATTTGAAGTAGTGGGTACTATACTCGGCACAGATGTTACCACAACGGCATCTGTAACCGTATTCCCTGAATATAATGGTGCAGTAGGCGGCGACCTTGTGGTAACAATTTATAAGGATGGCGAAGTCTACGAGGAAAAGAGAATACAGAAAGCCTACGGCTCGTCATTTACTCTTGATTCAAGCTATGAAGATTATTTTGGAACTCTTTATACACTTGACGTTGTTGACGGAGACCTTGCCGGCATCGGTGAGAGCCTCGTGATGAATAGTCTTGGTCAGCATGTTGAGCTTTACTATGTTATGAAGGAATCTATAGAGGCAACTCTTTCAGTTAAAATTAGGGCGGACAATATAGAAGCAACAGGCTACACCATGACAGTTACCGCAAAAATTCTTAACACGGAAAAAACAGATGAAACAGTTAAGCTTGTGCTTGCAGATTATAACGCAAACGGAGAGCTTGTAGAAGCCGTAACCGAAAGTACAGTTGTTGAAAGCCGTACAGGCGACTACGTAACCATAACAAAAGCGATGCCTTATGTTGAAAGCAACCACAAGGACATGGTTGTATACCTCTGGACAGAAGACATGGAACCCTTGGCAGAGAGTGTGTCACTTTCTGATGTAACTGTTTCCGAATACCTTCCTCAAGAGGTTGTAGCGATGATGCCCACATATGACAGTGCAGTCACAGCAGTAAGAAGTGCAAACGATTACTGGCAGAGCAACTATTCCTACAACACATGGACCAACAGTATCCATCCCTCCTTCTGGGCAAGAGCAGCATACCACACCGGTAATATGGAGGTTTACAAACTCTTAGGCGATGATGATTATCTACAGTATTCTATTGACTGGGCTAACTACAATAACTGGGTAGGTAACCCCTCCACAGCAGATCCGTCTACATGGACATGGGGCTACAACCAGGATTACAACTCCAATGCGGTGCTCTTCGGTGACTGGCAGATATGCTTCCAGTCGTACATAGATATGTACAACTTTGGTGTGGCAGATGCAAATCTTGACAGAGTATATGAAGTTATAGACTACCAGATTTCTAAAGAAAATGACGACTTCTGGTGGTGGGCAGATGCGCTGTACATGGTAATGCCCGTTATGACAAAGCTCTATAAGCTTACAGAAAACGAAGCATACCTTGATGCACTTACTAAGTACTTTACATTTGCAAAGGAACTCATGTATGACGGACCGGGTGGTATTCCCACAAGTGCAGATGGCTACACATCTACTGCTTATACATATAAGAACAGTGGCAGTAACTACTCTGACCCCGATGATTATAAGTATCTCTTCTTCCGTGATGCAGGCTATGTATATCCCTTAAACCCCAACTCAGGTCATGCAAATGAAAAGAACTTCTGGGCAAGAGGTAACGGTTGGGTATTTGCCGGCTTGGCAAAAGTGCTTTCAGATATGCCTGCAACTTATGCAAACTATGACGTTTTCTATAACACATACATGGAAATGGCTCCTGCAATAATAGCTTGTCAGGAAACCGACGACAACGGATACGGTTTCTGGACACAGAGCATGCTGCAGAATTATCCCACAGGCAATAACGGCAATGAGGAAGGTTATGAAACCAGCGGTACAGCCTTCTTCACATATGGCTTGTTCTGGGGTATTAACAATGGCTTCCTTGACGAAGACACATACCTTGAAGCGACAGTGCGCAGCTGGGGATACCTTGAAAAAGTTGCACTCCACTCTAACGGCAAGGTTGGTTATGTTCAGCCCATCGGTTCGAATGCAACTCAGGCAACACCCTACGATACAACACAGGACTTCGGTGTAGGTGCATATCTTCTTGCAGGCTGTGAAGCAGCTCGTTGGGCAGAAAATCAGTAAAATTTCGCATCTCGCATCCGTAATCTCATTTGCGTACACATAGTACGCGGTAATCGATTATGAATACAATCTGCAAAATTTTCTTTGATTTCTATAATTAAAAGCAAAAAAGCAATCCCATAAGGATTGCTTTTTTTGCTTGTACATGATAAAATCAACATATTAGGAAGGTGAGATAATGAAAGCAATTTTATTTGATATGGACGGAACTCTTCTCCCCATGGACGAAGATGTGTTCACAAAAGGGTATTTTAAGCTTCTGGCAAAGAAGCTGTGCCCAATGGGTATTGAACCCGATGCACTTATTGATTCTGTATGGGACGGCACAAAGTGTATGTACAAAAACGACGGCAGTAAAACTAACGAATGGGTTTTCTGGGAACGCTTTGCTGAAGAAACAGGCTTGGATTATAAACCTTTTTACGATGCATCAAATGACTTTTATCCTAATGAATTTCATCAGGCAAGGGCTTTTGCAGAGGAAAATCCCCTGGCAAAGACAGCGGTAGAGATTGCTCATAAAAAGGCAGAAAAGGTTGTTCTTGCAACAAATCCTCTGTTTCCCATGACAGGACAGGTGGCGAGAATGAGCTGGATGGGTCTTGCCCCTGATGACTTTGACCTTGTTACAAGCTATGAAAACTGCTCCTACACAAAACCCAACCCTAAATATTTTGAAAAGGTTTGCGAGGCTATCGGTGTAGAGCCTGAGCAGTGTCTCATGATAGGAAACAGCGAGGACGAGGATATGCACGCAGCGGCAAGCCTTGGCATGGATACCTACCTTGTTAAAGGCTTTGTAAAACCGTCCAAGGTTAAGCCCTATGAGGGCAAGAGGGGTAGCTTTGAAGATATGCTGAATTATCTGAAAACATTATAAAACGGAGGGATATGACATGGCACTTACATATGAAAGTGCGGTTAATGCACTTAAAAAAGCAAATACATACTGGCAGAAAAACGTTGACTACGTTGACTGGAACGGCGGCGCACACCCTTCATTCTGGGATAAGGCTGCATACCACACAGGCAATATGGAAATGTATAAGCTTCTTAAGGACGACAGCTTTTTGAAGTATACAATTGACTGGGCAAATCACAATAACTGGATGGGTAACGATTCAGACTGTGACCCCAAGGAATGGACTTGGGCATACAATCAAACACAGGGAAGTACCGCTGTTATTTTCGGCGACTGGCAGATTTGTTTCCAGACCTATATTGATTTGTTCAACCTTGGCATTGAGGGGGCAAATATTGACCGTGTGAAATATGTTATGGACACACAGATTGAAAGAAGTGAAGACAACTTCTGGTGGTGGGCAGATGCACTCTACATGGTAATGCCTGTGTTTACAAAGCTGTATCAGGTAACAAAGGACGAAAAGTATCTTGACGCACTGTATAAATATTTCCGCTATGCTAAGGAGCTTATGTATGACGGCCCCGGCGGTATTCCTGCAAGTGCGGATGGTTATACAACA
>CAZRZU010000055.1:0-11567 GCA_964604615.1 uncultured Oscillospiraceae bacterium
ACAGTTGGGGCATATTCGTCGTAATCGAGAACACCTGCATTTATGCCCCATGCAAGAGCATAGGTAAATAGCGCTGTTGAATATGTTTCGTAGCCGTTGGGATTATAAGAAGCTACAGGCTCTTTTAAAAGCATGTTTTGTGTCCAAAAGCCGTACCCGTTTTCGTCAGTAGACATGCTTTGTTTAATTGCTTTTGCCATTTGGGTATATGTATTTAAAAACTCGCCATAATGCTCATAATCTATAGGCAATTCCTCTAACGCACTCGCCAATGCCGCAAAAACCAGGCCGTTGTCCATGGCGGAAAACAATTTTTCGTCAATTCCATTATATAATCTCTGCGGATACACAAAGCTTTCATCTGTGTAGAATAAGTTTTTATAATTGTCACTATCTGAATAATGCGCCCCGTCTGTCAACCTTGCACTTGTTGTGTACCCATTTTCGTTTTCGGGAATACCTCCCAGACCGTCATATAAAAGCTCTTTTGTATATTTAAAATATTTATACATGCTGTCAAGATATATTTTCTCGCCTGTCAGATGATAAAGCTTTACCATAACAGGTAGTCCCATATACAAAGATGACGCCATATGCCAAAAGCCGTCTTCGTCAAGGCCTGTCTGATAGCTCATAACTTCAATTGCTCTTTCTATTTTCTTCTCGTCAGCAATATTGTTATCCGAATTGTTCTTTTCTATATTGTATAAATCTATATACACCTGAAAACAACCCTGAAAATGGCTGAAAAGAACTGCGTTACCTGTCAAGCTCTGACTATAGCCCCATGTCCACAAATCTTTACTATCCTTTGACGGATGCCCTACCCAGTTGCAACTTCCTGCCCAATTTTTTGCATACTCAAGGTATGCCTCGTTGCCGGTTGTGTAATACGCTTCTATATTACCTGTCTGATAAATAGTTTTATACAAAAAGCAATTGGGTATCCCATACTCCATTTCGTCATATTCAATATTTGCCTGATAACGCTCGTTAACCGTATTGACAGCCGATATTATGCTGTCATATTCGGGCATAACAAGTCCTTTATCCTCTGCCTCGGCGGTAAATCCGTATGAAAACAGCATTGTTATTGCTACAATAATCGCTATTAATGATTTGAATGTTTTCATTTCATAGCCTCCTTGTTTATTGTATAAGAAATCGATATATTTTGCTTTGCAAAATTTGATATAACTCCGTTTCGATATATGTTCACTTCGTTCACATTCGATATGATATAAATCCGCAGGATTTATATCGCTGACATACTGCTAAAGCAGTATGTCAAAAACCCACATTTTTAAAACTGCTAAGCTTTCTCTTAAATAGCAGGGTGCAATGTTGTACCATTTTAAGCCTGCGTGCTTACGGTACACATTTTCAAAGCCCTCCATTTTCGCAATGGAAACACCGCGGTAAATATGGAAGTTGTTTGTTATTACAACAACGGAATATTCATCCTCAAAAAGACTGTCCAGTATTTCTTTTGAATAGCGCATATTTTCGTTTGTACTGGTTGCTTTTTCTTCTTTAACAATCTTTTCCGGTGCAACACCTTTTCTTAAGAGATATTTTTCCATAGCCTCAGCTTCGGTTATTGTTTCCTGATAGCCTTTTCCCCCTGTCACAACAATAAGTGCATCGGGGTTTTGCTTGTGGTATTCAACTGCGCTATTGAGCCTGTATGCAAGAGGTACGGTCACCCTGTCGCCGCGGATACCTGCACCAAGTACAATTACAGCATCTTCATTGTAATTAACGTTGTCCACCTGCCCGTAAAATGCCAAAAAACCAACTAACAATAATTCCATGCACACAAGAGCAATAACCACTTGTTTGACCCATTTTGCCCAGCCTGTTTTTGTTATTTCGTTAATTTTTTTATAGAAAATCCCCCATGCAAGTAAAAATCCGCCTGCCAGAATGGTGAGTATAACACCTAAATTAAAGTTTGACACAATGCTCATAAATAAACCGTTTATAAACAGAGCAAAACCCATAAGCAATAAAATAAATCTCATAAAAACCCCTGTATTCTGCAAATTTAATCAAATCTTCATTGAAATTTCTACAACTATATTATATAATAATTGTATACCCATTGTAAAGGAGAAAAGAAAATGAAAAGACGGATTCTATCAGTATTGCTGATATTTATTATGCTGTTTTCCGCACTGCCTGTTTTTGCAGCAGAATCGGTAGCAGCTTATGTAAATTTTGAATCAACAGATTTTACATCAGGTGAAATTTCTGCCCATGTGAGTGTTTCCTCCACTGCGGAAGAATATATTGTATTTATGTGCTATTACAATAACGAGGGCACTATGCTCAATTATTCTGCCTGCACTCCCACGTTAGATGAGACACTCTTTACAGTAGACACTCCGTCCTCCGTTTCCACAGGGGATTATGTAAAAGTCATAGTTGTTAAGCGCAGAAATCTGGAGCCTGTAACTGTGGTTGGTACAAGCCGTGTTGAATGCACAAACTTGTTTAACTTTGAGTTTGACACTGTATATGACGGCATAAGCGAACGTTACTACACTATTGACTCTGAAAACGGCAGTCTTTCTGTATCGGGCAAAACTGTTTCCTTGGCAGAAGAAGGCACACCTTTCCGTCTTAAGGATATGACAGAGGGCTACTTTGCCTTTGAGTCCTCCACAAATTCCAGATACCGTTTGGAATATACCGGGGAAAACGGTGTTCGTGCGTATTTCTATTCGGCAGGCAGTGCAAACCAGCGCTGGATATTTGAAAAGAGCGAAGAAGGCTACGCAATCCGCCACGCAAACGGAGGCTATTTGGCAGTTGTTGACTCAGCCGTTACCGTAAGCGATACAAAATACTACTGGGATATTAACTTCCATAGCGAAACACCGTTTTCTCTCGTTACAAACCTGGACGGTTTCAGTCTTTTAACAGAAGCACAGCAGCAGAGAGTTATTGAAATATGCACATCAATCGGTGCTGATGCTATGCCCTACGCACCCAACAATAGCTCTTTCCTTGATACCTGCGAAAAGAAATTTACAACTCTCTATAATGGCAACTACACTGCCGAGGCACAGAAGGCAGAAATTCTTTCAATAGTATCCCGCTATGTAGTAGGCGAGCTTGCAGAATCGGGCTTCTACTACCCACTCCAAGCCTTCCCCGGCTCAGATGCAGAGATTACACAGAAGGCACCCGTAAAGACAAAGCATATTATGTGGGACTTGGTTGAAGAAGACGGTGTTATTTATTCTGCCAGTGATGAACACCCCTACACAGGCGCAGCAATCAATTGCTACAGAATTGATGTTACATACACAACAGAAGACACTACACAAAAAGTGGCTGTTTACTGTGTTGATCCCAGTTTTGAAAATGTGCAGACAGCTATTTCTGCTCTTGGCAAATTCCCCTATGCATACCGCAAGAATATAAAGAATATGTATGTGTACTATTCCTCAACAACGTCAACCTACAACTGCGGCGGCGAGGAATTGTTTGTAAGGCTCAAGGGCACCGCAAATGAAACTACAATGATAAAGAGCTTTGCTCACGAGCTTGGTCACAGTAATGACTACATGGCAAACGGTAATATTGATGATCGCACCTCTCACTGGAATCAGAGCGCAGAATGGCAGCTTGCCCTTGAAAACGACATTGCCACAATATCCAACTATGGCAACTCCAATACCGATGAAGGCTTTGCAGAATTTGCCCGTCTTTACTGGCTGTGCTATGGTAACCGTGATTTACAAATAGGCATTAAACAGCTCTTCCCCAACCGCTTCGCATCATTCCAAAGAATGCTTACCAAGATTGGTTGCGAAGGCAAAATACTTTATTAAATACAGAATGAAAAGAACGAAGCAAAAGCTTCGTTCTTTTCATTCATTCTGCACTTTGCATTTCAAACAAAAAATCTCACTTCAAATGAAGTGAGATTTTTATTGTTTTATTTATTCAGCATCAGCAGGAGCTTCTTCTACGGGAGCTTCTTCTGCAGGAGCTTCAGGTGCGAGAAGAGCCTTAATGGAAAGACCAATCTTCTTAGCTTCCCAGTCAGCTTCAACAATCTTAGCATCAACAACCTGACCTACACTAAGTACGTCTGCAGGCTTGCCGATTCTCTTTGTATCGATCTGAGAAACATGGATAAGACCTTCAACACCGGGGATGATTTCAACGAAAGCACCGAAGGGAAGAAGTCTTACAACCTTAACGGACTTAACATCGTCAACAGCCATTGTGTTCTGAGCGATAACCCAGGGGTTGTCCTCTGTCCTCTTGTAACCGAGAGAAATCTTCTTTGTTTCAGCATTAGCTTCGATAATGTAAACCTCTACAACGTCGCCAACCTTAACAACTTCTTCAACGTTCTTGATTCTTGTCCAGGAAAGTTCAGAGATATGAACAAGACCTTCTACACCGCCGATATCAACGAATGCACCGAAGGATGTAACTGTCTTAACTGTACCTGTGTACTTCTTGCCCGTTTCAACACCAGCCCAGAAAGCTTCGCTCTTCTTAGCCTTTTCTTCCATGAGAACACTCTTAATAGAACCGATAGCCTTCTTACCGCGTCTGTCTTCCTTAATATTAAGGATGCGGAGAGAAACTGTGTTGCCAACCAACGTGGAAAGATCTGCAACGAATCTTTCGCTTGCCTGAGAGGAAGGAACAAACACTCTTGTGCCGTTAACTGCTACCACGATACCGCGGTTTACAGCTTCGATAACCTTACCTTCAAGAACTTCCTGTGTTTCTGCTGCGTTTTCGATTGTAGCCCAACCCTTACGAGCATCAACTTTCTTCTTGGAAAGCTTAACGTAACCTTCTGCGTCGTTAACACGAACAACGAATACTTCAACTTCGTCGCCCATCTTAACAACATCTTCGGGCTTTACGTCGGGATCTTCGGAAAGTTCGTCAGCAGGGATAATACCCTCGCTCTTGAATCCAAGGTCTACATATACTTCTGTAGGTGTAACCTTAACAACTGTGCCTGTAACTACCTGTCCTGTATTTAAAGTTACGAGGGATTCCTCAAACGCCTCTGCAAAAGTAAGCTCTCCTTTTAAATTTTCTGCATTAACCATGGTTGTAAAAACCTCCTTTATTATCCAATCCGGTGTTGATGCACCGGCGGTTATACCTACTCGTTCCCCCGGGACATAAATTCCCTCGGGCAGCTCCCAAGCTCCTTCAATCAAAAGAGTTTTCTTGCAAAGCTCTTTTGCAATCTGATAAAGCTTTTTGGTATTTGAGCTGTTCTTGCCGCCTATTACAATAAACAAATCGCTCTCTTTCGCCAATTGAGCCGTGCTTTTTTGCCTATCATTAGTCGCACTACATATTGTATCAAAAAACACCACCTTATTGCAAGTGTTTTTTATAATTTTTATAATTTTTTCCCACAAATTCCTCTCGAAAGTAGTTTGTGACACTACACAAACGTCTTTATCCTGTATAAGGGAGGCATCTACATCCTCCTCGGAGGAGAAAATAACAGCTTCGTCATTACACCATCCGTTTATGCCCATTACCTCAGGGTGCTTTGCGTCTCCTATAATAACAATGGTTTTACCCAGAGCATAATTTTCGGAAACTATCCTGTGAATTTTTTTCACAAAGGGACATGTTGCGTCTATGTACTCAATCCCTCTTTGTTTAAATTCGTCCTCTATTGACTTTGATATTCCGTGACTTCGGATTACAACAGTTTCGCCCGTGTTTGCATCAGCTACACTTTCTATTATCCGAACACCTTTTTTACTAAGTGCCTCTACAACCTGTCCGTTATGGATAATGGGTCCGTATGTTGCGATGCTTTTGCCTGCCTTTATGCCGTTTTCAGTCATTTCCAATGCTCTTGACACACCAAAGCAAAACCCTGCGCTGTCAGCAATTTTAACCTTACTCATATCACTTACCCTGTGTACACTTTCGGATATGTTCTACAATTGTCTGCACACTTTCGCCAAGAGTCTGACCGCTTGTGTCAATAACAGTTGCGTCGTCAGCCGCTCTCAGGGGCGATTCTTCACGGTGAGTATCGTTATAGTCACGTTTCTGCATGTCCTCTAAAACAGCCTGGTAGCTTGTGTCAACACCCTTTTCCTTCATTTCAAGATAGCGGCGCATAGCTCTGTCTTCAGCGGTTGCGGTAAGGAAAATTTTAATTTCCGCATCGGGAAGAACAACCGTGCCTATGTCTCTGCCATCCATAATAACGTTGTTGCTGCCGGCAATCTTTCGCTGCAAATCCACAAGTGTTTTTCTCACACCGCCAATGGCAGAAACGCGAGATGCCGCCATGGAAACCTCAGCTGTGCGTATCTTGCTTGTTACGTCCTTACCATCAAGGTAAATGCTCTGACCGTGGTCTGTAATTTTAATTTCAATATCAGACTCTTTTGCCATTGCATCGATTTCATCTTCGGCATCAAGGTCTATGCCAAGAGTTAAAGCCTTGTAACCGATTGCACGGTACATAGCTCCTGTATCAATATACAAATACCCCATTTCCGTTGCCACAAATTTTGAAATTGTGCTTTTGCCTGCACCGGCAGGACCGTCAATTGCGATTTGCATAATTTATCCCTCACTTTATATATTTACATATTTATTCCGGCAAGATAACCGGTAGAGAAAGCAATCTGTAAATTAAAACCGCCCGTATAGGCATCAACGTCTATAACCTCGCCTGCAAAGTACAAGCCTTTAACAAGCTTACTTTCCATGGTTGAAGGGTCAATCTCCTTAACGGATATGCCTCCTGCAGTGACTATTGCTTCACTTATGGGACGGAAGCCTTCAACGTTAATTTCAATCTCTTTAATTGAATCAACCAAGCGGCTCCGCTCTTCTTTTGTAATGGTATTTACCTTTTTTCTTTCATCAATACCGCTTCTCTCAATCACAAAAGGTATCATCTTCTGGGGAAGCAAATCGTCCAATGCATTTATAAAATCACGGTTATGATATTTTTCAAAATCACGGAGAATTCGTCCGTCAAGCATCTTTTTATCCAGCGCAGGCTTCAAGTCCAGTATTATCCTGTACTTTCCTGCCTTTCTCATATGCCCTGATGCGGACAAAATAATGGGACCTGACATACCGTAGTGGGTGAATAACATTTCTCCTAAATCAGTATACAGTTTTTTGCCTTTTTCGTCAAGGACTGTAACAGAAACATTTTTTAAACTTAACCCCATAAGGCTCTTAACCTCGCTTGCCACAACAGGTATCAAGGAAGGCTTTAGCTCTGTTATGCTGTGTCCCAAATTTTCTGCCATACGGTATCCGTCTCCCGTTGAACCTGTCTGAGGGTAACTTTTACCACCTGTTGCTATAAGACAGCTGTCGCACTTAACGGTGCGGTTTTTGCAAACTACACCAACCACTCTGCCGTCCTTTGTTTCCACTGCATTTGCATGGTCAAAAATTACCTCTACTCCAAGGCGCTTCATTTCATTTTTCATTGCGTCAACAATGTCACGCGCTTTGTCACTTACAGGAAATACTCTTTGCCCTCTTTCAACCTTTAAGGGCACACCCAAGTCTTCAAAAAACTCTTTAACATTGTAGTTGGAGAAAGAATAAATGGCACTATACAAAAACTTGCTGTTGCCGGGAATATTTAAAAACAGCTCCTCTGTTTCACAGTCGTTGGTAACATTGCATCTGCCTTTACCCGTAATGCCCATCTTTTTACCAAGATAGGAATTATGCTCAATCAATGTCACATCTTTATTCAATCTTGCAGCTGTTATTGCAGCCATCATACCTGCCGCACCGCCACCGATTATACATATCATAAATTTCACCTTCCTATAAGGCTCCCAGGGAGTGTTGCAAATAAGCAATTGCTTATTTACCACATTCTCTTGCTACAAAGAAAATTCTCTCACTTTTGTCTTCGGGCGGATTAAATGTGAGGTTATCATACACACCCACAACCTCCATACCGGCTTTTTCAAGAAGGCTTGTTATTTCTTCAATGGTGTATGCTCTCTCGTAGTGAGTTTCGTCATAGCGATAGTAAACAGCTTCATCCTTTTCAAAAAAAGTCAGGTCAAATGTGCAGATTTTATTTTCCTTATCGTAACTGTTCTGCCAGGAATAAAAAATGTATTCATCGTCGCTGACATAGGTATTGTTACCTAAAATGTGCTCCAATTTATAGCTTGAGTTTATGTCAAATATAAACAAGCCTTTAGGGTCGAGGTAGTTATTTACAAGCTTAAAAACCTCTAAAAGGGCTTTTTCATCGGTTATATAGTTAACACAGTCCAAGGTTGATACAACCATTGATACAGTACCGTAAAGCTCAAATGAGGTCATGTCCTGATTAAGAAAGAGAATGTTCCGCTCTGCCTCCATTGCCTTTTCCCTTGCCACGTTAAGCATGTCCACGGAGGAGTCAACACCTATCATTTCAAAGCCCATGCCATCAAGGCACATAGTCATATTGCCGGTACCGCAGCCCAAATCAAGGCACAAGCCCTTTTCTCCCCCGAATTTTTCCATTATTTTTACATAATAGTTTGCAAACTCTTCATAGGGAACATCCTGCTGAAGAGCATCATATAAATAGGCAAAATCATTATACATTGCTATATCATTCCTTTTCAAGCTTTGCGTACAATCCCAAAAGGTTCTTTGTGCCCACAGAGTCAAATGCAATTTCGTATCTTACATCGTTGCCGATGCTTTCGGCAGCAGTAATAAGCCCTGCACCGAACTTTTTGTGCTTAACCCTGTCGCCCACTTTAAATGTAATATTGCCGTTAAGCTCCATCTTGCTTTCCTTTTTGGGAAGAAGTGTTGACTCTATCTTAGGCTTGTGAGCATATGAACCAAAACCAAAATCGTCGTCGAATCCTCCTGAAGTGCTGCCCTTTGAAAAGGGTGTTTTTTCGGAGTATTCATAAACCTCCTGCGGAATTTCTTCCACAAAACGGCTCTTCTGGTAGGGCGAGGTTTTACCGTACACAGTACGTGAGAATGCGCCTGTTATGTACAGCTTTTTTCTGGCACGGGTAATGCCAACATAACAAAGTCTTCTCTCTTCTTCAAGCTCACTTTCGTCATATATGCTCATAAAGGAGGGGAAAATGCCCTCATCTGCTCCAAGCAGGAAAACAACGGGGAATTCCAACCCCTTTGCCGAATGCATTGTCATAAAAACGCATGCGTCCAAATCCTCGTCATAATTATCAATATCGCTCACAAGGGCAATATTGTCCATATAATCATCAAATGTGGGGTTTTCCGTATTATCGTGGTAATTTTTTGCACCCGATACAAGTTCGCCCACGTTTGCCTGTCTGTCTTCGGCTTTTTCGTCCTTTTCAAGGTAGGCACGGTAGCCTGTCCGTTCGTAAACGTAATTTACAAATTCATCTACCGTAACTTCATTTTTCTGCGAAATAATTTCTTCCATTAAATCCACAAATTCACGGAGGTTTGCCTTTATTTCGTTTTTATGATTTTGAAGAGATTTAAAAATGCTTGTACCCTCACGGTAGGCAGTTTCGCTGATGGTGTCAACAGTTGTTTTACCTATTTTTCTGCCGGGGGTATTTATAATTCTCTTAAGGCTCATGTCATCGTCAGGGTTCTTTGCAAGGCGCAGGTATGCCACCATGTCGCGGATTTCCATACGGTCGTAGAACCTAAGCCCCGAGAGAAGTCTGTATGGTATTGCCCGTCTCATAAAAATATCTTCGGCACTTCTTGTTAAGGAGTTGTTGCGATACAAAAGAGCAATATCGGAATACTTGTAGCCCATATCATAAAGCCTTCTTATTTCAGAAGCAATATATGCCGCTTCTTCCTGCTCGTTTGGCTCACGGTGAACCATAATCTTCTCGCCCTCACCTGCGTCTGTCCAAAGGTTTTTGCCCTTTCTGCCAATATTATTTTTAATAACGGAATTTGCCGCATCAAGAATATTTTGTGTGGAGCGGTAATTTTGTTCAAGCCTTACAACCTTTGTTTCAGCAAACATTTTTTCAAAATTCAAAATGTTTTCAATGTTTGCACCACGGAATTTGTAAATACTCTGGTCATCGTCACCTACAACGCAAAGATTGCGGTGATTTTTGGCAAGAAGCATAACAAGCACATTCTGCGCATTGTTTGTGTCCTGGTATTCGTCCACCAAAATGTATTTAAACTTGTTCTGATAATATTCCAAGGTTTCACGGCTCATCATGAAAAGACGCACCGTCTGCACAATTAAGTCGTCAAAATCAAGGCAGTTGGAAATTTTGAGCTTTTCCTGATAAACCTCGTAAATCTGCCCGATTTTTTCTTTTTTGTAATCCCCTGCTACACTTTTTTTGTACTCAGGCGGAAGCATCAATGAATCCTTGGCATTAGAAATTTCAGCCATAACACCCTTAGGAGTGAAAATTTTGTCGTCAAGGTTTAATTCCTTCAAGCACTCCTTAACAAGGCTTTTCTGGTCATCTGCATCTATTATATTAAAGCTTCTGTCAAAGCCTATTTTGTCAATATCACGTCTTAAAATCCTCACACAGGCAGAATGAAAGGTTTTAACCCACATATCGTTTGCCGCTTCGCCAATAAGTGCTTCAACTCTCTCTGCCATTTCTTTGGCAGCTTTGTTTGTGAAGGTAATGGCAAGTATGTTCCAAGGCTTTATGCCCATGTCTATCATGTGCGCTATACGGTATGTTAAAACCCTTGTTTTGCCGCTTCCTGCGCCTGCCAGAACAAGTAAAGGTCCGTCTATATATTCCGCCGCTTCTCTCTGTGCGCCGTTCAATTCGTTTAATAAATTCATAATTCAACCACCCTTTTTCAATCTTTTTAATTTTATCATATCTCCCCTTTTCTTACAACAAAAAAATAGAGAATTTCAAAAGAAATTCCCTATTTTTCAAATCATATTATCTTACTTCTTTAAAGCAATAGCCTTCTTTACATTTTCAGCAATGTTCTTTGCTGTCAAGCCGTACATTTCAAGAAGCTCTGCGGGCTTACCGCTTCTGCCGAATACGTCCTGTGTACCAACTCTAAGGAGCGGAACGGGGCATTCTTCGCACAAAACTTCTGCAACTGCACTGCCTAAGCCGCCGATAACGTTATGTTCTTCAGCAGTAACGATAGCGCCTGTCTTTTCAGCAGCAGCCTTGATAATGTCCTTATCGATAGGCTTAATTGTGTGAATGTTTATAACACCTGCGCTGATACCTTCTTCTGCGAGCATCTTTGCCGCTTCAACTGCTTCGGGAACCATAAGACCTGTAGCAATGATTGTAGCATCTGTACCTTCGGAAAGAGTTACACCCTTGCCAAGTTCAAAGTTGTAGTTTTCGTCAAACATCTGAGGAACAGCGAGACGACCGAATCTTAAGTAAACAGGACCGTCGTACTTAACTGCTGCTTCAACAGCCTTCATAGCTTCCCAGTGGTCAGCAGGGTTAATAATAACCATATTAGGTATTGATCTCATGATACCGATATCTTCAAGACACTGGTGGCTGGCACCGTCTTCACCAACGGAAATACCTGCATGTGTAGCACCGATTTTAACGTTT
>CAZRZU010000056.1:0-10892 GCA_964604615.1 uncultured Oscillospiraceae bacterium
CCTGCAATTTTGTTAAAAAGTGTGGACTTACCAACATTTGGTCTGCCCACAATGGCAATAACAGGTTTTGCCATGTAATCACCTCCTGTTTATATTCCTAAAAGAGCCTCTAAAAATTCATATCCGTCATTTTCCACGGCTCTTACTTTTACATTAAGTTTTTCTTGAAGGTCCGTTAAGGTTACATTATCCAAAAGCATATCGGTACAATCCCGAAGCATGCTCTTTGACAAAAGAAGTTCATCCCCCAAATCGAAGCTCTCAAGCTGACTTATTATGTCACAACCGCACAAAAGCCCTGCGACTGTTATCTCTTCTCCAAAAAAGTTGTTCACAATTTTATACACATCAACCTTAAGGTTATTATACTTGTTTTCCGCTTCTTTTGCAATAGTTTTAATGAAATTGTAGGCAGCCACACCTGTAACTATCGACACATGACGATTGCCCTTTGGTTCATAGTCTTCCTCTATTGCAAGATAGAATTCTTCCTTCATACTGGCAATAAGACCCACCCCGTTTTCAATCTGTGGGAAGCCTTCATATTCCTCGGAGGGCGGGATTTCCATTTCAGCCTTGAGGTAAAATTCGTCGGAAGCATAGAAAAGCCTTGTTCCAACAGTTTCCAGTGCCTTTTTCTGCCATTCTTCAACAGTGGCAATAACCTCTCTTGCTTTTTCCTTGGTAACGGAGGGAATATCACAAAGCCCCTGACGGAACTTTGTTTTTCCAAAAGGCACAATGCTGACACTTCGGATATGACCCAGGCTTAAAAGGTCGGAAAGTGTTCTTTTCAGCTCCTCGCCATCGTTTAAAGTAGGGCAAAGAACAATTTGTGCGTTTAAAAGAATTCCGTTATCGGAGAGCTTTTTCATGCGTTCAAAAATATTGCCCGCGTTTTTATTTTTCAGCATTTTTACCCTTAATTGTGGGTTTGTAGTGTGTACGGAAACATTTATTGGGCTTACGTGCATGGATATAAACCTGTCTATTTCACTCTCGGGCACATTTGTAAGTGTTACGTAATTCCCCTGAAAAAACGAAAGACGTGTATCGTCATCCTTAAAATACAAGGTTTCACGCATCCCCTTGGGTAATTGGTCAATAAAGCAAAATACACAGCCGTTTGCACACCTTTTTGCCCCGTCAATCAAGCCCGATTCAAACTCCACTCCCAAATCCTCGTAGGCATCCTTTTCAATTTCAACCTCAACTGTTTCGCCCTGATTTGTTAATATCTCCAAAACAATTTCTTCATCGCTCATCAAAAAACGGTAATCCAGAATGTCGGTAACCTGATGGTTATTTATTTTTAATATTGCATCACCCGGCTCCAAACCGATTTCTTCGGCTATCGATCCGGGTAAAACTGTTTTAATTTCGTTCTTTTTCATAATTAGTTTTCCAATCTGTCCGCTAAAATTTGCCCGAAATATTCGCTTACCTTCATACTGCCGGACTCATTAAGGTGACTGAACTCTGCCATATCCGTCTGAAAATCAAAATTCATTTCGTCAAGATGATAAAGAAGGTTTATGTACTCCACACCCCACTCTTTTGCCAGAGCTGCCACAGAGTTGTACAAGCTTTGTTGATATTCAGCCGTTACGTTGTTATTATCCACATCTGCACGGTAGGGTATAACCGTGAGAATCAATTTTGTGCCGGTCTGATTGCATAAGTCAACAATTTTCTTAAGATATTCCAAGGACACCTGAGGAATTTCACCTGTTATGCTTTCATCCAAGGGAACAAAGTCGTTCTCGTAAGGTGTTGTCATATACAGAGTCTGCAATTTCTCGTTATACTCTTTGTGTGCCACATAATCATTTCTGGCAAGAGACTTCCACCTGCCGTGATAAAGCATATAGTCCACAAAAAATTCGCTCTTGTTTTCTCCTGTTAAATCAAGTATTGCCTCTGTTTTGTTAAGATTAAGCGGAAAATTGTCGATAGCCTGATGAAATCTGGTGTCTGTAAAGTAGTTTTCCTCACAGAAAAGACAAAACAAGTCTACAACCACAATTTCGGGGGTGTGCCTGTCTATCATTTCCTTTACAACATAGTAGGTTGTGGGAACAGACTGAGCCGCAGTCGCGGTATTGCAGGCAGATATATTGAACTTTTCAGCCAAAATTTCAGGGTGAATACCGTACTGAATGTGGCTTGGTCCCGCAAGAAGGACATCGTAGGATTCATTTGGCATAGAAAAGATTTTACCCAATGCCTCCGACTCGCTCTTGTTACGGAGCACTTCGCCGCTTAAATTAAATATCATTACAAAAAGCAGAACAAAAATAACTGCCTTTGCTGTTTTCTTTAAATTTTCTTTCATTCAAATTTCTCCATTAGCCAACGTTTGTCACATTAAAATTGGAAGTAAATAAACTGGCTTGCGTCATACTCAGGTCCGTAAATGCCAAATATAAGTATTGCAAAAATACCTGCAAGGTAAACCAGATACCTGAACCATATCCCCTGCTTTGCCAATGTATCACGTATGGCAACACCTTTATATTTAAGTATGCTTACAATCAAAAGAACCACAAGGGATAAAAGCAGAATAAACATATCTGCCGCATCAAGACCTAAGGTAAACAAGGAACCGTCGGTAAAAATCCACAAATTGAATTCACTGAACATATTTTTTATAATGCCTATTGCATCGGAAAATGTCTTCGCGCGGAAGAAAATCCAAGAAAAGTCAATAAGTGCAAAGGTAACAAGACCTTTTGCCAGCTTTGAGGAAAAGTTGCCTTCCCTCACACCCAGAGCCTTTGACACCTTTTTACGAATGCCTTTTGTCATGTCACCAATAACCTGATAAATACCGTTCAAGGCTCCCCAGATTACATAATTCCAGCTTGCGCCGTGCCAGAGACCGCTTAAAAGGAATACAACCATAAGGTTAAAATATTTTCTTACTTTACCCTTACGGTTACCGCCCAAGGGAATATACAAATAATCCTTAAACCAGCTTGAGAGGGATATGTGCCATCTTCTCCAGAACTCTGCCACCGACTGAGAAAAATACGGTGTTTCAAAGTTTTTCATCAAATTAAAGCCCATAACCTGCGCCGCACCACGGGCAATGTCGGAATAGCTTGCGAAATCGCAATAAATCTGAATTGCAAAAAGCACTGTTGCTATAACAAGTGAAAATCCCGTATATAAGCCGTAATTATTGTAAACATTGTCCACAAGATAAGCTATACGGTCGGCAATGACAACCTTTTCAAAAAAGCCCCACAGCATAAGCATTAAGCCGTATGCTGCTCTCTTTGTATTAAAATAATGTCTTTCACGGAGCTGCTTTATAAGGTTACCGCTTCGCTCGATAGGTCCTGCCACAAGCTGCGGAAAAAAAGATACAAACAATGCATATCTTAAAAGATTTTTTTCCGGTTCAATGTCGTTACGGTACACATCTACCGTATAGCCAAGCGCCTGGAAAGTGTAAAAGGATATGCCTACGGGAAGGATAACGTCAAAGGCAGGATTAATAAGCTCCAAGCCAATGTTTGATAAAATTGCATTGACATTTTCAATTGCAAAGTCAAAATATTTAAAAAAGAAAAGTATTGCAATATTCACAGTAAAGCTCAGTGCCACCCACAGCTTTTTACTGCCTGTTTTCTTGCTTTTTGCAATCAGAAGCCCTGCCACATAGGTGCTTACCGTGGAAAAAGCCATCAAAAGGGCATACTTGGGGTTCCAGCACATATAAAAGAAATAGCTGGCGATTAAAAGCCATATGTAGCGCACCTTGTGGGGAATTGCAAAGTACAAAAGGGTTACCACCGGGAAAAATATTAAAAATTCCAACGAATTAAACAGCATGGTTTTTCCTCCGCAAATAACATAATACGTCAATTTATATTTTATATTGTCAAAACACTTTTGTCAACAAAAAAGGGAAGCCGCATTACAGCTTCCCTCAGACTTGTCAATATAAAGTTGTTATTTTTTACATTTTTTCAATGTTTTTAAGGGCATCAAAAATATCTGTTACAGCTTTTTTGTTTACCATAAAGTCTGATTTACCGTTAATGCTTACAGCAAACTCGCTGTCGTTTGCACTTATAAAGCCCATGGAGTAAACTTCGCCGCTTTCCTTTGTAAATGTAATTACATACTCTGCTGCACCTTCTGCCACACCTTCCTTGACAAACATCAGACCCATAAGCGACTGATAAAAGCCTCTGAATGAAGCATCCGACACTTCAACACCGTCCTTGTAAAAAACAGGAGCTTCTGTTGACGGAGCTTCAATTGTAAGCTTTGTCACTCCAACGGGAGACACAAACTCAATGCCTGTAACCTGGCTTATTGCAATAGGTGCCACATACTTGTTTAAAAGGTCAAAGCCGTTTACGGTCAGAAATGCCACATCTTCTTCGTTTACCTTGTATGCATAGTCCGAAGTAAAGAATGCTATATAACTATTATCCCATACCATAAACTCAAATTCAGTTCCGTCTGAGAGGAATATCTGAACAAGCGCTTCTTTCTCGTAGGTTATGTCTTCCTTTTTAACAATTTCCGTTGCCGAAACCGAAGTAAAACAGGAAAGAATCTTACTATTTACAGCCTCACCGTCAGCAAGATGTTCGTAAGGATTTGTTTCGTACCAGTCGTCCCCTTGTTTTACAAGGTTAAGGCGGTCGTGCTGAACCTGAGTAATGAGGCTTGGGTCAATTGCAAGCACCGTGTTATCAAGATATTTTATTTTATCTAAGAACACCATGTACAAATCGTTTTCGGAAACTATATACACACTGTTGTCAACAGATGTTTTTAGGTAATAATATTCACCGCTGGCATTGCCCACATAAATATATTCTTCCTTATTGCCCATTACCAGCTTTACGGTTACCGCAGGGTCCTTTAACCCGTACTGGGAAAGGTCAAGTATATTTTCCCCAACCTTCATGGGAGAGTAAATATTGCACACACTTTTAACCAGTGTATCGGCAAAGGTTTTGTTAATGCCAATGTCACCCATGCCTTCCATTTCCCACTCATCGCCGTTTTTTGTGAGAATGTACTCCTCTTCGCCCTTTACTTCGATTCTTGTTACACTTTCCTCATCACGGGAATAAATGGCAACGTTGCCGCCCAAATCCTCCGCTTCTTTATCCTGTGCCAGAAACACAATGGCACAAACCAAAAGTGCCACTGCAATTAATCCTGCAACTATTTTTAATACAATACTTTTACCGCTCATTATTTATTTCTCCTCTTAAGCCATACAACAATGCCGCACAAAAGCACTATAACGGGGATTATAAAGCACAAAAGCCTGCTCATAACCGTTGCCTGTGCTTCGCTCATTGTAAGCACCGACACCTGACGGGATTTAACCGGAACATAAATGCTCTGAATTTCTTCTCCGTAAGCCGCAGAAAGCATTGCCATCACAAAATCCGCATTGCCAAAGCTCTTTTCGGAAAGAGAGTAATAAACCATTGCATCATATGTTGTTACGGTGTCCTGTGTAATACCCCACACTGATTCCGTTGATGTCACAATCATTTTTGCCGTATTTTCAAAGCTTCCGTTAAGGGGTTTTTCAAGGATATAGCCCAAATTGAACTTGCCTTCTGTTACATTGGAGGAGTCAATTCCATCGACAGTAAGAGGCATGCTGCGAGCCTTGTCGCTTGTTGTAAGTATAACGTCGGCTTCAATGTCACCTGTTTTTGTAAAGGTCATGCTTTTTGCGTAAGATGCCAGAATTCGGCTGTCAATTGATTTAACAGACTCATGGTCTGTTTTCTGAACATAGAAGTACACACCGCTTTCGTCAAAGCTACTTGCTGTGTCCGTTTCGCTTATAATATCGTTGTTAACCTTAAGCCCCCATGTGGAAAGATAGCTTTCCAACCTTTCAAGAGACACACCGGAAGAAAGTGATATTGCCACATTACCGCCGCCGTTGAGGTAATTATCAAGATTGTTAATTTCATCGACGGTAAAGTCCTTTTGGGGAGACATTATAATAAGGAGGTCTATTCCCTCAGGAATCACCCCTGTGGAAATGTCGTACTGGTATGCACCTATATTTTCACTTTTAATAAGATTAATAAGCATCAATCCGCCCTGTTCCTCAGACTGAGAAACAGGATTTGTCTGAACCTGTTCAATAATTTCGCCGTGACCTGTTGTAAAGCACACGGTCATCTGGCGGTCACTTGCAATAACACCGATAGCATTTGTAACCAGGTTTTCCAAAAGATATACCGTGCTGTTGTTGTAGCTCATTACCATGTCAGATGCCAGAACTATCCTTGCCTTTGACTTGTCCTTCCTTGCCACAAGAACACTACCGTCCACATTTGCATCGGAATTTATGCCGTAAGAAGAGAGAAATACAGGATTGGTGTGGTAATTTACAGCTTTATATGTGATGTTTTCAGAATATGCATCATACTGCTGAAGAACATCTCTCACCTGAGCATCTTCGTCGGAAGTTCCCTTTAAATAAACAAGCTCAATCTCCACATTTCCTTCGTCAACGGTTTTAAGAAGAGCCTTAGTCTCCATGCCTATTTTTGTTACAGAGTTTTCGGTGAGGTCAATTTTCAACCCGGGAACCCTGCTTTCCAAAAGGGTTGCCGCTACGTTTAAAAGCAAAACCAAAACCACACAAAACACAATAACAACAGTGTTATTTACACTGAATTTCAAATTTTTATAATTAATCTTTTTCATTTTTGCCCTCCTATCTCCAACGGCGGCTTTCGATTGTCCGGGCAGACAAAATCAAAAACAGTACCGTAAAGGACAAATAATACACAATTCCCGAGGGAGCAATAATGCCTACGGAAAAGCTTTCGTTCCATTCGGAAATCTGAAGGTATTTTATGAAGGCATCTATAACCTCAAACCCTGTATTTATTTGAGAAGAAAAAAACAAAAGAAGGGTCACACCGTATGTCAGTACAGCTGCCACAACCTGGTTTTCCGTAAGGGAGGAAATAAACAATCCGATTGCAATCAGAAGCGAACCGAACAGAATATATCCCAGATAAGATGCAACTGTTTCTCCCACGGCGATATCGCCCCATATTGCCGCAATGAGAACATAGGGCAGTGTCGTTGCCGTCGCCACGCAGAATACACTGAATGCTGCAAAATACTTTCCCACAATAATTTCTCCCACCTTGACAGGAGCTGTTAATAGGAGCTGGTCTGTTTTATTTGCCTTTTCCTCTGCAATAAGCCTCATTGTTATAATGGGCATCAAAAGCATGAGTATTACCATGCATACAGGCAAAATTCCTGCCACACTTCCCACTCGGTTTTTAAACATTTCCATGGAAAAAAACAATCCCGACAAAAACATAAATACACCCACGAATACATAGCCTATGGGCGAGGTGAAATATGAATGCATTTCTCTTTTATATATTGCTTTCATTTGCTTCGCCTCCTTTTATATTGAGTGTGTAGAAAATCTTTTCAAGCTCCTCCACGTTTATTTCGTCCTTGTTTTTTTCGCAGGCAATAGCACCTTCGTTTATAACAATAACCCTATCACACACAGCGCAAACCTCGGAAAGAATATGAGTTGAAAAAATAATCGTATGCTCATTTTTAAGGTTTCTTATAACATCGCGGATTTCCATAATCTGATTAGGGTCAAGCCCTACCGTAGGCTCGTCCAAAATAAGAACAGGCGGCTTGCCTATAAGCGCCTGAGCAAAACCCACTCTCTGTCGGTAGCCCTTAGACAAATTCTTTATTTTTCTATTTTTTACATCCTTTATGGAAACAGTTGCACAAACATCATCAATGTGCTCCTTTTTGGGTATATTCATATTAACCTTTTTAAGGTCGTAAACAAAGCTTAAATATTCTTCCACTGTCATTTCAAGATACAACGGAGGCTGCTCGGGCAAATATCCAATCATTCTCTTTGCTTCCAGAGGTTTTTCCAAAACGTCAATACCATCTACTGTAATCGTGCCCTCGCTTATTGATATGTAGCCTGTTATCATATTCATGGTAGTTGTTTTGCCTGCGCCATTAGGACCTAAAAGCCCCAGAATTTCGCCTTTTTTCACATTGAACGAAATAGATGAAACCGCCTTTTTATCACCGTAGGATTTGGACAAATTCTTTATTTCTATCATGCATTTCCCTCCCATCATCTATTGTAACACATATATGTTATAGTTTTGTAAACAAAGGGGAAACAAAATGTTCCCCCTTATATCATTTATTTGCTATTATAATTTCCGCAACAGAATCAAGTTCAACCTCCACAGCCTCACCGGTTGCCATGTTCTTTAATTTAGCCTTGCCCTCTTCGATTTCAGTATCGCCCAATACAATTGAGTACTTCGCACCCATTTTGTCGGAATACTTCATCTGTGCCTTAAGTGAACGGTCAAGATAATCTCTTATAACACTTACTCCTTCGCTTCTGAGCTTTTTAATAAGGCTCATGGAATAAACATCTGCTTTTTCACCAATGGTTGCAACAAACAAATCCGGAGCCTCGTCAAAGGTTGGCATAGCTCCTGCCGCTTCCATGGCAAGTATAATTCTTTCAATACCCATTGCAAAGCCTATTCCGGGAATACTTGAGCCGCCAAGCTCTTCAATAAGACCGTCGTAACGTCCGCCTCCGCAAACAGTACCCTGTGTACCGGGAAGCTCTGTTTTAAACTCAAATACGGTTTTTGTGTAATAATCCAGTCCTCTTACAATTGTTGCATCTATGTTATATGCAATACCCGATGCGTCAAGATACCTCTTAACACTTTCAAAATGCTCGGAGCACTCTTCACAAATATAGTCTAAAAGCATGGGAGCATTTTCGCCTATGCCTTTGCATACAGGGCTTTTGCAGTCAAGAATTCTGAGCGGATTTTTCTCATAACGACTCTTACATGTATCGCAAAGAGTGTCAAGGTGATTTGCAAAGTATTCACGAAGCACAGCATTATACTTACTGCGACAAGTGGGGCAGCCGATGGAATTAAGATTCAACTTCAAACCGGGAATACCCAATTCAGAAAGAACATCTCCTGCCAATGCAATAATTTCCGCATCAATTGCCGGACCCTTTGCACCGTAACATTCTACACCGAACTGGTGGAACTCACGGAGTCTGCCTGCCTGAGGCTTTTCGTAGCGGTAACAGCCTATGTTGTAATAAAGCTTGGAAGGAAGTGCCTCTGCATATAAATTATGCTCAAGAAATGCTCTCGCTGCACCTGCTGTACCTTCGGGACGAAGGGTAATACTTCTTTCGCCTTTGTCAAGGAATGTGTACATTTCCTTCTGTACAACGTCAGTAGTATCGCCTACACCGCGCTCAAACAATTCTGTATGTTCAAAAACAGGAGTTCTTATCTCGGAAAAACCGTAGTTTTTACAAATTTTCTTAACTTTTTCTTCAATGTAATGCCATTTAGCCACGTCACGGGGCAAAATGTCGTTAGTTCCTCTGGGAGCTTTTGTCAGCATATACATTCAGTCCTTTTCACCAATAATCTTCCTTATATTCTACACGTTTTGTGTGTACATTGTCAAGACATTTTTGTCGACAATATATCTTGACCTGTCTCCTTTTTTGACATATGATTATGTTGTACATGCTTACCAAGGAGGCTTTGTTATGAATTACATTATATTTGCCTTTTTATCGGCAATTTTTGCTGCCCTTACGTCAATACTTGCCAAAATGGGCATGAAAAACGTCAATTCAAATCTTGCAACAGCACTCAGGTGCATTGTTGTGGTTATGTTTTCATGGCTTATGGCATACATAACAACCGACATTCCCTCACAGCTTTCCCATATAAGCTACAAGACCCTGCTTTTTCTTGTGCTGTCGGGGGTAACAACAGGAGCAAGCTGGATGTGTTATTTTCATGCGTTAAAGATTGGCAACGTAAACATAGTTGTACCCATTGACAAATCCTCAATCGTTTTTACAATTGTTTTAAGTTCGCTGGTTTTTCCCGAGGAAAGGCTTACGGCAATGAAAGCGGTATGCACAATCCTTATTGCTTTGGGAACGTTTCTGATGATTGAAAAAAAGAATAACACCAGCTCAAAAAAGAAGAAGTCTGCCATAACATATGCCTTTGCAGGCGCAATATTTGCCGCCGCAACAAGCATTTTAGGCAAAATAGGCATAAGCGGCATTTCAAGCGACCTGGGCAATGCCATACGCACGGTTGTTGTTCTTGTTATGGCTTGGATTATTGTATTTTCAGGCAGGGATTATAAAGGGCTCAGACGAATCAGTGCAAAGTCTGCTCTTTTCATTTTTCTTTCCGGTATTGCAACGGGCGCAAGCTGGCTGTGCTACTACCGCGCACTGTCAGCAGGTCCTGCGGGCATTGTTGCATCCATTGACAAGCTGAGTATTATTGTAACAGTCGCCCTTGGTTACATATTCTTTAAAGAAAAACTCTCATGGAAGAGCTATACAGGGCTGGTACTTATAACAGGAGGCACACTTTTGCTGCTTATTTGTTGACAAATCACTTTATGCCTTCCCCTTGGATGAGGCGGCACGGACTACCCCTATTGGTTCTTGACAAAACTATCTATTTTTTGTAAAATAGAATATAATGATATTTTAACATGAAAGGCTATGGTGTCTATTATGGCAGATAATAAAAAAATGGTTGAGGACATTACCTCCCGCGACGTAGATTTTGCCCAGTGGTATACTGACATTGTAAGAAAGGCAGAACTTGCTGACTATTCTTCGGTTCGCGGTTGTATGATTGTGCGCCCCTACGGCTATGCAATCTGGGAAAACATCCAGAAAGAGCTTGACAGAAGATTTAAGGAAACAGGTCACGAAAATGTTTACATGCCCATGCTTATTCCCGAAAGCTTATTGCAAAAGGAAAAGGACCATG
>CAZRZU010000057.1:0-10838 GCA_964604615.1 uncultured Oscillospiraceae bacterium
ACGTCGCCCTCTCACGGCGAAGACCGGGGTTCGAGTCCCCGTAGGGTCACCAAAACAAAAAATCCTGTCATAAGATAGGATTTTTTTGTTTTGTATTTTTCATTTTTTACTATTCATCATTCATTAACTGCGATAGGATTGTTAACGAATAATAAATAGGGTGTAAAAAACTAGTAGTTTTTTACACCCTATTTTTAAATTAACTCTAAACTTACTTACCCTGTCCGTAATAAGCATTTGCACCGTGCTTACGGAGGAAATGCTTGTCAAGAAGGTAGCTGTCAACATCGCCTATTGAAGGGTTAAGAAGCTTTGTATTAAGTGCCATCATAGCAACTTCTTCCATAACAACTGCATTATGTACAGCTTCGTCAGGATTTTTGCCCCATGCAAAGGGACCGTGACTATAACAAACTACACCGGGAACATGAACGGGATTAACACCAAGATTTGTAAAGGTTTCAATAATAACCTTACCTGTATTGAGTTCGTACTCACCTTCTATTTCTTCTTGAGTGAGACGTCTTGTGCAAGGAATTGCACCATAGAAATAGTCAGCATGTGTTGTGCCGAGAGGAGGAATGCTCATCCCTGCCTGTGCCCACACTGTTGCCCATCTGGAATGTGTGTGAACAACACCGCCTAATTCGGGGTACTGATTATAAAGAGCAATATGAGTAGGTGTATCGGATGAAGGACGCATATCGCCTTCTACCTTATTCCCCTGAAGGTCGAGAACAACCATGTCACTGGCTTTCATTTCTTCGTAGCTCACACCGCTGGGTTTGATAACAACCAAACCTTTTTCGCGGTCAATACCACTTACGTTGCCCCATGTATATGTAACAAGATTCTTTTTCGGAAGTTCCAGATTAGCCTGTAAAACGGCTTCTTTTAATGCTTCTAACATTTTCTACACTCCTTTTTATTAACCAAAGGGGTTTTCGTCCTTGTAAGGAACACTTGCGGGCTGGTTGTATGCAACATCTTCAACACCGAGAAGCTTCATTGCTGCAAAGAGAGCCTTGCCGGCATGCTTAAATGCGATACCAGCATGGTGAGGATAGCACTTAGCAACAAGAACGTGACGGTAAAATCTTCCCATATCCTTAATCTTGAATACACCAATACCACCAAAGCTCTTACAGTCTACGTTTGCAATTTCGCCTTCAGCTACATAAGAACGAAGAATAGAATCTTTTGTGGACTGGAGACGGAAGATTGTTGTTTCACCGGGAATAAGGTTACCTTCGAGAGTACCGCGTGTAATATCGGGTTCTGTATCGGGTTCCAAATCTCTCTTCATGATTCTCTGATAGCTCATTGTTGCGCATGTGAGACATTCCTTAGCTGTGTTACCGCAATGGAATCCCATGAATGTGTCTGTAAGCTTATAGCCTGCAAACTCAGCGGGGTTAGCTTCGAACATATCCTTGGGAACGGAGTTGTTAATGTCAACAAGTGTTGCAGTCTTTTGTGTTGCACATGTGATTATGTATTCACTTACTGCGCCGTAAATATCTGTTTCACAAGCTACGGGAATACCGCGAGCTGCAAGACGGCCGTTTACATAGCAAGGTACAAAACCGAACTGTGTCTGGAATGCAGGCCAGCACTTGTTTGCAAATACAAAGTACTTAGATGCACCCTTGTTTTCTTCAGCCCAGTCAAGAAGAGTAATTTCATACTGAGCAAGACGAGGAAGAATACCTTCATAAGGATTACCGGAACCGATTTCGGCTGCCATCTCTGCTACTAAAGCAGGAATTCTGGGGTCATCCTTGTGTGCGTGGTATGCAGCATAAAGGTCAAGTTCACTGTTTTCCTGAATTTCAACTCCAAGATCTCTGTAAAGAGGCGAAATAGGTGCATTACAAGCCATAAAGTCATAAGGACGAGGACCGAAAGAGAAAATCTTAAGACCGTGAAGACCGATAATAACTCTTGCAATGTCTTCAAAGTCAGCAATCATCTTTGCAATTTCATCAGCTGTGCCAACGGGGTATTCCGGAATATAAGCCTTTACACCGCGAAGGTTAAGGTTGTAAGATGCATTAAGCATACCGCAATATGCATCGCCTCTGCCGTCAAAGAGGTCATCCTGTGTTTCTTCGGCAGCAGCAACAACCATAACAGGACCGTCAAACTTCTGGGCAATTAATGTTTCGGGAATTTCGGGACCGAAGTTACCAAGATAAATAACAAGTGCATTTGCACCAACACCATTGATTTCTTCCAGTGCCTTCATTGCATCAATTTCATTTTCGATGATTGTATCTGCAACATAAACGTTTTCAAGACCGAGCTTTGCGCATTCAGCCTTTACAACCTCCTTGCGCTTAGCGCTGAGGCTGATGGGGAAACAGTTACGGCTTACGGATACAACCGCTGTTTTTACTACGGGAATGTTAATCATAGTAATAATCTCCTTTGTATAAAATTAAAAAAATTATTCTGCAATATTGTTTTCAGTCTTGGACTTTTCAAGCTCAACACCGTCAACGTAAACGTTAACAGTATCAACTGTAAGACCGGTCATTGTTTCAACGGCGCTCTTGATGTGTTCCTGAATAGAAGAAGAAACTTCTCTTATTTTTACACCAAACTTAACAGTAATATGAACATCAATTACCATACCGTTTTCGCCGAACTCCACCTTAACACCCTTACCTTGGTTTTTCTTGGCAAGAATATCGCTCAAACCGCCAAGAATAGTACCACCCATGGATGCAAGACCTTCAACTTCTTTTGCGGCAATGGCAGAAATTACGGAAACAACATCCTCAGAAATGCTGATTTTTCCGCCTTCTGTTGAAATAAAGTTTTCGTTCATAATATTTTCCTCCGCTAACATAAATTCGAAGCCAATACTTCTCCTTATAGTATAACAATTATGAAAGAAATAATCAAGCATTTTATTTCAATATAATTGAATATATTACTTAATTTCCACCACTTTAATTTTTTCGGGAGGGATTGCAGTTTGTTCTGTTACTATTTCTGTAATAATTGCAACCTGAATCTCGTCGAGACTTTCTGCCTTTACCACCACATTTGCCTGAGAATTATTTATATAACACACAGCATCTTGAAATCCTCTTGCTTTTATAAGATTTTCAATTACCGTCTCTGTTTCTGTGTTATCTGCCAGTTCAAGTATCCCTCTCTGAGCAGTTTCTTTTGTTGCCACGTCGGAATTCTCATTATTTATGATTGTATTAAAGGTTTCAATAGATTTGCTTCTTCCGCTTTCTCGCTCTAGTCTTGCAGATGAAAAAAAGTCATCCTCTTCGTAAGAATTTTCACCCATATTGCCCACAAGTTTTGCCTCACCCATATAGCCTTCAGATGTTTCTGTGGCATTGTTGTTATCATATAAAAAGTTTATGTAGCCTGCCACACAAACTAATAATGCAAGCATAATTAACGAAAGCTGTTTTCTTTTAAATATCATTTATTAATCGCCCTTTCATATACCTTTATTTTGTGCGCTTCCACACCCAACAGTGCCTCAACGGCATTTGACAGACTCTCCTTTACTTTGCTGTTCCCCCCGCCTTCGGCAACAATAATTACACCCTCTATTGAAGGATATGATTCTTCTATTATTTTGGCATCTTCGCCACCGCCCTTTTGGTTTAATATCAACGTTTCTTCGCCGCTTTCAGATGTATCCTTAGCCAATGTGATTTTACCGTAGTTCTTGGCAGTTACCATTACCGATACATTACCCACCCCTGAAATTTCAGGCAGTATTTCTTCAAGTCTTTCCTCGAGGATACTGCAATAGTCAAAATCATCTTCATCAACTGAAACAACCTGTTTTTCAGTATCTAATCGCGAAGATAAAAATATCATTAACAGTCCTACCGCTCCTGCTATATATATTATTTTTTTTACAGAAATATCCCTTAAAAATTTATATATATCAATTTTCAAAATCATCACCGCTTATTACTTCTATTTTCTCGCAACCAAGCTCATTCTTCAATGAATTGAGTACGTCTTCTCCTACACTGATACCGCGTACTGTAACTGATTTAACATTCCCATCGGTATATATCTCCACAAAAACTTCCACATTCTCTCCCAAAACAGATTTAACGTAATTCACAATATTCTCTTCATGAAGTTTCAATGTATAAGCATCGCTTTTAGCCCGTATTTCTTCATTTGTTATATCGTAATCCAATGAAAATTCAAATTGTGGAATATGAGAGTTTTTTCCAAAAGGAGCTATGAGTATCGCAATCATCATAAAACCCATAATTAATTTTATATATTTTTTTATTGTGCCTTCCGGAGATATCATTTCAACAATACTGCCAAGAAAAGCAAGTGATATTACATTAACAGCAAATTCTTTAAACATTATTTTATCCCTATAATTATCCCTACTGAAATTATCATCATTATTGCCGTGGCAATCAGTGCTGCGTTTATCATGCTCAGGCTGTCCGCTGCCGCGGTTAAAATTGCGACAACTTTTGCATTTGCAACAGGCTCGCATACGGCTGCGCTTATGCGTATTGCAATAATAGTAACTGCAATTTTAAGAACGGGAATAATGCACAGCGCAATCAAGCATACTATGCCGGTTATGCCAACTGCATTTTTTAAGAGCATAGATGCCGAAACAACTGCATTCATTGCATCCGATATTGATCGCCCAACAAAGGGCACCATGTTCGAAACAACAAACTTTACACCTTTGGCACCTACCGAATCCAGGGAAACTCCTGCAAAGGACGAGAGAGTCAATAATCCGGTAAAAAAGGTCATCACTATTCCCAAAATAAAATTATAAAACCTTTTTATAAGTTCTCTTAGTTTTCCTAATTCCACCGATTCTGAAATAAAATCTGCCAGGGAAATTGCCAAATATACAACAGAAGCTGGTATAAGAACCCTGTTGAATAACTCCGCAAATACGTTGCACATAAAATAAAGAACCGGATGAGTTGTGGCTCCCGTGACTGTAAAACCGCACCCTGCCACCAAGGTTGTAAGCACAGGCAAAATTGCCCACATAATTTTTGTTATGTCTGAAGAAACGGTGTATGCATACAAATAAGATTGGGAAAATATTTCTCCGGTAAGACCGGCTAAAAGTGCCGTAACTACCAATTGAGAATTCAGCCCTCCCGATTTGTTAAAAGATGTTCGCAAATTTTCAAGCAGGGCACTTATCAGTACGATTGCGAGAATAACAGACAATATTTTTGTTGCGGAATACACCTCTTTTGCGAATATGTTCAGCAATGTGTCCAGAATATTTTGTGGGTCAAATAAATTCTTGCCTGAGGTTATATCGCTGACAAGGTTTGCAAAGTTAAAGTCCGGGGCAGCTTCGTAAATCCAATTTGTCCCATCTTGACTCAAATCTCCAAGAGTAGGCATATCTATGTAGTTTTCCATATATTACTCCAATAAACTTATTATAAGTGAAAAAACATCTTCTACAATTGGAAGTGCGATAAAAGCTACCGTTAACTTTCCTATTGTTTCAACATGTTTAGCTAATGTTCTCTCGCCTGCGTCAATACAAATGTCGGCAGAAAATTCTGCAAGATATGTAATACCGATTATTTTAATAACGGAAAGAATATATTCGCCGGAAATTGAGCTTGTATTGGAAAAGGTCTTTATATCGCTTATTAAAAGGTTAATTCTGGGCACTACTCCCCACATTATAATTAAAGCGCCTGCGAGAGTTATGCATAGGGCAAAATCCGGTCTTATCTGTTTTACGTATAATGCAGCAATTGCGGTAATTATTGCAACCGCAAAAAAAACAATTACACTTGTCATAAGCCAAAAACAGATTTAACCGTTGAAAACAGATTTGCAATTTCTTGTACAAGAATCAACAAAACCACCACCAACCCTGCCAAAGTCGTCATCAGAGCTTGTTCTTC
The DNA here is from genome assembly GCA_964604615.1 of uncultured Oscillospiraceae bacterium. GTDB lineage: Bacteria > Bacillota > Clostridia > UMGS1883 > UMGS1883 > RGIG1927. The sequence continues at coordinate 5,919 of CAZRZU010000057.1, forward strand.
TCTTCCCGAACGAACAAGCAGCTGGTTTAAGACTGCCACAATAATTCCAACACCGGCTATTTGAAAAATCAAATCAACATTCATTTATTTGCCTTCCTTTAGAGTAACAATATTATAAATCCCAATCCTACTATTGCGCCGCCGCTTTTATACAGTCGGTTTTTTGTTTGATATTCATCTTCTGCGTCACGTATTCGCAGGACAAGATTTTCAATCAGCCAAGAAATGTTTGCTATTTGACTGCCCACGTCCTCTTGGTCTATGTTTTCTGCATATATATGTATGACGTCTTTATCCTCTTTTGTGAGCTGTTTTAGCTTGTCGCATGCCTTTATAAGAGCATCTTTCGGGAGTAACGATTCCTCAGATATAAAATCTTGTGCCGCAGAAAACAACCTGCCTCTGCCGGCAAAGCAATCGCTGATATCCGCAGCGCGGTACTCAAGGTCTGTTTTGATGTATATTGCGGTCTGATGTATTTCACGCAAAAGTTTTGTTCTGTCATTCAGTTCTTGTGCCATAATAAATCCCATAATAAAAGAAGATGCTAAAATTGTTATCATTCCCAGTAGTTTAAGCATTTTTTACAAGCTCCTTCGTGTCTATTATTTTTTCTAATGTGCCGGGTCCGTGCCTGTTTGAGATGACAATAATTTTTTCAAAAACATTTTCGTAAATAAGTTTTTTAAAACATTGACGTCTTATTATATCCTGCTCGTCATAACCGTGAGCAGTACAAATCATTTTCACACCTGCATTAAGCAGCTTTACCAACGTAGACTCATCCTCATAGGTGCCTATCTCATCCGTTATAATTATTTGAGGTGACATACTTCTGAGCATTAATAATATTCCTTCTTTTTTTGAACAACCTTTTATGAAAAAGGCATAATTTCCGCTTTCTTCCCCCCATAGCTCCATTCTTTCATCTATTATTCCAATGCGGTAAATATTCCCTAAATTCCTTATTAAATCCTTTAAAATAGTGGTTTTACCTGATGATGGTGGCGCAATTATCAAGGTGTTATATATGCCGCCGTGAGGAGATTTTATGTAAGGCAGTACTTTATCGCTTGCACCGTAAATTTCCCGTGCTATACGTATGTTAATCCCTGATATGTTTCTCAAATATTCAATTTCGCCGTTTGCGTTGTTAACAGCATCTCCGGTAACCCCCACACGATGTCCTTCGGGAAGCGTGAGAAAGCCTTTTTTCAAAGTGCTTTGATTGGAATATAAACTTCCGTTACACATCTTGTTTATTATCAGGTCAAGGTCGCGTTTTGTCACAAAACAGCCTGAATCACACACCGTGCCATATTGAGTTACGAACATATTTTTTTCGCGTATAAAGGATATATCTGTGGCATTATTTGCATTTTTATTAATCCAACGGAAAAATCTTTCAGGAATATATTTTTCTAATTCCATAGTACTCCTCCTGTATTGTGTTAATATATTTATATTGGACAAATTGTTTTTTATGCAAAAAAATAACGGCCACCCGTCAGGGTAACCGTTACGTGCCTTAATTTTATATTTCAGCAATAACTTCAACTTCAACCAAAACTCCCTTTGGAAGCTCAGCTGCCGCAACACAGCTTCTTGCGGGCTTACTTGTGAAGTATTTACCGTAAATTTCATTAAATACTGCAAAGTCGCTCATGTTCTTCAAAAAGCATGTTGTTTTAACAGCCTTTTCAAAGGAAGAGCCTGATGCCTCAAGTACAGCACCAAGGTTTTTCATAACCTGAGTTGTCTGTTCTTCGATAGTAACTGCTTCAACATTGCCTGTTTCGGGATTAATTGCAATCTGACCTGATGTAAAAACAAGTCCGTTTACTTTAACAGCCTGAGAATAAGGACCGATTGCATCAGGCGCATTTTTTGTGTATACCTTCTCACTCATAATTATTTCTCCTTATACTAATCTGTAACCGTTGTCAACAAGTGCTTTCTTAATTTCATTGATATGTTCCTGATTTCTTGTTTCCATAACAATTCTGAGGAAACAGCCGTTAATATCGCTATTTTCGTTTGCTCTTTCGTGGTGTACACTTGTAACATTGCCGCCGTGGTCTGCAATAATTTTTGATACACCAACAAGCTGACCGGGTTTGTCAACCAGCTCTACAACAAGCTGACAGCTTCTGCCACTCTTGAAGAGACCTCTCTTAATAACTCTGGAAAGAATTGTAACGTCAATATTACCGCCCGAAACTACGCACACAACCTTCTTGCCCTTTACGGGAACCTTATTGAACATTGCTGCTGCTACACTGACTGCACCTGCACCTTCGGCAATAAGCTTATGCTGTTCAATAAGTGTAAGGATTGCAGTAGAAATTTCGTCTTCTGTAACAGTTACAAGTTCGTCGACATACTTTTCGCAAATTTCAAATGTAAGTTTTCCGGGTTCTTTTACTGCAATGCCGTCGGCAATTGTTGCAACAGAATTCAATTTTTCAATTCGATGGTCGTGCACAGAGTTAACCATACTGGGAGCGCCTTCTGCCTGAACACCGTAAACTTTAATATCCGGATTAAGGGATTTTATTGCAAATGCCACACCGGAAATGAGTCCGCCACCGCCAACAGGCACGATAACTGCGTCAACATCGCGGAGCTGGTCCAAAATTTCCAGACCGATTGTACCCTGTCCTGCAATTACCTGTTCATCGTCAAAGGGGTGGATAAAAGCATATCCCATTTCGTCCTTTAACTCAAGAGCTTTATTGTAAGCATCGTCGTATACACCTTTTACCATGCATACTTCTGCGCCGTAGCTCTTTGTGGCTTCAACCTTGGAAATCGGAGCGCCATCAGGCAAGCATATAAGAGACTTAATTCCTGCCTTCTGTGCTGCTAAAGCTACACCCTGTGCGTGATTGCCCGCAGAGCAAGCTATAACACCTCTCGCCTTTTCTTCTTCCGAAAGCTGAGAAATTTTGTAATATGCGCCTCTCACCTTGAAAGAACCTGTTATTTGCAAATTCTCAGTTTTAAGATAAATGTCGCTCTCAGGATTAATTTTGGGAGCTTTAATAAGGTCAGTGCTTCTTATAACACTTTTTAAAACGTGTGATGCGTGATAAACCTTATCCAATGTAACCATTAAAAAACACCTTCTAAATCAAAAAAGTTGTTTATAAGTATACAACTTTTTTTCGTAATTGTCAACTTTTAGATTATCTTATAATCCCTTAAAAGCTGAATTTTTTTATCTGCAATCTGCTCACTTTTAAAAACATCGTAGGTCTGTCCCGTCTTTGAACGGAAAATATATCTCACCACACGAACACACCACATAACGGGCAATAAATACGGATGATTATACAAAACCTTATAATGTTCACGCATAGACTTAATTGAAGGGAAAAGCATTTTCAATTTGCTTGCCTTTCCACCGGAATCAACAGCAGCCATAACCTTAACCTTGCTGCCCATTTGCTCAAGGTTTCCGTTGCCATATGCCCCTGCGGAAAACATATCTTCCAAAAGCTTTTCCGGCTGTGTTGCTCCATATGGATTTTCAATTGAAAAGCCCATGTACTTATTTCCTATCTCTATAAGGTCACCATACATTTTATGAGCATTTACACTTTCAATTGCTTCGCATATACGGTGCCAATCGAAACAGCTACCGCAGCTCTCTGCAAACTTTAATAAATCTAAAAGCTGTCGTACCCCTACACCGGTAGTCGTAAAATGCTTAAACAAATGATAAAAAAGATAAATATAATGATCTGTGTAGTCAAGTGTATAATATTCCTGACCGTCAATTTCCATTGCGATGCAATTTTCAAAAGCATCTTTAAAGTATCTATTCATTTTGGTTCTAAGATTGTTTTCTGTGCCGATAATGTTAAGGTGAACTTCAATACTAAGTCCGTTATCATTTTTGAAAGTAATTTCCTGTACACCATCAAGAGTTTTTCTTGTTATCTCTTCTTTAGGTAAATATCCGTTATCTTTAAGGATTTGCTCTGCTTTAAAATAATCCTCTTTCTTAACAAGAATATCTTCATCCCCACTTGGGCGATGGTCGCACAAATCACCGTAAAGCTGCCGGCAGATAATCCCCTTTAAAACAAGCGGCTTTATACCATTATCCAGAAGGATTTGATATATATTTCTGAAGTTGGCTGTCCTCTTTGTCTGAGAAAACACGATTGAAAAAACTTTTGTCTGCAAGCCTTTGTACTTTTCGCTGTCAAACCCTTGAGCATTACTTAAATTTTCATAACAAAGAGGCAAAATGCTGTGATAAGATGCCAGTTTCAAAACAGCTTTTACATCTACATCAGAAATATCATTATTAACTTTTTGAGATATACTTTTTAAAAATAAAAGCTGTTCTTTGGTCATGGTGCTCCCCTTTTTTATCAATGATATGTTCCTCTATCAGGTATACATTCACCTACTAATTTTTCATATCAACTATTCTATACACTACCGATTGCTATGCTTTCTAAACTTTTCCTTAAAAATTTCTAACGTCGAAGCCAGAAATTTACGGTTAATAATAATTGCATAAACTACTGCTACAAGCACGGAAATAATTTTTATCATTAAATAGTCGCTATAATATGCCCATATAGTTAACATAGAAATCAAAACAGTTAACACTAATAACTTTTTTTCCAATTTAATGTTAACATACTTTTTCACATGAAAATGTCTATACATAGCCATCAGTCCAAACGCTACTAAAGTAGAAACCGATGCAGCAAATATACCTATATGTCCAATTAGAATTACATTTACAACAATATTAATCAACGCGGCATAAAAAGATGTTTTAGCTATTTCCACTGACTTTTTCAATGCAATATAGACAGCGCTGTATAATCCAACAACAACTCTAAATAACACAGCTATCATTAATATCGGTATCTGATAATAAGAATCACCATAATT
>CAZRZU010000058.1:0-10710 GCA_964604615.1 uncultured Oscillospiraceae bacterium
GGTTGTGGAAAAACAACTACATTAAGAATCATCGGAGGCTTTCTGCATATGAATAGCGGAGAGCTTTATTTTGATGGAAAAAAGATTAATGATCTCCCTGCTTATAAGAGAAACATTAATACCGTTTTCCAGAAATATGCCCTCTTCCCCCATCTTAATGTGTATGAAAACATAGCCTTTGGTTTAAGATTAAAGAAAATGAAGGAATCAGAAATCAAAGAAGCTGTACAAGAGATGCTCAAATTGGTTAACCTGCAGGGTTATGAAAATCGTTCGGTCAATTCCCTCTCAGGCGGTCAGCAGCAGAGAGTCGGTATTGCACGTGCCCTTGTTAACAAGCCTCGCGTTCTTCTTCTGGATGAGCCTTTGGGCGCACTGGATTTAAAGCTCCGTAAGGAAATGCAGATTGAATTGAAGAAGATTCACAAGAGATTGGGGATTACTTTTATTTACGTTACCCATGACCAGGAGGAAGCCCTCACAATGAGTGACACCGTAGTTGTTATGAACCACGGTGAAATTCAGCAGATAGGCACTCCTGAGGATATATATAACGAGCCTGTCAATGCTTTTGTTGCCGACTTTATCGGCGAAAGCAATATTATTGACGGCATAATGCGCACCGACTATTTTGTTGAAATTGACGGTGTAGTTTTCGAATGTGAAGATTCGGGCTTTGGCGTGGACAAATTAGTTGACGTGGTTATCCGCCCGGAAGACATTAAAGTTGTAGCTCCCTGTAAGGAAGCTATTGTTGGTGTGGTAAAGGACGTTATTTTCAAAGGTGTCCATTTTGAAATTCTGGTTGAAACAGATGATTTCCTTTGGAAAATCCATTCCACAAAGAGCCAGCCGATAGGTGCAAGAATTGGCATGACTCTTCAGCCTAATGATATTCACATTATGCACAAATTAAGAGAATAGTCTTTTCTGTACAATAATTCAATACAGAAAAGAGGTTAAGAAATGAAATCTAAAGCTATTGCTATCCCCTATTATGTCTGGATGATTGTTTTTACCGTTGTACCTCTTATCATTGTAGGTGTATTTGCCTTCACCGACAGTGAAACAGGTGGTTTTACATTTTCCAACATAATGGAAATTTCTCAGTACATCCCTGCATTATGGCGCTCTGTACTTTACGCAGCCATAACAACAGTTGTGTGCCTTCTTGTAGGCTTTCCTGCTGCATATATTATTTCACGTCTTCCGGAGGATAAGCAGTCAACAGTAGTAATGCTGCTTATGCTTCCCATGTGGATAAACTTTATTTTACGAACTTATGCCTGGATGAACATTCTTGATACAAACGGTTTTATAAACCAGTTTTTAGGCTTACTTGGAATAGGTCCGGTGAAAATGCTCAACACTTCCGGCGCGGTAATATTGGGTATGATATATAACAACCTGCCCTTTATGATTCTGCCTTTGTATTCTGTAATGACAAAGATAGACAAAAGTGTTATTGAAGCGGCACAGGATTTGGGATGTTCTGACAAGGATGTTATAAGCAAGGTTATTATTCCCCTTGCAATTCCCGGTATTTCTTCAGGTATTACAATGGTATTTGTGCCTTCCGTATCAACATTTATTATTTCAAAAATGCTCTCCGGTTCCAATATTATTCTCATAGGCGACCTCATTGAGCAGAACTTCCTCGGGCAGGCATATGATCCCTACGTAGGCTCGGCACTTTCTCTGGTGCTTATGGTAATTGTTATAGTTATCATAGGTCTTTTTAATCAGTTTGGAGGGGAGGATGCCGTTATATGAAAAAATTATCTTCAAAGCTTTTCATGGTATTTCTCGTACTCTTTTTGTACATCCCCATTTTAACACTGGTTGTGTTCTCTTTTAATGCCAACGATTCACGTGTTGCATGGGGTGGATTTTCGCTCAGATGGTACGAAAGTCTTTTTTCAAACAGTGCAATAATGCTTGCTCTTTTAAACACTGCAATTATTGCAATCATATCTTCCGTAATCTCTACGGTACTGGGTACATTGGCAGCTATAGGTATTAACAACTTAAAAAAAGGTACCCGTAGTGTTGTTATGGAAGTTACTTATATTCCCATTGTAAGCCCGGAAATTATTATGGGTGTATCGTTAATGCTTCTCTTTAAGGTATTTATGCAGTTTATTCCCTTCCGCTTTGGTTTTGTTACATTGATACTTTCTCACATAGCATTCTGTGTGCCCTACGTTATTTACAATGTTCTTCCTAAGCTCAGGCAAATGAACCCTAACCTGATTGAGGCCGCTTACGATTTGGGCTGTAATTCGCGTCAGGCATTTTTCAAGGTTGTAGTTCCGGAAATTTTCCCCGGTGTTTTATCTGGATTTATAATGGCTGTGACTTATTCATTGGATGACTTTGTTGTCAGCTATTTCACAGCGGGAAGCGGTGTAACAACCCTTCCCATTGCAATTGAGTCCATGACAAAGCGAAACATGGACCCAAGCATTAATGCGCTGTCCACAATTATTTTTGTAACCATAATTGTTATTCTGGTTGTTAAAAACATTCTTGAAAACCGTAAATTAAGACGCACACAGCACACATCTGACTTCAGAAAAGGTAAATTTGCGCTTGTTGTTGCAGCAATAATTGCTGTCACATCTTTAGGCGGCTATTTTGCAACAGTTCTCAACAAAGGTCCTGAGTTGATTTTGGATAAAACTATGCTGTCTGATTACGATTATTCCAAATTCAAAGGCGAGAATATAACAATTAACGTGGCAAACTGGGGCGAATATATGAGCCTTGGAGAAGACGACGCACTTCATGTCAACGAACAGTTTGAAGCTTTAACCGGTATTCATGTTAATTACGTAACCTATGCAAACAACGAAGGTCTTTATGCAAAATTAAAAAGCGGCGGCGGTGATTACGACATTATCATCCCCTCTGATTACATGATTGCAAAGCTTATCAACGAGGATTTGCTTCAAAAGTTGGATTTTTCAAATATTCCAAACTACGAAAGCATGATTATGGATTCATTTAAGAATCCAACATACGACCCTGCAAACGAATATTCCGTTCCATACACTTGGGGTATGGTTTGCCTTATTTACAACAAAACCATGTACCCCGATGGAGACTATCCCACAAGCTGGTCAGCACTTTGGGACAAGGAATACAAAGACGAAATTCTTATGTTCAACAACCCCCGTGATGCCTTTGGTATAGCTGAAATAATGCTTGGTTACTCTCTTAATTCAGAAAACGAAGAGGAAATCAGCAAGGCATTTGACCTTCTTAAACAGCAGTTTAACGAAGGCTTGGTACAAGCATACGTAATGGACGAAGTTTTTGACAAAATGGAGGGCGGCAACGCAGCCGTGGCTCCCTATTACGTCGGCGATGCGGCAAGTATGACAGACTCAAATCCCGATCTGGATTATGTTATTCCTGTTGAAGGCACAAACAGATTTGTAGATGCAATGTGTATTCCCAAGGGTGCAAGAAATAAGGAAGCAGCAGAAATGTATATTAACTTCCTTTGCGAAACGGAAATTGCTGCTGCAAACTGTGATTATATCGGTTACTCTACCCCTCATGCAGGAGCTTATGAGCTTCTGGATGAAGACATCAAAAACGACGAAAGAAGATATCCTTCTGATGAGTTTTTGGAGGAAAAGACAGAGCTGTTTCTGGCTCTTTCAGACGATACAAATAATCTCATGCAGGATTTGTGGAACAAAATAAGACTTGAAGACCCCGATTTATTCGTTCCTATTGCCTTTACTGTGTTGATTATTGCAATGCTCATATTTGGTATATTTAACATTATAAAGAAGGCAAGAAAAAATAACTCACAATAATTGAAACGGTGCAGTTCAATATGAACTGCACCGTTTTTGTTCATCTGGCGGCAAAGATTTCCACGTTACTGCTGTTAACCAAGAGCTCAAATGCCTCATAATTTTCGCCTATAACAACACCTGACCACCCTGTGATATCATCAAAATAATCAAATACTATTCCAATATTTATATTGTTGTAGTTAGAAAGCTGTAATTTTACAAAACCCATTTCCCCATCACTTGTACACTTAACCGAGATAATTTTGTAGTCAGCATCCTGATATTCAGACTGTTCTAACGCCTGAGGTATTTTCTTTTCCAAAGACATAACCAGCTTGTCATATCTGCCTTCTTCAAGGTATAACTGCGGGTCCACATATTCATCGTTTATTTTAACTTCCATGTGTAAGTGAGGACCTGTTGACATGCCTGTGTTGCCGCTTTCCCCTATTGCATCGTCTCGTTTCACATCATATGCCCCATGCCTTGCAATCTGACTTAAATGACCGTACAAAATTTCAACCCCTGAATCATTGGCAACTATAACATAGTTACCGTATTCGTTATCAAATCCTTCGTCAATAACTTTTCCGTCAATTCCCGCTAATACAGGTGTCCCCTCCGTTGCCGAAAAGTCAATTCCGGTGTGAAAAGTTTCTTCTCCGGTTATAGGGTGAACTCTTTTACCGAAACTTTGCGTTATTTCGTAGTAATCACTAATTGGGTATGCAACAGAAAGTGTTGCTCCCGAATAAACAACCTCTAATTTGTATCTGTCGGGGGGTGACTGAAGAGCATCCGCTCTTTCAACAATCCTTTCTGCATACGAAAACGGAACGTATATAACATTGCTTTTTAGTACAGGTTCATTACTCATAGTTTCTGCCACATTCGATGCGTCTTCCGGAGTGTGTCCGGGTACTAATTCTTCCGGGTTAATAATAAGTTCGCTCTTGCCTATTTCAATTTTATATAAATATCCTATGTAATCTGCGGGAATATCTTCATTCAGATTTTTCTCATACAGTTTAATAAGTATTATTCCGTCATTCATGGTTATTTCAGCATTGGGCGACTCCATCAATCCAAGCTTTGTAAACAGTTCTGTAAGAGGCACGTAAACCTCACCTTTTTCAATAAAGGGCTTATTTTTAAACTCAATCACTTCCCCATTGTTTGTAATATCAAGGGTGTATTCTGTATTATCTTCGGCTATTTCAGCCATAACAAGTGTGCTGAACGCACAAGCAACTGCCAGAATAATTACGCAAATAACTGCAATCAACCTTTTGCATTTTACAGGCTTTGCATTAATTTTCTCAAACCTTTTCTCCAAAACCTTACTGTTTCCGCTCATGCGGGTTGTATAAATGCTTTTAAACATTGTTTTCTCCTTTCTTTGCAACTAAATTAAGTATCGTATTCATATATGCTTTTTTGCCCTCGCTGTCCATGTTTTCGGTCACAGCCTCATCACAGTAAATTTCACAGGCTGCGTTAATGTTGTTCATAACCAAATACATAAAAGGATTAAACCAGTTTATTGCATTAATTATGCAAACAAACCACTTCAAAGGTAAATCTTTATGCTTATAATGTGTCAGCTCATGGAGATAAATATATCTCGCAGTTTCGTCTTCAATTTCTCTTTCGGGTACATAAACAACAGGAAAAAATATGCCTGTCAGCATAGGTGCATCCTCATCCTTGCATTTTTTCAGTCTGACTTTCCGCTTTATATTTAAATCTTGTAAAACAGCATCAAAAAGCTCGTCTTTCTCTGCACATTTACTGTTCTTTCGCTTTTTTGCTAGAAAAACCGCATAACTGCCGCAGTTAAGAATTAAGAATACACCTGCGCCCATGCCCCAAATCCAAGGTTTAATATCATGTTTCACTGTAAAAACGTCAGCATTTGGTTCTAGTGTTTCCGCCTCGTTTTCTTCAATTCTCTCGGTATACTCCGGTGCCTCATATGTAAAATACTCATAGGTATAATTAGGCAAAATTATTGGTTCGGCAGCTCCTGAGGGCACTAATTTCCATAACGGAAGCAAAAACACTACGGCTGAAAAAAGCCATAAGTTTCGCTGTGCCCTACCCGAAAAAGATTTGTGTACAAGCCTTTTTAATGCAAGAAGCAAAATTACAAGCACACTTCCCTGCACGTTTAAAAATAGCAATGTTTTAAAAAGCTCTATCATAATCAGTCACCGTTAATAATTTTCCTGAGGCTTTCAATTTCATCATTTGAAAGCTCTTTGTTTTCGTAAAGGCATGCCACCAGATTTCCGATTGAACCGTTATAAAGCTTTGATAAGAACGATTTTGTTTCTTTCATGCTGTAATCTTTTTCTTGAATAACCGGATAATACAGGTTTGACTTTCCGTGCTTTTCGCTTCCGATAACTCCTTTTTCGCCAAGCCTTGTAAGAAGTGTACCCACTGTGTTTCGCGCCCAATCTACTTCAAGCTGAGCCATAATTTCGCCTAATGATAATGCCTTAGATGAATTCCACAGTATTTTCATAATTTCGTATTCAGATTCCGTTATTGTATTACGTGCCATAAATATACCTCCTTTACATTAAACTACAATTGTAGTCAAAATTATTATAACTACATTTGTAGTCTTTGTCAACAAAAAAATTAAGATGTTACAAAAAAATTGCAACATCTCATTCCAATAATAACTTCATGTATTCCTCTAATTCCGTATCCTGCGGATAAAACTCAACCATGGTGCCCATTCGGTAAGCCAAAGAACAAAAATCGGAATCTGCATATTCTTCAGAAATATGAACCTTATTAATTTTATCTTCTATTTCAATAAAACCGCTCAGTTGAGAGTCCGCATCACCGACTATAATCACTTCGTCAATATAGATTTCGCCCAGTTCATCAATGCTGTTATTAATAAGCACCAGATTATCGCAAGCCAGCAAAACATTTTTCTCGTTACCGCAGAGAACATAAGAGTTTTCACTCAAGTCGTATGTATATACAGCACCGGAAAAAGCAAAAGATGCAACAACCAGAATTATGGAGCATACAATCATAACCCCTGACATAACGTACTCCGAAAGCTGCTTTCTGAAAACAAACAGCATTATCATTGTATAATAAACTGCAACTTCAAAAACATCAAAATAATTCATATACGCAATGCTAAAAGGCATATCGGCAAAGAAATTTGATACAACAGCAATTATATCCAGAAAAAGTGTACAAACTGATGCAAAAATCACGTTCAGGAAAGGGATATTTGCCACAAAAACGAAAATAAAACACAAATACAGAATTGCAAGAAAAACCGTCGACAATACAAGATTTGCAATAATGGAATATACAGACAAATATCCGAACATGTTAACTATGGCAGGTATGGTCATAAGTTGTGCCGACACAGTTACCGAAATTGAATCAGCAACAAACTCCGGCAAAAAATTGAGCATCTGTTTAAATGTCTGAGACAATAACAGTATACCCAAAACACTGAGAAAAGAAAGAATAAATCCCCAGTCAAAGATAACATACGGATTTAATAAAGCGAGTATCATCGCAGAAAATGAAAGCGCCGTTAGACTGTCGTTCTCTGCCAATGCAATTTTTGCAATCATATAGCTTGTGAACATAATAGCTGCGCGCACAGTAGAAGGAGATGCACCGGTAAGAATTGCAAAAAACCACACCGCAAGCAAGGCAAAGGTCGCCGATAAATATTTATTCTTTTTTCGTAAAAGATTGTATATTGCCATACCAAGCACTGACACATGCAGCCCTGATACACAAGTTAAATGACTGACACCGGATATATTTAAATTACGCGTAAGTTTGCCGGAAAATCCTGATCGTTCCCCTGCCAGGAGAGCCTTGAGCAATTCTCTCGTGTCGCCGTCAAAGTATCTGTTAGCTATACTTAGTATATATTTCTGCGCAGAAGATATGATACTTTCAGGGAACTCGGCTTCACCTTTTTTCAGCAGAACTACATCATCTGCCACAAGGGCAACCCCTTTTGAGAGATATTTCTTTGAAAGCCTGGCATTTGCTTCTTCAACACTCTTTAAAACACAATTCAGTACAAGCCTGTCACCGTACTCAGGTTTAATTAAATTGTCATCAAGCCTGACCAATACTTTAACATTCTCACCGATATTTCTATTCCCCTGTATGCGCTCGCATTTAAAGTAGAAACTGGTGGAATAGGCATTGTCCTGAGGAATAGACACAACGTGACCCTCAATGCGTGCAAAATCATTGCCGAAATTATCCGCAAGTCTTTGATTTTCCTCAATCTTACCGGTTGCGGCAGACATACCAAGGCACATGGATACGCATATAAAAACTGTCAGAAAAGAAGTAATTTTGCCGGTTAATTTAAGTGTAATAAGCAACCCCGAAATAATTATACACATCAAAAAGAGAGGCTCTACCGGAAAATAGAGCCTCATAGCCGAGAAAACGAATGCAAGGACCGAAAACACTGCCAAAGGTCTCGTGTTCAGAAGATTTGCGGCATTCTCTGCAAATATTTTCAATGCGGATCTAATACTCACTTTATAATCATCACCGTTACACTGTTTTTCGGGAACTTATAGGTTAAAACGTTACCCTTAAAGGGCACATCAAATTTCACAGGCGATACCTTAACAGGATTATCAAATGTATTCTCATCGGTTAACATACCTGTAAGCTGTTCTGCTTCAATAGCTGATATCGGCATATTTGCATCAATTTCCGTTTCGTAGTCCTTGTCAGAAACATTAGCAACCTTAAGTATTGTGTTACCGTTTCCACCAGCTGCGGAAACATAAATCGGTTCAATGATTACAGGTTTTTCTGTGACATGATGAACCAGCTCGCCGTCTATATAACATTTAATTTCATTTCCGCTCACAGTTACTCTGAGAGTATATACCCTGTCCTTTTCCACACTTTTAAGTTCGTGGTCAAGAACTGCCTCCCTGTTGCTTATGTGAGAACATACAGCACTGTCCTGGTTTTGCCAACCGCCCAATTCCCAGCGATAATATATGTTTTCGCCAATGCCGAACCTTATAGTAAACCCTCTTATTCCGTCAAGTTCTTTAGCTTTACACTCGAAGTCAAAATCCCCTATTTTTCCGACTTTTTCGAGTTTTATAATTTGTGAATCGTCTTTGCTTGTTGTAAAGTTTTCACACTTTACACATCCATTTATTTTAATTTCAGAGAATTCAGCCGATGTATATATAGTTTCAAGCCAGATTTCACCAAAAATACCATTTTGTTTCACAAGAGCTTCGCAATCAGATTCCACCTTATGCTCAACTGCGTAATCGCCCTTATGGTTCATAAACATTTTTTGAACATAATAATTGGGAGTTCCGTATGCCTGCTTCCCATTAAACCAAATAAGATCGGGTTTCCAGTTCACATATTCACTGTTAGCAAGCAAAGGTGCGTAACAAGCCAGGGAAACATTCCCACTTTGTTCCATGCCTATCATATAGCTGGCTTCCACAAGAGCATTGTAGAAAGTATTCCCCCAGGATGCATATTCACCAAGGAAAACCTTAGGGTCGTCTTTCTTATATTTAAAATAACGTTTATTGTTTGCAAGCATCCATTCGGGAGACACATAGTAATGCTCATCCACCAATTCGCTCTTGTTTTCTCTTGCGCACTTCCATCCCTTTTCAAACTCGCCTCCGCAGGGGAAAGGTCCCGAAGAACCGATAAGCTTAATTTCAGGATATTTTTCTTTTATTGCATTATGGAAATAAGGGTATCTGTCAGTAAAATCCGCCCCTACTTCTTCGTTACCAATTGCAAGGTATTCAAGACTAAATGGCTCAGGATGACCAAGTTCTGCTCTGATTTTTCCCCACTTTGTATCAGTTGCTCCATTTGCAAACTCAATAAGGTCAAGGGCATCGTCAATCCAGGGCTTCAGTTCATCAAAGGGAACGGCATCATGGTGATGCGGATTGTAAGCCGCAGGAAGAACGGGCAAAGGCTTGGCACCAATATCTTCGCAGAAAAGAAAATATTCGTAATATCCCAGTCCCAGGGTCTGGTTATATCCCCAATTGCTCTTTCTGGAAGGTCTTTGGCTCACATCGCCTATGGTGTTTTTCCAACGGTACAAAGCATTTCTTGCATGAGGGTCAAGATTGCCGTCATGTACCAAGCATCCCCCGGGGAAACGCATAAACTTAGGCTTTAGGTCAGCCAAAAGCTCTGCAATATCACGTCTCATTCCGTTCTCACGGTTTTTGTATGTAGGCGGAAAAAGCGACACTTCATCAATATATACAAGACTTTTTCCGTATGTTGTAATGCAAAGATGGCATGTGGCACTTTTTGCAGCTGTCAAATCACACTCGTACTTCTCCCAGTCACAGTTTGTAATTTTAAGGCTCTCTGCGGCTATTACAGCCCCGTTTTCCTTGTCAACAAGAGAAACCTCGACTTCATTGGCAAAACCCGTGTTACGGCGTCCGTAGAAAGAAAATTTATATGTCTCCCCTTCTATTATGTTCATACCGTCATTGAAACCGAGATTTTTAACACCGCATGCACCCTCGTTAACATTTATCACAAGATAATGAGTATTATTGCGGTTTAAAGGATACTCGTTTTTAACCTCTACTTCGCAGTCGCCGATTTTTTCCCATGCTGTAAGAGGTTCATATCTCCAGTTATCAATCTTATCAAATTCAAAGGAGCGGTTCTGCACCAATTCGGCATACAAGCCACCGTCTGCCGCATGGTTTAGATCTTCAAAAAAGATTCCGTACAAATCCCCAAGAAAATGAAGTTTTTTATCAGGATATAAAGTAATCTTGTTCATATGGTCACGTATAATTAAAACCATCTCGAAAGGGGGTGGTTTTAATTATTTCTCCCTTCT
>CAZRZU010000059.1:0-10674 GCA_964604615.1 uncultured Oscillospiraceae bacterium
GCTTCCGTAACGAAATCACACCCGGTAACTTCACATTCAGAACAAGAGAATTTGAGCAGATGGAACTTGAATTCTTCTGTGCTCCCGGTACAGATATGGAATGGTTCATTTACTGGAAGGATTATTGCAAGAACTGGCTTCTTTCTCTTGGCATGAAGGAAGAAAACATCAGACTCCGTGACCATTCTCCCGAAGAATTGAGCCATTATTCCAATGCAACAACAGACATCGAATTCCTCTTCCCCTTTGGTTGGGGTGAGCTTTGGGGCATTGCTGACAGAACAAACTTTGACCTTACTCAGCATGCTAATCACTCCGGTGAAAACATGGAATATATGGACCCTGTTACAAACGAAAAGTATATTCCCTATGTAATCGAACCTTCTCTCGGTGCTGACAGAGTTGCTCTTGCATTCCTCTGTGAAGCATATGATGAGGAAGAGGTGGGCGAAGGCGATACACGTGTTGTACTTCGTCTTGCTCCTGCACTTGCTCCCGTTAAGGCGGCTGTGCTTCCTCTTTCCAAGAAGCTTAACGAACAGGCAACAGCAATTTATCACAATCTTATCAAGAAGTATCCCTGCGAATTTGACGATGCAGGTTCCATCGGTAAGAGATACCGCAGACAGGACGAAATCGGTACACCTATCTGCATCACTGTTGACTTTGAAACAGCAGAGGACGGCTGCGTAACAATCCGTGAAAGAGATACAATGGAACAGACTCGCGTTAAGATAGAAGAACTCGATGCCTATATCGAAAAGATGCTTGAGTTCTAAGTAAACTATAATTGGAGGAAAATGTAATGAAAGTAGTAGTTCTTGCGGCAGGATATGCAACCAGACTTTACCCTTTGACAGAGAATTTCCCCAAGCCACTTTTGGAAGTGAACGGTAAAAGCATTCTTGATTATCTCATTGAGGATTTGGATAAAATAGAATGTGTGAATGAGCATATTATTATTTCCAACGCGAAGTTTGCTCACATTTTTGAGGATTGGGCAAAGAATAGCGACTACACAAAGCCTATTAAAGTACTTAATGACGGAACAACAAGTAATGAAACAAGGTTGGGTGCAGTTCGCGACATTCTTTTTGCAATTGAAGAAAGAAATATTGATGAAGATATTTTTGTTCTTGCAGGGGATAATTTGGTTGATTTCTCATTGTCAGAGTTTGTTAATTACGCACAGAAAAACGGCACAAGCGCGGTGGTTGTTAACTACGAAGAGGATGTTGAAGAGCTTCGCAAGTGCGGTGTTATGATTCCGGACGAAAACATGAAGATTTTGTCCATGGAAGAAAAACCCCAAGAGCCTAAGAGCAACTGGTGCGTCGGTCCTTTCTATTATTACAGAAAGGAAGATTTGAAGTGGATTAAGCAGGGCATAGAAGACGGTTGTGCAGTAGATGCTCCCGGTAGCTTTGTATGCTATTTGTGCGAAAAAATCCCCGTATATGCATGGGAAATGCCCGGCACACGTTTTGACATAGGCGGATTTGATTCCTACGAAGAAGTTAAAAAGACATATAAGGGAATTACTATAAAATAATGCAGAATGCTGAGAGCAAAGTGCAGAATTAAAAAATCAGGCAGAACATTCTGCCTGATTTTTAAGTTGAAGGATGGTTTTATGGATACAAGAAAACTTATTTACGACACTTTTTTAAAGCCCTTTGAAAACAGGGAGTACGGTAATGTGGGGGTAGAGCTTGAGTTTCCGTTGGTTAATCTTGCCAAGGCTCCTGTTGATGAAAATGTTGCAAAAGGTATGTTTGATCACTTTTTAGCCCGCGGCTTTAAAACGGAACTTGAGGAAAACGGTCAGCCGCTGTTCATAACAAATGCTGACGGGGATTGTCTTTCCTTTGATAATTCCTACAATAATTTTGAAATTGCAATGAATTATTCCGACAATCTTTGCGATATTGCCCGGCGATTTTATGAGCTTTTAAGCGAAGTTCAAAGCTATTTTAAAAGCAACAATCACGCAATTGTGGGAATAGGCAGTAACCCTTACAAGAAATATACAAAAAAGAGTCATGTGGACTTTTCCACGTATAATATGGTGGATGAATATCTTACAAAGTTCGGAGCAGACTGTGAACACCCTGATTTCCCGGCGTTTCTTTCCAGTGCGCAAACTCATCTGGATGTACCTCTGTGCCACTTGCCCTATGCATATACCCTGTATGCAAAGCTGGACTTTGTAAGGGCAATGCTGTTTTCCAATTCGCCTGACTTTGACCGTAAGGGATATATCTGCTACCGTGATTTTTTGTGGGAGCAAAGTGCCTTTTCCCTTTGTCCGAACATTACGGGAAAGGTTGACGGCAAGTTCGAAACAGATGAAGACCTGGTTGACTATATTATGTCAAAGGGAATATTCAACCGCAGGAGAGACGGTAGGTATGAGGTTTTTGCTCCTGTGGGCATTGAAGAATACTTTTCTCGTGAAGATACAACAGAGGAAGATATTGACTGTTACCTGTCATTTAAAAATGTTGAAATAACCAGAAGAGGAACTTTAGAGGTCCGCAGCGACTGTGCACAACCGTTTCCCGACAGCTTTGCCCCTGCTGCATTCAACCTGGGTGTTTTGTATAACATGAATAAGGTTAATGTTGTTTTGGAAAACTTCTTCAGTGCCGAGGGCGTTGAAAAAACTAATACTTGCCTGAGGGAGGAAACGGTAAAGGGTGAGCTGGTGGCTTCGCGCAATGCTCTCAATGAGCTTATTGCAAAAATACTTCACTGTGCAGAAGAAGGTCTTCTTAAAAGAGGCAAGGGAGAAGAAAAATTCCTTGCGCCTTTGTACAGAAGATGCATGCTTTTAACATGCCCCGGCAGACTTGCATACCGTTACAGCGAAGACGAAGTTGTGGAAAAGTACAGCTGCTTTTAACACTAAAAAAGACCGCATTGCGGTCTTTTTTAGTGTTATTTAATCTTGTAATTCAGTGTTGAGGGCATTACCTGTACATAGGTTGTCTTTGTGGGGTCAAGCACAAGCTCCTTGCCGTCTGCGGTGTAGAACTTAAGCTGGCTTGTTCTTGTGGATTTCTTCCAAGTAAGGGGCACCTGCATGCCGTTGGAAATAAATATGCCCTTGCCGCTGCCTGTGGTGTCAAGCTGAATGCGTGCAGTGCCGTCTCCCAAGGGATAGCTTGAAGCAAACTGAATAATAATTTGCCCTGCCTGCAATTTTGACCCGGACTGAGTAGAGTGATATTCCGAATTGATATAGCGCTCATAAAGCCCAGTATCTTCGCTGTATTTATAGGAAACATAGTAAAAATCTGCGTAAGGTATGGTAATGTCAATTGCACTGTCACCTTCATATACGGGTGCGTCAACAGAATAGTTGAAGGGAAGAGTCTCGCTTGTTTTTCTGTAACTCAGCTTGTCCGCAAGCTTTGAAAGGTTACTTATGGATGAGTAAAGTGAATGGTAGTCACCTTGATACTTTCTTTCTCTCCAGTAATATGTAGGTTCATAAACAAGACCGTTTAAGTTGTTAACACCCATAGAAGAAATCTGTTCCATAGCAAGAGGACTGAAGCCTGCATGGGAATAGATTGCATCGTTGTCAAACACATAGTCAAGAAAATAATGCCTGGAAGAACGGATGGGACCTATCTTTTGAGTGTCCACACCTTTGAAAAGCGCCATGAGTCTTGTAGCCTTACCCTCAACATACATTTCGTAAATAAGGTAGGCTTCCTCCAAACCTGCGTGAGGGCGGGAGGAGTTGCCGTCGTTGTCAATCATGACGGCATATGAACGGTCGGATGTAAAAATGTTTAAAGTTTCAGCCTCCACAGGCTCGCCGGATTCTTCAAACTCGCTTACCGTTTCTGTGGGCTCTGTATAATCCTCTGTTGGATTGGTGGGATCAGTGGCATTGTTTCCACATCCCGATAAAAGCATGGTAAACAAAAGAACTAATGCTAATAGTTTTTTCATATATTCATCTCCTTTAAAGATGATTTGTACGTCCCTTATTATACCACTAAGGCGCCTTTCTGTCAAGGAATGTACTCGTATGGTACAAAATGGCTATTAAAAAAGTAAAAAAAGTATATGATAAAAGAAAAAAGTGTTTGACATAACAGCAATTTATGTGTACAATATATTCTAAACACATTAACGTATTCCCATGGAGGACATTTGTCCGCGATAGGAAACTGTGAATGGGATTAAAAAGAAAATTCCGTTATATTCAAAGGGGCGAGATCGAATGAATAATGAACAGGCATTAAAAAAGTATTTGAATATTGCAACTGAAAACTATAATATAAATACGGAAGCATACTCAAAGTTTAATGTTAAAAGAGGACTTCGTAATCAGGACGGAAGCGGTGTGCTGGTTGGCTTGACCAGAATCGGTGAAGTGCACGGTTATGTCCTTGACGAAGGTGAAAAAAAGCCCGATGTGGGTAATCTCAGATATCGCGGCATAAGTGTCGGCGACATTGTAAACGGTTGTGCTTCGGAGAACAGGTACGGCTTTGAAGAAACGGTTTATCTTATCCTTTTCGGTAAGTTGCCTACAAAGACGGAGCTGGAAGAGTTTACCGAATACATGAACATGTGCCGTCCTCTGCCTAAAAATTTTACGGAAGACATGATCCTTAAAGCGCCAAGTACAAATGTTATGAATAAGCTTGCAAGAAGTGTGTTGGCTGAATATTCATACGACCCTAATCCTGACGACACATCTCTTGAGAATATGCTTCGCCAGTCTATTGAGCTTATTGCGCGTTTTCCCGTGTTTATTGCTCATGCATATATGGCAAAGGCACATTATTTTGACGGTAAGAGCCTTGTTATACATTCTCCCCGTACAGATTTATCCGCAGCTGAAAACTTTTTGTATATGATGCGCGCTGACCACGTATATACAGAAACTGAGGCTAAAATACTTGACCTTACACTTATCCTGCATGCAGAACACGGCGGCGGTAATAACTCTGCATTTACAACGCACGTGGTATCTTCATCCGGTACGGATACCTATTCGGCTATCAGTGCAGCAATCGGTTCACTTAAAGGTCCTCGTCACGGTGGTGCAAATGCGAAGGTTATGGGCATGATTGCCGACATAAAGGCAAATATTTCTTCTCTTACCAATGAGGCTGAAATAAAGGATTACCTTGTAAAGATTATTAAAAAAGAAGCATACGACAAGACCGGACTTGTGTACGGCTTGGGTCATGCAGTTTACACTGTTTCTGACCCGCGTGCAGTTATACTGGAAAAAGCGGCTGAAACTCTTGCCAAGGAAAAAGGCAGAGAAGAGGAAATGGAGCTGTACCGCATCATAAAGAGCACTGCTCCCAAGCTTTTTTCGGAAATTACAGGCAAAGAAAAAATCCTTTCACCCAATGTTGACTTTTTCTCCGGCTTTGTTTATTCCATGCTGGGTATTCCCGAGGAAGTATATACAGCTATGTTTGCAATGGCGCGTGTGCCCGGTTGGTGTGCACACCGTATTGAAGAAATGACGGTTTCCTCACGTATTATTCGTCCCGCTTATAAATCCATGTCCAGCAGAGCTCCGTATGTGAAGTTGGAAGAAAGATAATAATAAAAGACCAATTTTTCGCAAAAATTGGTCTTTTATTATTGGAATAATTATGATACAATAAGCTTAAATTAGTTATAAGATGCTCAAGGGAGTGGTAAAAATGGCAACAAGCATAAGAAACGGCATGCCCATGTATGATACAGACGGTAAAATCCTTCATGCGCATGGGGCAGGCTTTTTGGAGGACAACGGATATTACTATATGTTCGGAGAAGTGCGCGAGGGCGACAAACGTGTTGCTTGTTACAGAAGCCGCGATTTGATGAACTGGGAATTCAGAAATGTTGTCCTGAGGCTGAATTCCGAAAAAAAGCCCTACTATGTAAGAACAGATTTAGAGCTTATGCCCTTTGGCAAGGGAGCAAATATTGAGCGCCCAAAGGTTTTATACTGCGAAAAGACAAAGCAGTATGTTATGTGGATGCATTTTGAAAACGGAAGGGATTATAACGCTGCAAGATGTGCAGTTGCCACATGTGATACTGTGGATGGTGACTATGTATACCGCGGAAGCTTTAACCCTGTGGGAAACATGAGCCGTGACTGTACCCTTTTTAAAGATAAGGACGGAACTGCCTACTTTTTAAGTGCCGCAAGAGACAACGCAGATATGTGTATGTATAGGTTAAGCGACGACTACATGGCAATTGATGAACAGGTTAAAGCTCTTTTCCCGGGACAGTACCGTGAAGCACCTACGGTGTTTGAAAAGAACGGAAAGTATTACATGCTTTCTTCAATGTGCACCGGTTGGAATCCTAATCAGGGCGGATGTGCTTCCTGCTTTGGAATGGAGGGCAGATGGTCTTCGGTTTCTCACTTTGGTGATGCGGTTACATATAATACTCAGCCTACATATGTTTTAAAGTTCGGTGACCACTATATTTATGTGGGTGACAGATGGGACCCTGTGGATTACAATAACTCGGGATATGTTTTCCTGCCCATTACCATTGAAGACGGAACTTGCCATATTGAGTGGGCAGACGAAATAGCATTTGATGTAAAAACAAAAACGTATTCCGTGTTCTCCATCGAATCGGAGGACTACCGTATTATGATGAACGAGTTTTCAGCATATCTTGCAAGCGACGGTTTTGATGTGTTTACAAAGCCTCTTTCCTACAAGGATGAAAACCTCATCTGGAATTTCTGGGAAAAAGACGGCAGTTATCAGATTGTGCATAAGGCTACCGGTAAGGCTTTGTCTTCAGACGGAACAATGCGTGATATTGAAAATAAACCCTCCCAGATGTGGAAGGTGGAAAAGGTTGAAGACAAAATGCGTATTGTAAACATTGAAAGCGGCAAGGTGTTTGCAGCCCGTGGAAGACGTGTAATGCTTGCATCTGAAGACGATAAGTTCGCTTATTGCAGAATAGTTCCCAAATATTAAAATACTAAAAGAGGGTGTTGCGTTAAGCAACCCCCTCTTTTTTTGGCTGATTGATTTTTTCTTTGAACGGTCTGCACGAAACTTGATGTTTCAAAATTATATAACTCTGAAAAACGCAAGAATAAGGACAATTGCAAGCAGGGCATAAACAATGCCCACAACAACCTTAAACACAAGCTGAGTTTTCTTAGAAGTGTAATAAAGATTTTTATCTGTAAGGTAAGCATACACACAGTTGAAAACGAAAGCTATGCCAAGTGCAAGCCATGTAATCATTGTGCCCCATGCGTGAGTATTGTTACAGTAAAGAATTGCCACTGAAGAAACGGAAACAAACAAGCACATTAAAGAATACTTTAAGAACGACTTGTTTGACTTGTATGCCGCATAAGCTGCAATACCCATAAAGCCTGCCAGACCGCAATAAATAAGTATGTGACGGACTGCAGAAGCACCCTCTACGGTTAATGAAGAATTTGCCATTGATGCAATAACGGCGAGTAAAAGTGCATATAACACAATGCCGCAGTTAACAATAGTAATGTTATTTTCAGCCTTATGCTTCATGGCAAGGTCTGTATTTTTGACAGATGATTTTGCGGACTTTTTCATCAGCGAATCCTCCTAAAAAATGTTTACTACCTATCTATAATACATTTTTTTTGGGTCAAAGTCAACAAAAAGAAGAAAAATAATAACAGAATAAAAAACTCTGTGTCGAAAATTGAAAAAAATAAACGAAATTATATTTGTACTATTGCAATAAAGATGTTTTTTGTGTATAATATTTAATTAAAGGTTAGGGTGAATTTTCTGCGAAGATTTTGCCCATTTAAGAAAGGGTAGGTGCTAAAATGAAAGCATATTTAATACTCGAAGACGGCTCTGTATACGAAGGCGAAAGTATAGGTGCTGTGCGTGACTGTATTTGTGAAGTTGTATTCAATACAGCGGTTGTAGGCTATGTTGAAACACTTTCTGACCCATCCAATTACGGACAGGGTGTGGTTCTCACATATCCCATTGTAGGTAGCTACGGTGTTCACCTTGGTGACATGGAATCCAACCGTGTATGGGCTAAGTGTCTTATTGTGCGTGAACTCAGTCAGGCAGCAAGTAATTTCAGAATGGAAATTACACTTTCTGAGTATCTTTGCAAATACGGTGTTCCCGGAATTGAAGGGGTTGATACACGCGCGCTTACAAAGAAGCTCCGCGATAAAGGCTCAATGGCAGGCTTCTTGACTGTTGAACCATTTGAAGTTGATGAAGTTGTTGCAAAGCTTAAAGAAAATAAATGCAAAAATGCCGTTAAGGCGGTTACATGCGTAAGCACTTCTCACATTGAAGGCAGCGGTAAAAAGGTTGCAGTTATCGATTACGGTGTAAAGAACAGCCTTGTTGATGAACTTAAAAAACGAAATGCGGATGTTACCATTTGTCCCGCAACAGTGACTGCTGAGGAAATTCTTTCCGGCGGCTATGACGGTGTTATGCTTTCAAACGGTCCCGGCAATCCCGGTGAAAATCCGGAATTTATAGATGTGGCTAAGGCTTTGTACGATGCAAATATACCCACACTTGCAGTGGAGCTGGGTCATACAATTATGGCTTTGGCAACAGGCGGTAAAGCAGAAAAAATGTCTCACGGTCATCGTGGCGGTAACTACCCTGTTAAGTTTGCAGATAAAAACCGTGTTTACATCACAAGCCAGAACCATGGCTACGTTGTGACAGAAGTTGATGAAAGCATAGCAGAAGTAAGCCATGTAAACATTAACGACGGTACAATCGAAGGCATTAGTTACAAGGGAAAGAATATTATCTCTGTACAGTTTGCCCCCGTGCATGAAACAGACTTTATATTCGATGAATTTATTGATATGATGGGAGGAAATCAGAATGCCTAAAAAAGCCGATATAAAAAAGGTTCTTGTTATTGGTTCCGGTCCTATTATCATCGGACAGGCAGCAGAGTTTGACTATGCAGGTACACAGGCTTGCCGTACTCTTAAGGAAGAAGGCATGGAGGTTGTTCTCATTAACTCTAACCCCGCTACTATCATGACAGATAAGGATATTGCCGATAAGGTATATATTGAACCCTTGACAGTTGAAACGGTAAAGAAAGTAATTCTTGAAGAAAAGCCCGATTCCATCCTTCCTACTCTGGGTGGTCAGACAGGCTTGAACCTTGCAATGGAAATTGCAGAAACAGGCTTTCTGGAAGAACACGGTGTAAAGCTTCTGGGTACAAGCCCCGAAACTATCCGCATGGCAGAAGACCGTCAGGGCTTCAAGGATGCCATGGAAGACATCGGTCAGCCCTGTATTGCATCAAAGGTTGTTGAAACATATGCCGATGGTCTCGCATTTGCGTATGAAATCGGCTTCCCCGTAATTATCCGTCCCGCATATACATTGGGCGGTACAGGCGGCGGTATTGCAAACAACGAAGAAGAATTCGCTCAGATTGCTCCCCACGGCCTTCGTCTTTCCAGAGTTGGACAGATTCTGGTTGAAAAATGTATTGCAGGCTGGAAGGAAATTGAATTTGAAGCTATGCGTGACGGCGCAGGCAGCGCAATCACAATATGCTCCATGGAAAATCTGGACCCCGTAGGTGTTCATACAGGTGACAGTATCGTTGTTGCTCCTGCTCAGACTCTTGCAACAAAAGAGTTTAATATGCTCCGCGAAGCGGCACTTAAAATTATAAATAAGCTTGGTGTCGAAGGTGGCTGTAACATCCAGTTTGCTCTTGAACCCAACAGCTTTGAATATGCAGTTATCGAAGTTAACCCCCGTCTTTCCCGTTCTTCCGCATTGGCAAGTAAGGCAACAGGCTATCCCATTGCCAAGGTTGCTACAAGAATTGCGCTCGGCTACAACCTTGACGAGATAAAGAATGCGGTAACAGGCAAGACATATGCAGGCTTTGAACCCACAATTGACTATATCGTAGCAAAGTTCCCCAAGTGGCCTTTTGATAAGTTTGTAACAGCTGAAAGAAAGTTGGGTACACAGATGAAGGCAACAGGTGAAGTTATGAGTATTGCAACAACCTTTGAAGGTGCGCTTTTGAAGGCAGTTCGTTCATTGGAGCTTAGCATTTTTGCACTTGACCTTCCGGCTTATCAGTCCTTCACAAAGGAAATGCTTTACGAAGAACTCAAAAAGGTTGACGACATGCGTCTGTTTGTTGTTGCGCAAGCTCTTATTCGCGGTATTACAGTTGACGAAATTTACGATATTACAAAGATTGACAGATGGTTCTTAACAAAGATTAAGGCAATTGTTGACCTTGGTGAAGAATTGAAAAAGGGCAACCTTACACCCGAGCTTCTTGAAAAGGCTAAAACTTACGGCTATACAGACAAGGTTATAGGCGAATATGTGGGTATGGATGCTAAGGCTGTTAAAACAATGCGTAAGGAAAACGGTATTATGCCTGCTTACAAGCTGGTTGATACATGTGCGGCTGAATTTGAAGCCATCACACCATACTACTATTCCTGCTATGGCAGCGAAAACGAATCCACAGGCGAAACTCAGGAAGGCAAAAAGAAAATTATGGTTCTCGGCTCCGGTCCTATCAGAATCGGTCAGGGTATCGAATTTGACTATTGCTCCGTTCATTGTGTATGGGCACTCAAGAGTCTTGGTTATGAAACTATCATAGTAAACA
>CAZRZU010000060.1:0-10664 GCA_964604615.1 uncultured Oscillospiraceae bacterium
TAAGCATCCTGTTAAGGTTTCTCATATTCCACTCATCCATACCGATGATATAATCGAATTTACTATAGTCGCTCCATGTTATCTGTTTAGCTTTATGAGGCACTACAGGGATCCCTACCTCGTTTAGTTTCTTTACTGTACCTCTGTGAGGAGGATTTCCAATTTCCTCTGTACTTGTAGCCATTGAGTCAATATAAAATTGATCTGCTAAGCCTAGCTCCTTTACCTTGTATGTAAAAACGCTCTGAGCTAAAGTGCTCCGGCAAATATTACCTAAACATACGAACACTACTCTTACCATGCCTATACCTCCTCTCCTAAATGCTTATTGATATATCAACCTTATATTTTTCCGTTTCTACTTGAAAAGACAAATATTTCCGTGGCACACAAACATTACTCTTATCATTTTTTACTTCTCCATTGTATTTTTAAGATATATTCTTCCTTTAGTCTGCTATTTCCCTTGTCAAAATTTCTTTGACCATTTTTGCATTTGCCCTGTTTCCCGTTTTTTTCATACACTGTCCCACAAGGTATCCGAAAGCATTTTTCTTTCCGTTTTTATAGTCGCTGATGCTTTTTTCGTTTTCAAGCAAAACCGATTTTACAGCCTTCTCTATTTCTTTGGCATCATTTATTTGTGTAAAGCCTTTTTCCTTAACAATAACTTCCGGAGGCTTATTTTCCGCAAACATAAGCTCCAGAATTTCTTTACCGGAAGTGGACGAAACGTCTCCTCTTTCAATCATTAATGTTAACTCTGCAAGTTCCTTTCCTGAAAACTGGATATCCGTTTCGCTTTCGTTTATTATCCTGGCTATATCACTCACAAGCCAATTATACAGTTTTTTTGCATTTCCGCCTGCATTGACTCCTTCGTCCAGTATTTCTGCGAACCTTTTCACTCTTGTAATTTCATTTGCCTCATATTGGGTAAAACCGTATTCATTCACATAGCGACTTCGCTTTTTATCGGGCAATTCGGGCAAAGGTTCCAATTGGTCGGAATCTAATACAATCGGAGGTAAATCAGGTTCGAGAAAATAGCGATAATCCGAGGAGGATTCCTTCCCTCGGAGAAGTACACTTTCACCCTTTTCATCGTCCCACCGCCGCGTCTCGTCAGTTAAGACACCTCCGCTCGCCAGAACAGCCATTTGCCTTTTCTCTTCACAATCAATAGCGCGAACAGCGGCAGAAAACGAATTCACATTTTTCATTTCACATCTCGGATTGTATTTTTCACAGCCTTTTTCTCTAACAGATACATTCACGTCACATCTGAGGTTGCCCTCCTGCATTTTGCAGTGAGATATACCCAGATACAAAAGTATCTCCTTTATTTTTTCCAAAAACTCTCTCGCCTCGCCGCTGCTTCTTAAATCCGGCTCTGTTACAATTTCAACAAGCGGAATCCCCGCACGGTTGTAGTCTATTTTTGTTACATTTCCCTCGTGTATGAGTTTTCCTGCATCTTCCTCAACGTGAATTCGATTTATGCGTATCTGTCTTCCGTTAACATCAAGATAGCCTCCGTTACACAGTCCTCTCTTTTGGCTTATTTGATATCCTTTCGGAAGGTCTGGATAAAAATAATTTTTTCTGTAATGATAACTGCTTGTGTCTATATTACAGTGCAGTGCTTTTCCAAGCAAAGCGCAATATTCAGCCACTTTTCTGTTCAGTACAGGCAGTGCACCCGGAAGCCCCATACAAACAGGACAGCAGTAACTGTTTGGATTTTCACGGTAGGTCACTTTGCAGGAACAGAAAGCCTTTGACTCTGTGGCAAGCTCAGCATGTACCTCCAAGCCTATGACTGTTTCAAATTTCATCTGCAAAGCCCCCTTCCTCATATGCCCAAGCCGCATTTAAAAGCATTTGCTCGGAGAATTTACTCCCCACAAGCTGCATTCCCACAGGCATGTTATTTTTATCTTTGCCACACGGAACACTTATTGCAGGCAAGCCGGCAAGGCTCACAGCGGAGGTATACTTGTCAAGGGAATATACATCTTTAATTTTATGCTTTTCGCCTTTTTTCCACACCCCGACCGGGCATACAGGGGTCATAATTATATCATATTTGTCAAAAAGCTTTTCGAAATCCTGTCTTATAAGGTGTCTTGCTTTATTTGCTTTTCCATAATATAGGTCATAATAATTTTCACTCAACACATAGGTTCCCAAAAGTATGCGCCTTTTCACTTCTTCACCAAGGTTTTCACTTCTTGTTTTAACATACATCTCTTCCAATGTTTCAAAATCCTCACATCTTTTACCAAAACGTACACCGTCATACCTGGCAAGGTTACTTGATGCCTCTGCCGAAGATATTATATAATAGGAACTCGCTGCATACTTAATGCTTTGCATTGAACATTCTTCAACAATTGCGTCCATGGTTTTGAAATTGTTTGCAGCATTTTCTATTACAGACTTTACATCTTCACTGCAATCCTCCCAAAACTCACGTAAAACTCCAATTTTCAACCCTTTTATGTCTGAGGTAATTTTTTCATAATAGTTTTCTTTTTCGTGCTTTGCACTTGTTGCATCTTTCGGATCGTATCCTGCAATACACTCTAACATAATTGCACAGTCCTTTGCGGAAAGGCAGATGGGTCCAATTGCATCAAGGCTTGAGGCAAAAGCTATGAGTCCGTAACGAGAAACTAATGAGTAGGTAGGCTTTAAGCCGTACAGACCGCAGAAAGAAGCCGGCTGACGTATGCTTCCGCCAGTATCGCTTCCCAGTGCACCAAGCGCCTCACCTGCCTTAACGGCAGCCGCACTTCCGCTAGATGACCCTCCCGGGACAAAATCAAAATTAAGAGGATTTGATGTAGGTCCGAAATAGCTCATCTTACCTTCCGAGCCCATACCAAACTCATCCATGTTTGTTTTTCCTATGATTACCGCTCCCTGTTGTTTCAACCTTTCTACTGCGGTTGCATCATAAGGAGGAATAAAGTCTGAAAGCATTTTACTTGCCGCAGTGGTCAGTACACCTTTTGTGCAGATATTATCTTTAACGGCAACAGGTATTCCCCAAAGGGGCGAGTCGCTTTCTTTAGGCACAATATCGCAACGGGTTATAAATGCATTAACTTTATCGTTTTTTGCAATGCAATTTTTTAATTCTTCAGGAGATATTTTCTTTTTTCTTAAAAGCTCAGAGGCTTCATAAATTTTCATGCTTAACCCACCACTTTCGGAACAATAACAAAACCGTCTTCAACACAGGGCGCATTTGACAGCAAATCCTCGCGGTCAAAAGAATGTTTCACAGCATCGTCACGAAACTGCCATTCTTCATGATGCTCGCTTTTTTCAGATTCCACTTCGCTGAGAATGTCTGTCATTTTTAATATGCTCTCAATATCCTCGAGGAGACTGTCTTCGCATTTTATATCCAGCATTGCCAATTTTGCTAATTTTTCCACTTGAACCACTCCAAACAAAAACTTTTATTTTATTATACCCTTTTTACCGAAAATTTTCAATATTAAAAAGGAGGTGTAAAAAAACAATTAGTTTTTTTACACCTCCTTTATTCATTAACATATATTCTAGGAACTCTGTCACTGATTTTACACACAGTTTCGTAATTTATTGTACCTTCCAATGCGGCAATTTCTTCTGCCGGTATCATCTCATCAATAAGGCTGACCTCATCCCCCACTTTAACGGAGGGAATATCGGTTACATCAACCATAAACTGGTCCATGCATATTCTACCCACTATGGGAGCATAACATCCGTTTATAACAACCCTTCCGCAGTTTGACAAAGCTCTTGGATAGCCGTCAGCATAGCCCACGGGAATGGTTGCAATAACCTTTTCGCAGTCTGTTACATATGTTCTTCCGTAGCTTATGGGTGTACCTGCGGGAACAGTTTTAACATATACCACATGGGTTTTCAACCTCAAAGCAGGCTTTATGTTTAAATCTCCCACATCCGCAGAAGGCTTAAGCCCGTATGTAATGATGCCGCTGCGCACCATGTCAAGACCATAGGAGGGCATATCGATAATGGCAGCACTGTTCGCCACATGCTTTAGAGGAATATTTACCCCACTTTCCTCAACCTTTGCAACAAAATCGCAGAACTTTTTATACTGACAGTGTGAAAACTCTTTATCTTTTTCATCGGCAGTTGCAAAATGCGTAAATATTCCTTCTATTTTTATGCCTTCAAGGGCTGCAATTTTCTTTATGGTGTCAACACTTTCGTCGGTAGTGGAAAAGCCTATTCTTCCCATACCGGTATCAACCGCTATATGAGCTTTACCGCCTGCCTTTGCAAGAAGAAGTGCACTTTCATAGTCAAACAAGGTCTGTTCAACATTATACTTTACCAAATCAGGGAAATATTCCGGCGATACATAACCCAAAATAAGAATTGGGTTTGTAATATTGTCTTCACGTAACTGTATTGCCTCTTCAATTGTTGCTACTGCAAAATAATCTGCAATATCACAGGTTGCTTCGGCAACTTTTTTTGCGCCGTGACCGTAAGCATTTGCTTTTATAACAACCAGAAGTTTCTTACCAACATGCTCTTTTATGGTTTTAAGATTATATCTTATTGCATCAAGGTCAATTTCTGCATAAACTCTCTGATACTTCATAACTGAACCTTCCTTAAAATATACTTAGTACATTATACTACCAAGCAAAATTTTTTTCAAGAGCTTATAAAAAAAAGGCGCGATTGCTCGCGTCTTTTTTAAAATACTGCTGTATCTTTAATTTCCTTAATACAATCAGAGCAGATGGTCTTGTCCTTAAATTTGGAAAGAACACCTTCTTTTCCGCAGAAGGAACATCCTGCCACAAACTTTTTAAGAATAATCTTATCGCCTTCAACATATATTTCAAGTAAATCTTTATTATCCTCAATATCAAGAACTGTTCTCAATTCCTTGGGAATAACCACTCTTCCCAACTGATCAACCTTTCTCATAACACCTGTGGATTTAGCTGATTCTGTCTTTTTTGCCATAATATATACCCCTTTCTACAATTTGTTTTATTATCTCCAATATAACACCACATTTTTTAAAAGTCAATCAAATTAAGGTTTTTTAATACAATTTTTTCCATTCCGTCACAACCTGTTTTCAATTTGTTAACAATTAAGGGGGAGATTTAAATTTTAACGTATTTGTGGAGTTTTATGATAATAATAGGTATCGTGTATACTGCACTCACAAAAGGGGGCGACGAAGTTGTCTCCATACTAAACAGCGGTATAGAAAAAACCTTTGATTTAATGCTGACTCTTGCACCTATTATGTGTTTTTGGTCAGGCATTATGGAAATTGCCCACAAAAGCAATATAACAAAAATTATATCGAAACTTTTGTCTCCTGTTACAACATTTCTCTTTGGAAAAGAATATAAAAACACTGCTGCCATGCAAAAAATAAGCATGAATATGTCTGCCAACATATTGGGCATGGGTAATGCGGCAACTCCTCTGGGACTTGATGCCATGAGTGCTCTTGACAAACTCAACCCCACACCTTACACTGCAAGCAATGCCATGTGCATGTTTATTGTAATAAACACTGCATCAATTCAGCTTATTCCCACATCGGTGATAGCCCTGCGGGGGCAGTTTGGCTCGCAATATCCCTCCAACATCATTCTTCCCACCATTATAACCACATTAACAGCCTTTGCCGTGGGTACAATTTCGGCAAAAATAGCAGCTCGGGTGACCTCATGAACAGCATAACGTCTTATTTTATACCTGTTTTTATTTTATTTGTTCTGGTATTTGCTCTATGTAAAAAAGTTAATATATGGTCTGCTTTCACTCAAGGGGGCATGAATGGGCTGAAATGCTCAGTGGAGATTCTCCCTTCTCTCTTGGGGCTTGTTGTTGCAGTAGAACTTTTGTATCAGTCCGGTGCTTTAGAGGCTTTTTCAGCTTTTGCTTCTCCTGTTTGCAAACTTCTTGGCATCCCAAGCGAAATACTGCCCCTTTCGCTCATGCGGACTGTGTCGGGCAGTGGCTCCATGGCAGTATTCCAGAACATACTTTCCACTCATTCGCCTGACAGCTACATAGGCCGTTGTGCATCCGTGATAATGGGCAGTACGGAAACAACCTTCTACACCTTGAGCATTTACTTTGCCACAACACGTGCAAAAAAAATACGACACTGCCTGTTCTGCGCACTTCTTGCAGATATCACCGGCAGTATCGTAGGATGTTTAATTTGCAGATTTATTTAATCAAGCTCACAGTGCACAGTTTCCAATGCAGCTGCAATTACATTGTGCATATCAAAATATTTATACATACCCAATCTTCCTCCGAAAACAACTTTGTTTTCGGATTTTGCTTTTTCCGCATACTTTCTGTACAGTTCATTGTTCTTTTCGTCGTTCATTGGATAATAAGGCTCATCCCCCAGATTCCATGTTGCAGGATACTCACGCGTAATAACACTCTTGAGGTTAACCTCCCCTTTCTGACACATGAATTCAAAATGCTTATGCTCAATAATTCTTGTGTACGGTATTTCCTTTTCAGTATAGTTAACAACTGCATTACCCTGATAATTTTCGCAATCCAGGACTTCTGTTTCAAAGCGAAGAGAACGGTACTCAAGCTGTCCGTAGCAATAGTTGTAAAACTCATCAATCATACCTGTGAAAATTATTTTTTCTGCACAGTTCATATACTCTTCTCTGTTTTTGAAAAAGTCCTCTTCAAGCCTTACTTCAATACCGTCAAGCATTTTTTCAACGATTTGTGTGTAACCGCCTATTGGTATACCTTGGTATGTATCGTTAAAATAATTGTTGTCGTATACAAACCTTACAGGCAGTCTTTTAATAATAAAGCTGGGCAAATCCTTGCAGTCTCTTCCCCACTGCTTTGCAGTGTAGCCCTTTACAAGCTTTTCGTAAATGTCTGTACCAACCATGCTTATAGCCTGTTCTTCAAGGTTTTTAGGTTCTGTAATGCCTGCTTCTTTAATCTGTTGTGCAATTTTTTCTTTTGCTTCTTCCGGAGTCTTAACACCCCACATTTTTGAAAAAGTGTTCATGTTAAAAGGCAGATTATACATCTCACCCTTGTAATTTGCCACAGGCTCGTTTGTATAACGGTTAAATTCGGCGAAGCTATTTACATAATCCCAAACTTCTTTGTTGCTTGTGTGGAAAATATGTGCACCGTATCGGTGTACCTGTATTCCTTCAACCTCTTCGCTGTATATATTACCGCCTATGTGACTTCTTTTATCAATTACCAGTACCTTTTTGCCTCGCTTGTTCGCCTCGTAGGCAAACGTTGCACCAAAAAGACCTGCACCTACTATCAGGTAATCGTACATTTTTTCACAACCCTTCATGTCATACGTGTATTTTATCTCATTACGATTTTTTTGTCAATTATCAGCTTTCGTAAAGGCTTATGACCTCGCCGTGACTCAGGGCTTTGTCAAAAATCTGTATTTCATCAATGGCAGCATGCAAAAGCTCATCCCATGGATTTATTCCAATATACAACTTGCTTTGAGCATTGAACGCACCCTTTGAGGCTCCGCCGATTGCCACATTATGACCGTTAACATAAAGTCTGACCGCAACGGCTTCCTTTTCTCCGCCGTAATAATTTCTGTCGAAAACTAAAGTTATATGCTGCCACGAACCCATGCTGTATGCATCCTTCTTTTCTGTGGTGAACCATTGCCCTGTTTCTGCACTGTGCGACCACAAGCATGCACTTTTTCCATTGTCCAGAGTTGTAAGCGAAAACCACTTATCAAAACCACTGTCAGAAAAATCACCGCTTGTTGCAACTATGGGTGTATAATTGGCAAGGTGATCAAGTTTTATGTAAAAACTTATTGTTGCATCAAAGTTAAGGTTAACATCTGTAATTTCCATGCCGTAACTTCCGTCAAGCCTGATAGCATTGCCTTTAATGCCCGGTTCATATATGGGTTCTACATCTGCACGCACAGGATTTCCGCCATTTTTACAAACGACTGTGCGGGCAGTTTTCAAACCCTCATCAAAGCTGATTATGGCATCAGCCTTTGGAGCATCCTCTTTTTTGTTCAGCATTACTCCCCAAACCGAAGCATTGTTATCACCAACAGCTGTAAAAACGGTTACCGGCTCATTTTTCTCATTTTGCTGTTTTAAAAATACACCTTTATATGTTATTCCATCAAGCACAAGGGTGCAAAGATTGCCATTCATTGACCACGTACCATTTTGAGCACCCGTTACTCTGCCCTGTCTATCCAGTGATACTGTCATGGCGGCATTAACATGGGTTCCTTCCCCAATTCCTGTTCCGTGGTTTATAAATTCGTAAGTTCCGCACACTTCTTTATCTGTTACGGCTTCATCGGTATTTCCCATATATCTGTAAGGAGCAACAACGCACCACCCGTCTTCATTAATAAACATTTCATGTACTCTCAAGCGAAAGCTTTCGCTGTTTTTAAACCGGGTATGATAAAAAACATATCGCTTTCCGTCATTGTCTATAAGTGTTGAGCAATGTCCGCCCGAGGTATAAGGAGTCGCCAGGTCACTAAAGTAGTAATTGCCAAACATCTTTACACCATGTTCTGCCTGTATTTCGCCAAAAACCGCACTGTTACCTGACGCGTCGGTAAAAGGACCGTCGGGAGCCGTACTTCTGAACATACGAATATGATAACCACCGTCTGTACCCAGCCAGTCATAACTGCTTTGAAGGTAGTAATACCCTGCTTGTTCATCGTAGTATACGAAAGGCCCTTCCCCCGAGAAGCCCTTGCCGCCTGCAATATGTGTTCCAAAATAACGGTCAATCATCCTTCCGTCTGCCGTTTTGCTGTCAAAGCAAGGATATATGGGCAAGCCGTTTATTTTATTCAAAGGCAAGGCGAAGATACCGCCTGACCAAGAGCCGTAAGCCATGTATAACTTGCCGTTTTCATCTTCATATATACAAGGGTCTATGGCATTCGGGTATGTTATGTTATTGTAATCCTCAATGCCCCAATCGTCCTTGTATGCACAAACTCTTCCCTTGCTAATAAGATTGTCAAGATTTGTGTTGGTATAGATGTTATTATGGAGGCTGTTTTCATCTTTTGAATCTATTTTCGTAAACCCTGAATAAATAACGGTATCAACGTATTCGTACGGACCTTCAATAGTTTTTGACACAGCCAGACCTATGGCGCTTCGCTTGTATGTTGAAGAAACACTGTAATACATCATATAAGCGCCTCTGCTTCTGTCTTCCCAGACATAATCCTTATTATAATAGACATCAGGTGCCCACACGGCATATCCTCCTGCACAGTCTCCGTCATCCTCTCCTGCCCATTTAAAGGATTCTGCCAATGTGTCGGATAAATTGCCAAAATGTACATTTTCTTCTTTTTTGTAGCCACGGGCAACATAATTCCAATCTATCATATCATCACTTACAGCAGTGGTGATATGGCTTCCGAAAACGTAATATTTTCCATTGCTATCCTTTATAATTGATGGATCATGCACTCCCACCTCTTTAATGTCTTCCCGTTTCACTTCCGCACCTCCCATTATAATTATTCCAAATAAAAGAATTAACGAAAGCACGGCACAAAAAGCTTTTTTCATATTTCTACCTCTTTATTCCGTAAATATTTTTATTGCTTCTTTGTATTTTCCTTCTCTTGCTTTGTTCATCGCTTTTTTGTAAGTTCAGTATATATCATACAACCCCTCCAAATTTGATTTTACTATATTCAAAGTACGTTGTCAAACAAAAAAGGGCACTGCACCAAGCAATGCCCTTTCCATTATTCAGCTTCTGTTATGTCTTCTTCAACAGCAGTTGCCTGCTCAGCAAGATGTCTTTCGTAATCAATCTTATTAGCTTTAGCTCTTACTTTACCCCAGAGTGTTTCGCTTGTAACTTCATCGCCAAAGCCGTAATCAGCCTTAAATTCATCAACAAGCTCTTCGCTTCCTAAATATGTGAGAAGTGTCATGGAATCCAAAGCTTCACCCCATGTGGAATCTCCTGTAATTTCATCGCCAAAGCCGAAAGCTTCCTTCATGGTTTCCACATCAATACCGTACATTTCAGCCATGTAAGAAACAGGAATCAAAAATTCCATTACGTCGTAATATGTATTAGGACTGATGTCTTCAGGAAGAGAAAACATCTCAATAACTTCTTCAACTGTCATGTCGTTTAATTCAGCAACGTCTTCAATAGTCATTCCACTGATATTGTAATAACCCATGTGATTGTAAGGGTTGTATACTGTTTTATAAAGATTCACACCGCCAAAGGCTATTGCAACTACAAGAACAATTGCAACAATGCCTGTGAGTATTCCCTTCAGCACCTTGTTTGTGCGCTTGAGCTTAGCATTTTCAGCAATAAGAAGCTTAACGTCAACATATTTTTCAGCCTCTGTGGAATCTTCAACCTCATCTTCAGCTTCTTCTGTAATTTCTTCAACTGCCTCTTCTGCTTCTTCAACAGTCTCTTCAGCTACTTCTTCCATTTCCTCGGTAAGGCTTTCCGTGCCTTCTTCAAGGATTTCGTTCTTATTTTCGTCCATTATTCATACCTCCTGAATTTAACTAAGATTTATTTTAACACAAAAACTGACTAAAGTAAATAGCCAG